>SFMU01000073.1 GCA_004552965.1 Bacteroidales bacterium | reverse complement strand
GCATCGATGCAGCGTGCCGAAAAGGTCTTTTTCTCTTCCGGCTCCCTGCTGCAGGATTCTCCGCAGCCTTGTCGTGGTTCATTCCGCTCCGACATATTCACAAGCCCGCCTCCGAACACCGAAGTCAGCAGGGCGGCAATCGGGCGGGCAATCGCGAACGGAAGTCCCATCAGGCTGTAGGTGGCAATGATGGAATCCACGCCGGTCTGGGGTGTGGCTATCAGGAACGAGACCGTGGCTCCCTTCGATGCCCCTTCCTTGCGGAGTGACATCGCTGTAGGAATGACTCCGCAGGAGCACAGTGGCAGGGGAATGCCGAACAGGGCCGCATTGATGACACTCTTGAAACTGCGGTCTCCCAAGTAACGTCCGTAATAGCTTTTCGGCAGGAACGCGTGCATCACTCCGGCAAGCAGGAAGCCCAGGAGCAGGTACGGGGACATTTCGTTGAGAAGATGGACTATCTCTTGCATATCATTCGTTCTTTCAGTTTGACCGGCTGTTTTTTGACAAAATTAGGAAATATTCCGGATTCTGTCCCTCTCTGGGGATGGGTATATTCAATTTTAATTCCTATATTGCGTGCCCGTTGACGCGGTCACCATATTTACTGAAAACAAGGCCTATGAGACCTTATTCCATTCTCCGTGCGCTGTTCCTGGCAACAGCCGCTTCGCTTCTTCTTTCCTGCGACAAAGGGAATGAAGATTTCATTGTGGGTGTATCTCAATGCTCCGAAGATTCCTGGCGGCAGAAACTGAAGGAAGAGCTGGAAATGGCGACCTACTTCAACGATGGGGTTACCCTTCGCTTCGTCTCTTCCAACGATGACAGTGAACTTCAGCAGCGTCAGATTGACAGTCTGGCCGCCTCCGGCATCGACCTGCTGATTGTCTCTCCCAACCAGGTCGACCCTCTTTCCGAGGAAATCGACAGAGTCTACGACTCCGGCATCCCTGTAATACTCTTTGACAGAAAGACGGATTCGCCGAAATACACGGCCTTTGTCGGCGCGGACAATTACCAGATCGGGAATATGCTGGGGCACCATATGGCCGAGAGCCTCGGGGGAAGGGGCACCGTCCTTGAGATCGGAGGACTGGTCGGCTCTTCTCCTGCCGATGAACGCCATGAGGGTTTCATGGATGCCCTGTCCCATTATCCGGGAATCAGTCTCGCAGGTTTCGAAAACGGCGACTGGACCGAGGAAGGTGGTGAAAAGGCCATGGCCCGTCTGCTGGAATCCTATGATGGTCCGGTCGATGCGGTTTTCGGAGGGAACGACAGGATGGCCATCGGCGCCCGGAAAGCGATCCGTAAAGCCGGAAGAGGGGACTCTGATATTCTTTTCTATGGCGTGGATGCCCTGCCTTCCGCCGACGGCGGGATAAGACAGGTGGCCGACTCCATCCTCACGGCTTCCGCAATTTACCCTACCCAGGGGACCGAGCTCCTTCTTCTCGCTCTGGATATCCTCAGGGGAAAGGAATATGCCAGGGAAACCACTATGCGCTCCAGCATAGTCACCCATGCCAATGCCGAAATCCTTCTCCTGCAGCACGAGGAGGTTGTACGCCAGAGCGACTACCTGAAGATGATGCACCTGCAGGCAGGAAGGATGCACGATTCCATTACTCTTCAGCAGATAATTATAGGTATTGTCCTTCTCTTCATGCTGGTTATTGTCGTGCTCCTGTTCTTCTATATCAGGGCCTACCGCCAGAAGACTCTCCTGAACGAGATTCTCCAGGAGGAGAAGGAGACTGTAGAACGCCAGCGGGACGAGCTCGAGGAACAGCGTGACAAACTGATCGAGCTGACCATCAAAGGTCAAGATGAAGAAGAGGAGGATGCAGAGCAGTCTGTCGGGAAGGAGATGCGCAGGGACAACGCCTTCCTCCAGAAGTTGACGCAGATCATCGAACAGAAGATGTCCGATTCGGAGTTTTCTGTCGAGGAGCTCAGTTCCGAGCTTTGCATGTCCAGAGTCCAGCTCTATCGTAAAGTCAAGGCGCTTACAGGAAAATCTCCGGTCGAGATCGTGAGGCAGATGAGGCTTACCAAGGCGGACAGGCTCCTCTCGGAGACCTCTCTCAACATTTCCGAAGTCGCCTACAGTGTTGGCTTCTCATCTTCCTCCTATTTCACCAAATGTTACAGGGACTATTTTGACAGACTTCCCAGGCAGGCCAGCCAAAATTGATTCCTTTTTTGGTACTTTTGTTTCATTGTAACGGTTTTAGTGGCACTTGAAACAAAATTTCATGTCGGCTTGTCAAGTTGATGTTACATTTGTTGCAACACTGTCATGTGTAATGACGTGGACATTTATCATCAACTAATCACATAGAAAATGAAATCACTACACAGATTCTGCTTATGTGCTGCCGCGTTTATCCTCAGCGGATTCGTGGCTTCTGCACAGGACCTGGTTGCAAGCGGCACTGTCATCGACAAGACTTACGGCGAACCCGTGATCGGTGCTGCTGTCCTTGCACTCGGTACCGACCTGGGTACCATTACCGACATCGACGGCAAGTTCGAAATCAAGGTTCCTGCCGGTACGATGCTCCAGTTCTCTTCTGTCGGCATGAAGTCCGTCACTCTCGAGGCTGCCGAAGGGATGAACGTAATTCTTGAAGATGATGTACGTTTCCTTGAGGAAGTCGTGGTGACAGGTTACATGGCCGAGAAGAAGGCTGACCTCACCGGTTCAGTCGCTGTCGTCAAGATGAAGGAGGTAGCCGACATCCCTACGGGCAATGTCATGCAGGCCCTGCAGGGAAGGGTGGCCGGTATCAATGTGACCACTGACGGAGCTCCCGGCGGCGGCAACACTTCCACTCTCGTGCGCGGTACCACTACCATCAACAACTCCAGTCCTCTTTATGTTATTGACGGAATGCCTACCCGCGACAATGTGGGATCGATAGTGTCTTCCTCCGACATCGAATCCATCCAGGTTCTCAAGGATGCTTCTTCGGCTGCAATCTATGGAGCCCAGGCTGCAAACGGTGTCATCATCATCACGACAAAGAAGGCCAAGAAAGGAGAGATCCGTGTGAACTTCGACATGAGCGAGACTGCCCAGACCTTCTCCACCGGAATCGACCTTCTGAACACCAGACAGTGGGCTGACTGCTACTGGCAGGCCTATCAGAACGGCAACAACGGCAACAATCCGAACTCGCAGCTGTTTGGCAACGGCAGCACTCCTGTCATCGCCAAGACCTACCAGAGCGGTGACAAGACGATGGCTCTGGCCGACACCGACTGGGCGAAGGAAATATATTCGACTGCCCTGATGCAGAACTACAACCTCTCCCTGTCCCGTGGACTCGAGAACGGCAGTTCTTCTCTCTCCGTCAATTATATGGATCATGACGGCATGTGCCGCAACACGGACTACAAGAGTTTCAACACCAGACTCTCCGGCGACTATCATTTCCTCGACAACAAGCTTCGTATCGGAGAGAATGTCGCCATCACCCGCTGGACCAGGCACAACAATCCGGGAGGTATCGAGGAGCAGATCTTCAAACTCATGCCTATGGTCCCGGTTTATGCCGAGGACGGCAGCTACGGCGGAGGCTATGTCGATGTGCTCAATGACTCCCCGAACCCGATAAGGCTTACCGACAACGAGGCCAACAACCTCCACACCTACTGGCGTATCTTCGGCAATGCCTACATCGAAGTGGAACCGGTCAGGAATCTCGTGCTCCGTTCGAATTTCGGTGTCAACTATTACAATGAGGAGAATTCCAACTTCATTCCGAAGTGGCAGGAAGGAGCCCGCTCTGTCAACACCAATGAACTCGAGGTGAGCAACTCCGAGCAGTTCAACTGGATCTGGACCAACCAGGCTCAGTACAGCGTGGACTTCGGCAGGAATTCTCTCGTAGCCCTTCTGGGCATCGAGGCCAAGAAAGAGCACTTCAATTATTTCAAGGCCTACGGTACAGGACTTGAATATGAAGACCTCGACTACCGCTATCTCGATTCGGTCACTTCCGGAAAGAATGTGTTCGGAAGCGCCAACAACTACTCGATGGTTTCCTATTTCGCGAAGCTCAACTACTCTTTCGACAGCAGGTATCTTGCCAGCGTGACTGTACGTCGTGACGCGTCCAGCCGTTTCGGCAAGTTCAACAATTCCGGTATATTCCCGTCAGTGTCATTCGGATGGCGTCTTTCAAATGAGAAATTCATGTCCTCTGCAAAGAGCTGGCTCGACGATCTGAAACTCAGGGCTGCATGGGGTATCAACGGTAATGACATGATCGACAACTCCGCTACATATTCACTCTACAGGAATGATGTCAACAATGGTGGCTACAACATCATCGGTGACAACCAGAATCTTGCCGCAGGTACTATCCGTACCCATTCCGGCAACCCTTATCTCCGCTGGGAACAGACCATGCAGACCAACGTCGGACTTGACGCAGAGTTCCTGACCAACAGACTCCTCTTCGGTCTCGATCTCTTCGACAAGCAGACAAAGGACATGCTTTATGAGCCGGCATATGCCGCTGTCCTCGGTGAAGGTGGATATTCATTCCAGAATGTCGCTGCCATGAACAACAAGGGTCTCGAGTTCACCCTGACCTGGCGCGACCATGTAGATGACTTCAACTATGACATCAGCTTCAACGGTTCCTTCAACAAGAACACCATCACCGAACTCCCTGAGCAGGTCTACTATACCTGGGGTTGCGGTAACGGTGACGACATCTCCAACGTCGGGCAGGCGCTCGGTTCATGGCTCGGATTCAAGACTGACGGCATATTCCGCACCCAGAAGGAGGTCGATGAATATCTGAGCAAGTATGATGTGCAGTATGGCGCTCCGGGCGTCGGACGAGTCAGGTATGCCGACACAAACGGTGACAACATCATCAATGCCAAGGACAGGATCGTCCTCGGTTCGGACCAGCCTGCATTCATCGGAGGTCTCAACTTATCCGCTTCCTGGAAAGGTTTCGACCTGGCTCTCTTCTTCAACGGAATGGTACGCAAGGCGTGGAACAACTCCAAGTTCTACACAGATCTCTGGGCTTACTGGAGCGGTAACCACTCCACCCGTCTTCTCGAGGCCTATGATGCATGGAACGAGTTCAAGACCACCGGCGTCTACACCAGCGACGTTCCTGCCCTCACCACCAACGGCAACAACAACGAGAACCAGTCTTCCGACTTCTTCATCGAGGACGGCAGCTTCATCAAGCTGAAGACTATCACCCTCGGTTACACCCTTCCTGAGAAAGTCCTTGAGAAGCTTCATCTGCGCAATATGAGGGTTTATCTCCAGTCGCAGAATCTCTTCACTCTCACCTCTTACACCGGAGCGGATCCTGAGGGGCTTGGCTACACATACCCTATGCCGCGTACATTCACTTTCGGTCTCAGCATCGGTCTATAATCCACATTCAACACAAGAACAGAAATGAAAACCAGATATTTCATATTGGCAGCCGTTGCCTCCCTCGCAATGGTTTCCTGCAACGAATCAGTATTTTTGGACAATCCTCCTCAGGCGACTGTCAGCGAAGAACTGCTGATGACACCGGAAGGCTCTGACCAGCTCTGTATGGCCGCTTATGCCGCCCTTATGGGTCCTAACCCACAGGACTGGAGCGTGTGCTGGTATCCTGTCACCCACTGGTCTACCGGATCGGTCCGTGCCGATGATGCCTACAAGGGTGGTGGCGGAACCGGAGACGGTTGGGAGACTCACCGTCTTGAGACCTTTACCCTCGATGCCACGGATCCTGTTTCCGATTCGAAGTGGTTCCATCTGTGCGTGAGCATCCAGCGCTGCAATTCCGCCCTCAGGGTACTGAACAAGTGTACCGAGGAGCAGGTGCCGCTCCGCGACCGCAGGATTGCTGAGATGAAGGTTCTCCGCGCGCACTATTTCTTCGAGCTCCAGAGGATGTACAACCAGATTCCATGGTACGATGAGAACATGGATGATGCAACTGTCCAGACTACTCCGAACAATGAATTCACCCGCGAGGAACTCCTTGACAAGATCGCTCAGGAAATCAGCTCAGTGCTCGATGACCTTCCTGAAACCCAGCCTGAAGTTGGCCGCGTAAACCGCTACATGGCAAAGGCTTACCTTGCAAAGGTCCTCCTCTACAGGGCTTATGAGCAGAATCCTCAGACTCACGCTGTCGTCAATGTCGACAGAAAGGCTCTTGAAGAAGTTGTTTCTTTGTGCAAGGACATCAGGAATTCCGGACGCTACGATCTTTTCGATGATTTCCAGGAACTTGACCTTGTCTCCAGCGACAATGGCAAGGAGTGCATCTGGGACATCCAGTATTCGATGAATGACGGTTCCAACAGTGCCGGCCGCGTGAACTGGAGCCATCTTCTCAACACCCCTCAGGGACCTTACAACGGAGACGGTTTCTTCATCCCGTCACAGGACCTCATCAATTCCTACCAGACGACCGAGGACGGCCTTCCTGTCTTCGATTACCAGAAACTTCCTGATTTTGCATCAGTGACCATCGAAGGAGACAAGGCTCTCATCTCCAACTACGACCACAACGTCGATCCTCGTCTGGACTTCGTCATCGGCCGTCCTAATGTGACCTGGAAGACCTATCAGGAGACTCCTTGCCTTGGACAGTGGGTTCGCGACCGCGGAACTTACGGTTACAACAGCAGCAAGCGTTTCGTTGTCTCTCCTGAATCTCCGGACATGTATCCTGGATGGCCATGGGGCGCAAGCGCAATGAACTGGCACATGATCCGTTATGCCCACATCCTTCTCTGGGAGGCAGAGGCTCACAT
>SFMU01000028.1 GCA_004552965.1 Bacteroidales bacterium | reverse complement strand
TAGATCCCAACTACGAGGTGTAAGCGACTATACCTTCTTCATGTATAGAATCTATAAGATCTTTGGATAACTTAAACACGGAACTTTGCAGGTGAGCCTGACATCTGCCCCGGACGGAGACCCTGCTGAGGCTCCCGAAAGGACACTCCTCATAGGTCCCGGAAGGACACCCCGCATCGGCCCCTGGTAGGACCTCAGCATATTCCCCCGGAAGGACACCCTTCATCGGCCACCGAAAAGATACACTGCATAGCCCCTCCCTGCATGTATTCATTCATCGAAGACGGCATCAACTTGAATACGAATCTTGAATGCGAATCTTGAATGCGAATCCGGTATGTGAATCTTGAATGCGAATCCGGTATGTGAATCTTGAATGCGAACCTGGTATCTGAATCTTTAATGCGGATCTTCGATGCGATCATTGAATTCGGATTCGGCAAAGCCACAATTCTACCCGTACCTGAAGATGACAAAACAACCATCCCCGAATCTCGCCATTGTTCTGCACTTCAACGGCACATATTCAGAAGTGATGCACGAACAATTGACCTCGAATTGTACCGGTAATCCCCGCAACCTCTTTACAATGTCAGCGGAAATGCCTATTTTTGATTGATTTGAATATTATCTCAGACTACCACATAGACAGGAATGGACAGACGTAAATTCATCAGAACAGGAACAGCTGCGGTTGCTGCGGGTACCCTTGCCGCCCCATCACTTCTGATGGCGGCCACCACAGGAAGCAGCCAGACAAAGCCCACCACAGGAGGCAGTCAGACACAGCCCACCACAGGAGGCAGTCAGACACAGCCCACCACAGGAAGCAGCCAGACACAGCCCACCACAGGAAGCAGCCAGACAAAGTCCACCACAGGAAGCAGCCAGACAAAGCCCACCACAAAAGAGGCCTTCCCGTCCGGCTTCTCATCGGAAACAGGCAAAGCCGGCAAGGAGGACCTTCTTTTCCGTTTTCTGGGGACCGGAGCGGCCGACTGGAACGGACTGGACGAAAGGGGAGAACAGAGAAGACTGTCGAGTGTCCTTGTGGACGGACGCATTCTTCTGGATTTCACTCAGTCCGATGCAGACATGCTGCCGAAAGGATTCCGCAAGGCGGATGCCGTCTTCTACACCCATTCGCATTACGACCATTATGACCCCAAGGCAGAACTTGAGCATATTCATGCAAAGGTGGTCTATGTCGGCGAGACATGGCTGGAAAGGGCCAGGGAAGATTTCCGGAAGGCTTCCGAGCAGCTGGGAAAGCCTGCTCCCGAGGTCAGGGGACTCTCTGTCGGGCAGAGTGCGGTAGTCGGGGAAATTACCGTCACCGCCCTCCCGGCCAACCATGCCACCGGAGACGACAATGAACTTACCTTGATGTTCCTTGTGGAGAAGGGCCCGGTACGGGTGCTGTATGCCACCGACACGGGAGGCATTCCCGCGAGGGCGGCAAGAATCGCCGGCATCGATGCCCATATTCCTGAAGGAAGGCCGATTACGGGTCTCGTGATGGAGGCCACTATGGGAATTGACTTCGACGAGGATTTCCGGATATTCACGCACTCCAGTGTCGGAACCGTCCTGCGAACCTCAGACGTCCTCCTTTCCACCGGAAGACTGAAGGCGCCAAAGGGGCAGCCTGTCTATCTCACCCATATGGCAAGGACACTGCATGGCAGCCAGGCGGAACTCGATGCACAGCTTCCTTCGCCTCTGAGGGCTGCCTTCGATGGACTTGAGGCAATATTCAGAATTGACTGAAATGATAGATATGAAAATGAATCTTAGAACACTGGCGGCAGTCCTTCTTTCCGTCGCTTCTTTTACCTTGCTTTACGGGCAGGACTACTTCGAATCCAGCAAACCCGGGTGGCTGGAAATAGCCCGCAGCACCACACCTGTCCTTCATGAAGAAATCCTTAGGCCTGTTGCAGCCGTCAGGGCAGTGCAGGACCCTTCCGCATTCCAGGGCTGGAGATACGAATCCCTTGGAGCACCGGATTTCCATGCAAAGAACTTCAAGGAAGTCGGCGAAATCACCCTTGACTTCGGCCGTCACATCACAGGGTATTTCAGTTTCCACACCAAAGTGCTGAACAACAGTCAGGATGCGCCGGTCAAGCTCAAGTTCATGTTCGGAGAACTTCCCGCCGAGATGAACACTCCGCTGGATCCTTGGAAGGGAACTCTCAGCAGAGGCTGGATGCAGGACGAGATTGTCACTCTGACCGACATGGATGAATGGGTGACCCTTCCACGCAGAATGTCCTTCCGCTATCTCAGAATAGAACTTCTGGGGTCTTCGGCCGGCTTCGACTTTGCCATCGATGACCTTTTCTTCAAGGCTGTCTCGAGCGCCGGAGAAAACCAGGTTCCACTTCTGGAGACATGTCCGGAAGAGATTCGGGAGATAGCCCGTGTTTCTGAAGCGACCCTCAAGGAGTGCATGCAGACTGTCTTTGAAGACGGTCCGAAGCGCGACCACCGTCTTTGGTCGGGAGACCTCTATCTCCAGAGCCTTGCCAACCGCTACAGCTTCCGCAATTTCGAGCTGGTGAAGCATTGCCTCTACATGTTCGCCGCCTTTGCCGGCGAGAACGGAGTACTCTGGTCCAATGTCTATGACTTCCCGAAGTGGGGCCCCCAGTACGGCTCCTACTGTCTTACCTACTGTCTGATCTGGAATTCGACTCTCCTTGAATACCTCAAGGACACGGGCGATTACCAGACTGCCACAGATCTCTGGAAGGTCGCAAAGCGCCAGATCGAGGATGCGATGACCTACATGCGCCCGGACAACATATTCGACATCAACGCCCGTCCGGTCTGGCTTTTCTTTGACCACCGGGCCGGCCTGGATGTGAATGCGATGATGCAGGCGGCAATGATTTTTGCCTTGAAGGACACCTATGAGCTTGCAACCATGATAGGCTGCGCTGATGAGGTGAAGGAATATCCTGCCCTGGTCAAGGCGATGACGAAGGCCGCGCGGAAGGCCTACTACGACAAGGATAAAGAGGTCGTGGTCAGCGGTCCCGGGGCTCAGGTCTCGATCCTGTCACAGACCTGGATGATAAAGGCCGGAGTGCTCAGTCCGAAGGAAGGACGCAAGGCAATCGTCAACGCTCTTGCCGATCCGGAGACCTTGATGCCGAGCGGCCCTTATGCCACCCATTATCTGATCGATGCAATGATGATCTGCGGGATGCATGAGCAGGCACGTGAATATCTCGTCGACTATTGGGGCGGAATGGTCCGCAAGGGCGCCGACACGTTCTGGGAGTGCTATGACCCGGACGATGACATGCTGACTCCATATTCATTCTTCCCGCTGAACAGCGCCTGCCACGCCTGGAGCTGCACTCCAACCTATTTTATCGGTAAATATCCTGAAGTATTCCAGAAATGAATTTGCCGCACTCGTTCAAGTCCATTCTCATCCTGACAGCAGCCGTCTCAGCCTTTTTCTCCTGTGCCGGTGGTCATGAATCGAGTTACGGCTCTCCGGTCTTCGGAACCGTCACTGACCTTGAACCGGTTGTCATGACAGAGTATGGAGCCGTCCTGGGAGAAAACCGGGATGGAGTCGCCATATTCAGAGGCATCCCCTACGGTGGATCCGTGAAGCTCTCGGACTTGGAGATAGTTTATCCTTTTGACAGAATATGATATTATGATGGACAGAAGAAAGTTCCTTAAAGTGTCGGCATTGTCCGCAGCCGGTCTCACCCTTGCGGACAGCCTGACTCCGTTGGCTGCCGGATCCCGGAAGCCGTCTGACAAAACCTATTCGGTTGTTCTGCTGGGTGACACCCACTATGACACGGCTCCTGACTGTGTCTATCATTCAGGGTATTCCGATCCGAATCCGTCCCGTGAGGCGGCCCATCGGAAAGAATTCGTGCGAAATGCCGAGATGTGGGCGGAAAGATGTCCGAGCCTTGTCCGCAGGGCTTCGCGCCTTGTCAGGGAGGACACCCGCTTATGTCTCCAGATGGGCGATTTGATCCAGGGAGACACCGGCAGCGAGACTGACCACCTGAGGTTCCTCAGGGATGCCTACTGCTATCTCAAGGCCAGTCTGGGCTGTCTGCCTCTGGTAACTGTCGCAGGCAACCATGACCTGCGCGCCGCAGATGACAGTTTTGCCGTCCGGGCATATTCAAAGTTCATCAAGGAACGCCTTTCGCCGGAAATCGGCAAGGAAATCGAAAAGACCTGTTTCTCCTTCATGGTCGGAAAGGATGCCTACATAGTCATCGACTTCACCTATCCCGACGATGCCGAGATCGAAAAGCTCTTTTCGGAGACCGAGGGCGCACGCTACACCTTCGTGATCATCCATGGTCCCGTCTTCCCTTACCAGAGTGCCAAGTCCAACAACTGGATTCTTCACGGGAAGGACGGAAATGATGCCATGAGACTGCATCTGAGGGAACTGATGGCAAAGAGACATGCCATTGTCCTCTGCGGCCACACCCACACCACCGAACTCCTGGACTGGTACGGCGACGGCGGAAGAATCACCCAGATGACGGTGAACAGCGTCTGGCACACGCCTGAGGCCGGTGAATATAAACTTGTCGCCGAAGGAGCCGATCGCTACGGAAAGGTCTCCGAGAAGCCAGACACCCCTGAGAAAGTGAAAAAGCTTTATGCTGAATATGCTGACGGCATACGCCGTTTCACCTTTACCCGTTCGGCAGGCTCTTGCCTGATGACGGTCTCCGACAAGGGAGTCACCGTGGACTTCTATGCAGGAGCTTCGGAAAATGCATCCACCCGCTTCGTGCTCCGATAGCGGAGGGTGAATATCCGTCGATAGCGTTTCTAGTCCTCCTTGCCGTTAGGAATGAGGGCCTGCGAGATATTGATGATGAAGTCTCCGATCTTCTCGAGCTCAGAGACGATGTCCATGTAGAAGGTACCTGCCCTGTAGTTGTACTTGTCCTTCTCGAGGTTGGCGATATGCTCTTCCCTGAGGACGTTGCGGTACTCGTTGATGCGCCTTTCCGCGTCACGGGCATTGGTGATGTCCTTGATGTTGTCGTTCTTCAGGTTTTCGATCATCACTGAATAGGCATTCTCGACAAGAGTGACCATCCGGTTGAGCTTTACCATCTGAACCTCATCAAGACTCTGCTTGTAGACCTTCATCCGGGTAATCATACGGCTGATGGCCTCGCCTGAATCTCCAAGACTCTCCATCTCGCCGATGATCTTGTACATTCTCTTGATCCTTTCGGCAGAATCGCCGCTAATCTCGCCCTTGGAGACTTCGTTGAGGTAGTTGGCAATCTCATACTCGATGTTGTCGGTGATTTCCTCGTATTTGACGAGTTTGTCGATGAAGCCGTTGATCTTGCTCTCGTCGTGCTCGTTGATTGCCTGCTTGACATAGCGGAAGCCCTTTGCGCAGATTTCCCCGAAATGGATGATCTCCTTGCTGGCTTCATTGAGCGAAAGTTCTGCGGTGTTGAGGAGTCCTCCTCCGATGTAGCTGAGCTTGAAGACCTCTTCGCTGTCCTTCGGTGAAGGTACCATCAGTTTGACAACCTTCTCGATGACAGGAATGAACCAGATGAGAATCAGGGTGTTGACGACGTTGAAGAGGGTATGGAGGGTGGCAACGCAGTACGGGAGGGTTGCAGCCAGGGCGACAGAGTCTGCCTCGAAACTGGTCGTGATCGGGTTTGCGAACCCAAGTGCCTCGACGATGGCTCCGATGAGCTTGAGGAAAGGATTGAAGAGACAGAGCACCCAAGCTACTCCGAACAGGTTGAAGAGCATATGTGCCCTTGCAGTCCTCTTTGCCGAGACATTGGCGACTGATGCCGCGATGTTGGATGTGATGGTGGTTCCGATGTTCTCACCAAGCACCATTGCTGCCGCGATGTTGAAAGGGATGACTCCGGCAGAGACAAGGAGCATCGTAAGGCTCATTGTTGCTGCGGAAGACTGAAGGCAGAGGGTCATTATCGCGCCGATGATCATGAAGAGGATCACCGAGAGCATTCCGTAACTCGTGAGTGGCCTGAGGAACTCCTGTACTGCGCCGCTGGACAGGAGCGGATAGGCGGTTTCCTTCAGTGTGCTCAGACCCAGGAAGAGGAAGCCGAAGCCCATCAGGAATTCTCCCAGATTCTTCCATTTGGTGGCTTTCATCGACATGAAGATGAAAGCGAAGAACATCAGCGGGATGGCTATCGCTCCGAGGCTGAACGATCCGTCGAATGAAAGCGCGAAGATCCAGGCAGTGACCGTCGTTCCGATGTTGGCTCCCATTATCACCCCGATTGCGTTTGCAAGGGCCAGAAGTCCTGCGTTGACAAAGCTGACGAGCATCAGGGTGGTTGCAGTTGACGACTGGACAAGCGCTGTGACGAAAATACCGGTCAGTACGCACTTGAATTTGTTGGAAGTCATCTGTGCAAGGAACGCGCGGAGAGAGTTTCCGGCAAGTTTCTGGAGTCCGCCTGACATCAGGGACATTCCGTAGAGGAACATTCCCAGACATCCCAACATCTTAAGGATAGCGAATAGTGTACTCATTTGCAGAAGAGTGCTGAGGTTTGGTTACGTTTCTGCAAAGATAATTTAAAAAACGTATATTTTCTGTTAAGATTCTGTTAAGACCGGCTTTTTTTGACCCCTGCCGTTTCAGAAACGGAAATCGTGGCAGCGGACGTCTGTCCCGTTGTGGCAGTCCATAACAGTGAACTCATTGCCCGTGATTACAGAAGGATTGCCCTTCCCGTGGTACGAAATGATTGCCTGATAGTGGTTTCCGAATCTCTTGCCGTCTTTCTCAAAGCTGACAGGCTCGCTCCAGTTGATCATGTCCTGCGACGTGCGAACCTCCATGTAATCCGCGATGATCCCTTCTTCGGGAGTTTTCCCGATAGGGGAGGACGCCATCAGATAGCACCCCAGTTTCTCTGAATATGCCAGGCGCGAATGCCAGGTGTCGTGGGTTATGGCAGTTTCCCTGCCGAAGTTGCCCGGTTCGCAGAAGGCGCCTTCGTAGTACTTTACAAAGTCTCCCATCACACCGTCGGATCTCTTCCGTGTTCTCGCCATATAGGAATCCACACTGTGGAATCTTCCCTTCTCCATGTCGAGGGCGATCTTGTTGTAGATGATGTAGATCCATTCTCCGTCCTCCTCGATGAAAGTGGAGAAATCTCCTGTCCCCAGATCGATTATTCCCGAAGGTTGTCCGACCATCGAGCCGGCCCCCGGGTTGTATCTGTCAGTGAAGCAGACATTTTCAGAAGTCAGTATCCATCTGTCGAAATCCCAGGTCTTGCCCCTGTCATCCGAATGCATGAGCCCTATGTGCCTGAAGTCTGAATCATAGGCCGGAGTCTCGCAAGGCCCGAATGCGTCATAGGCTGACCCTTGCCCGTTCCAGCCTGTCTCATTGTGGAAGAAGCAGAAGAATCTGCCTGTCCCTGGACAGATGTACAGACCGAAAGGCCAGACACTTCCCCTTGGACGCACACCTTCGGGGTAACATATTCCGGAAAAGGCTTCCGCGGCATTCCCTGTCTTGAAATTCAGGGTCATCGGCCATGCTTCCTTCATGTCGTCCAGACTTGTCCCTCTGAACACTCCGATGTGGCCCATGTGCGAATGGCCGCTCAGCGCCCAGAGGGTGTCGTCGGCATCACGGTACATCGGTACGGTTCCGTCCTGATAGACATCGAACCTGTTGAGAAATGGACTGTCGTATGCTTCGCCGATCGTTACGGTTTCCGATGCGAGGAGGTTCGGAACATCGCCGGCCATTTTCCCTGAACAGGAAATCGCCAGGAAAGAGAGCGCGCACAGGGTGGAAAGGGTGATCCGTTTCATGATTCGGAGATTATTTGCTGAATGAAAGAGGAGCGAACCAGGTGTTCCACTGGCCCCAGCTGTCCAGCCCGTAGGCGTAGCCGATGTACTGCGGCTTCGAAGGATCCTGGATTCCCATGGCATCTCCGCTCCATCCGCAGTTGTGGAGCCCTTTCTGCATTCCGGAACCCCTCAGGGTGCCTGCCAGGGTGAACTTAAGCCCGTCATCTGAAACCCAGAGCTGGATGTAGGCATTCTCGGTCATCCTTTTTGCTGTGTTGATCGCATGGAACTGCTTCAGGTCCGGACGGTATTTGACATCGCTGTGGTCAGCCGACTGGATGCCCGGATTCTTCTTGTCGATGGCGACACCCTTGTATTCCAGATGGGCAGGCCAGAGTTCGTCGTCCGCCGATGCTGTCGAGACTCTGGTCTCGGGATCGGCGTTGTTCCAGGAGTAATAGAAATAGACCGTACCGTCAAGGACCACGAAACAAGGTTCTCCGGCTCCGAAGTTGTCCTTGTTGCCGACTCCGTGGTACTGGATCACAGGTTTCGGCATTCCGCCCCATCCTTCTCCGTTCCACTTTTCCCAAGGACCGGCCGGATTCTTGGAGCGTGCCACGAAGACATTGTTGTCTGTTCCGCGACCGTCTTCGGTAGATGTGTAGCCTATGTAGTACCATCCTCCCCATCTGGCGACTCCGGGGTCGCAGCAGGACAGGGCATCCAGAGAGAACTCAGTAGGTTTCAGGGCAGTAACTTCTTCTGTCCAGGTCTTGCCCCCGTCCTCTGAATGCTGGTAGGTGATCTTGTCCCAGTAGAGGGCCCCGGTAGTGTAGGTTGTCAGAACCCTGCTTTCGAACTGGAAGTTCGCTTTCTCGATTCCTTTGATGAATGATTTTGGGGAAAGACCGCCCGTGGAGGCGGCAGTCCCGTTATTTGCCCAGATGCCTGCGGTACTGCTGGCTTCCGTGGCCACCCAGAGATACTCTCCGGCAGGAATCATCGTTTCGTGGTCGAGCTTGGCATCCTCGTTCAGATAGAGTGAAACCCAGCCGTTGTCCGCCATATTCACTTCCCTGGTCTGGTAAACAGGCTCTCCGGCCACGGTCGTGGCATAGTCGGTGTCCCATCTGAACAGCTTGAATGTCATAGATTCCGTGGAACTTCCCCAGGTCGGGCAACAGATCTGGACGGCGTAGAATTCCCTGTCGCACTTGAAGTACTGCGCTGCATCCCCGTTTCTGACCTGGTAAGGGCTGTTGTGAGGTGTGGTCAGGTTGTAGAGCATCTGGTCTTCATCTCCATGATAGCCTCCGGGAGACGCGAACCAAGCATCGATGGAACCGTCCTCGTTGTTGATGAAACAAGGTCCGTAGCGATAGGTTCCGGCTTTGTAGATGTCCCATCCGGGCAGGGTCTTCGGGTCGCCATATCCACTGACTTCAGGTTTGTCGACCGGCTTCCCATCAGTTCCTTCGGTGTCCTTACCAGAGGTTGAGGGCTTGCATGAAATGCACATCAGCAAGGCTGCAAGGCCGGATGCTGCAAGTAAAACAGTCTTTTTCATCAATATTCGATTATTGTTCATGGTTCCGTGTCATTGTCCTCACTTGAGAGCTGTTCAAAGATACAAAATGCAGCTGTCATTCCCTATAGTCATTCAGTATTCCCAGGATTTCCTCCCCGAATTTTTCCCATGTCTTGTTCCCGAGCCCCTTGATGCTGAGAAAACCTGTCCTGTCTGAAGGCATGATGTCCGCCAGCGCGAGCATCGCCTTCCGGGTCATTACCATATATTCGGGAATATCCAGTTCCTTGCTTTTCATCGCCCTCCAGGCTGTCAGGGCGTTCAGGACCTCGGGATGAAGGTTCCCTGAATATACTTCCTTCGCGTCAGGCTCCTCTCCCTTGAACTCGCTGACGATTCTCTTGAAACTGACATTTTCGGCAAGGAGGGAATCCGTCTTGAGCTTCAGGTAGTCCTGCAGGCGGAAGCCATCCCTGCCTATCTGCGAATATGCATCCAGACGGAACCGCATCTCCTTCAGGAACTCCTTGGCGGCATCCTGGAATGCCTTTCTTGTCTCTTTGCTGTCGATTTCCACCATCAGCGGAGGAACAGCCAGGCTGATAGCCTCTGCAATCTGATCCGAGAAATAACCGGCAGCCTTGGCGACTCTTTCTTTCAGCAGGGCCGACTCCCTGACATCGCTTTCTGCCCCTGCGATTCTTCTGATCTGGGTGTGGAACTTGAGGCCGGTTTCGGAGAGGTTCCGGAATCCCGCGAACCCGCCGCTCCCGGTGAACAGCGCCTTGATCCGCTCTGCCTGCGATGGATAGAGGTTGGAAAGGTCCACCTGGAAGATCCTGTTGACCTTGTTGAACAGGGATCGCAACCACCTGAAGTCGAAAGCATCACAGAGATTCTCGACGAAATATTCATTGAGATGGGCCTGCAGTTCCCCGCTTGCCTTTTCCGGAGGGGTGTAGGTCTTTTCAAAGGAATTGACTTCGGGACTGAAGAAGGTGCAGCGGCTCGAGATCGGGGTCGTCAGCACAATGCCTTCGAGACTTCTGCAGCGTGACAGGGCGACATAGACCTGGCCGAAAGAAAAGGCCTTGCCTGCATCGATGATGACTCTGTCGAAGGTGAGTCCCTGGCTCTTGTGGATTGTGATTGCCCAGGCCAGGCGGAGAGGGTACTGGACGAAAACCCCTTCGACAGCGGCCTCTATCTCGTTGCTCTCGGAATTGAGTTCGTAGCGGAGATTGTTCCATTCTTCCTTTTCCACGCTCACCTCCGTCCCGTCCTCGAACATCACCCTCAAGTCCTCATCGAGGGCTGAGACGGTTCCGACCTTTCCGTTGTACCAGCGCCCTGCCTTGGAATCATTCCTGATGAACATCACCTGCGCTCCAACTTTGAGGCTCAGGCTTGTCTCGGCAGGGTATGCCGTCTCCGGAAAGGAACCGCTGATGTCGGCTTCGAACACTTTCTCTTCAGTGTCCAGCTCATCCATCTCCTTCCGGTTGATGGCATCGGCCTGGGCATTGTGGGTTGTCAGGCGGATCCATTTCTCATCTTCCGGGGGCTCGAAGAAAGGATCGAGCCTTCTGTTCAGAGCCTCGAGACTATCAGCGGAAGGCGTCCCCGAGCGGATGTCATTGAGTATGTCCATGAACACCCTGTCCTTTTGCCTGTGGATCTCCTCAAGCTCGACCACAATGTAGTTCAATCTGGCAAGGGCCTTCGAACAGAAGAAGAAGGGACTTGGATAGACCTGCTCGAAGAACGGTCTTTCGGATTCCTTGACCACTGGAGGAAGCTGCTGGATGTCACCTATCATCAGGAGCTGCACTCCACCGAAAGGCTTGTCGTTCCTTCTGTATCTGCGAAGTTCGTTGTCCACAGCATCCAGGATGTCTGCCCTGACCATCGAGATTTCGTCGATGATCAGCAGATCCAGCGTCCTGTAGATGTCTATCCGTTCCCTTTTGACCCTACGCTGCTTCTCCGGCATCTGGTACTCTGTGACAAGTTCCCTGACGTCAGGAAGATAGGGACACAAAGGCAATTGAAAGAAGGAGTGAATGGTCACTCCTCCTGCATTCATCGCGGCCACCCCTGTAGGGGCTACAACCGCACATCTTTTGGTGGTGTTTCTGACTATTTCCCTGAGAAAGGTGGTCTTTCCGGTTCCGGCTTTGCCGGTAAGGAAAACTGAAACTCCCGTCTCCTGCACATATCTCTCCGCCAGCAGGAAGCTTCTGTCTTTCTTGATTGTCATGGTCGTTTATTGCTGAACACTCTTGTGCCCGCCTGTTTTCCCTCCTATTTGTAAAGGAAACGCTTGATGCTCATCTTCGGCGTCTTTTCGAAAGGAGCGTCCACGAGCTCAATCTTCGTCACCTGGCTGTAGGCAGGCACGTGCCTGTTGACATTCTTCAGTATGTGATCCGGAAGTGCATCGACGGCCGCCTTGGACATGCCTGACTTTGCGATAGCGTCTTTGTCAAGGTATACAAGGGCTACAAGTTTGGTCGAACGGTCCACTACGACGGACTCGACGACGTAGTCCTGCGCATTGATGACAGCTTCGACCTCTTCAGGATAGATGTTCTGTCCGTTTGCCGAAAGGATCATGTTCTTGCTGCGTCCGCGGATCGTGATGTTGCCTTTGCTGTCCATCGTACCGAGGTCACCGGTGTGGAGGTAGCCGTCTTCGGTGAAAGCGTTGGCACTTGCCTCAGGGTTGTTGAAATAGCCGCTGCAGATGTTCTGACCCTTTGCCTGGATCTCACCGGCGATGTGCTCAGGATCAGGTGAATCGATGCGTACGTCAGCGGAGTCCACCTTCATTCCGCAGGAGCCCTGGACATAGTTCCATGGCTGTGAATATGCCAGCAGAGGGGCTGCTTCCGTCATTCCGTAGCCTACGGTGTAAGGGAGACCGATCTTGCGGAACACTTTCTCCACATCAGGATTCAGGGCGGCGCCACCCATGACGAACTGGCAGACATTGCCTCCGAAGGTGGCCATGAGTTTCTTGCGGATTGCTCCGTAGATCAGGTTGCTGATGCCCGGGATGGAAGTCGCGATCCTCATTGGAAGCTTTGAGAGGACCGGCTTGATCGAGCTCTTGTAGATCTTCTCCATCACGAGCGGCACTGTGATGATGATGTACGGCTTGATCTGTCCGACCGCCTTGAGAAGAGTGGAGGCTGCGGGAGCCTTTCCGAGATAGTGCACGTTGACACCGCAGCTCAGCGGGTACAGGAATTCGAAGACCATTCCGTAGATGTGTCCCATCGGAAGCATTGACACGATGCTCTGGCCCGGTCCGCAAGGGATCTTCCTGATTGCGAAGTCAATGGATGCGCTGAGGGACTCGTAGCGGAGCATCACGCCCTTTGGAGCGCTGGTGGTTCCGGATGTGTAGTTGATGACAGCAAGGTCCTTGGCGTTGTCGGTAGGGAAGTTGACATCCTCCCTGCCGAAACCATTCGGATACTTTGCTGTCAGATCGGCCTTGCGGGAATCGTAGGCCTCTTCAACCTCCTTTTCCCTGCAGAAGAGGATCTTGTAGTCTGCATTGTTGATCACGCATCTGACGCCAGGGATGTCCTCGGCCTTCATCTTTTCCCAGATTGCCTTGTCTGCAAAAAGGATGACACTTTCGGAGTGTGTGGTGAGGGTGCTGACGTTTTCCGGAAGGAATTCGCTCAGAAGAGGCACAACTACAGCCTCATAGGTGTTGATGGCGAGAAAGGTGACAGCCCATCTGGCACTGTTGGAAGCGCAGATTGCGATCTTGTCCCCTTTCCTGATTCCGATTTTCCGGAAGAAACAGTGGAACTCTTCTATTGTTGTGGCAAGTTCCCCGAATGTGAAATCCTCGCCTTGAAAATTGCTGAGAGCCTTGGCACCCCAATTGTTCTTGATGGTGCCCTGGAGCTGTTCGAGATAGTTGATCATAAAAAATCTTCTATTATGAATAGTTAACTTATTTCTACGTCTGGCAAATATAACTTTTTTTGTGGCATTCTCCCCATTATTTCTCGGAACATGCTGACAATCCGCCACATATTTTTTCGTTTTGCCACTCATTTCCGTTTCCCCCGCAGGCGGAAGAACCTGTTCGGAAGACCGCTGACCAGGATGATTCCGAACACAATGGCAAGCGTTATCTTGATTGATGAATAGCCTGATTCCAGAGCAAGCCGGAATTGGTCGGAGGCAATATGGTACGATGTCCAGAACAGACCACCTCCAGGCACCATCGGAAATATCCCGGGAATCAGGAAAATGGTGGCGGGAGCCTTGAATATGTTGGAGGACATCCTGGAGATGACGGTCACGAGCATGGCAGCTGCCACTGTGGAAAAGGTGACTCCGAGCGGGGTGTAACGGAAGAACACCAGATAGGCCAGCCAGCCGAGAGTTCCGCATATTCCCGCCTGAAGCCAGAGCTTCCTGCTCACTCCGAACAGCACCGAGAAGCCGATCGTGCCCACTAGAGCTGCAAGGGCCTGGAAGGGAAGAGTCGCTGTGAAACTGTCCGTTCCCGGCGCGAGGATGACTTCCATCATCGAGCCCTCCAGCCAGCTGTCGACAGTGAAGGTGACTACCACGCCCACGGCGATGCAGAGGAACACCATCAGGGCGTCCAGCAGCCTGGTGGCTCCTGCAAGATAGTCCTCGTTTGCCAGATCCTTGATGCCGTTGGTGAATGGCACTCCGGGGATCAGAGGAATCAGCGAACCGATGATCATATTCCCCAGGTTCACACCGAACCCGAGGCGGTGGAAAATGATGCAGAGCGTTGTCGCAAGGGCGCTGCCTGCAATGTTGCCGATTATCTTGGAGGTGTGCGGCGAAGTGACGAAGCAGACGAAAGCCCAGAGCAGGGCACCTGTCACGAAGGCCGCCGCGGCATCCATCAGCCCGCCTCCGAATATGATGCAGAACCCGGCCGAACCTACGGCCGATCCTAGTATCTGTCCCCAGTTGCCGGAAGACTTCATATTCCTTATGGCTGTGAGTCTTTCCCGCGCCTGGTCGATGGTCAGAAGCCCGTCCGCGATGTCCCTTGAGAGCTGGTTCACCTCTGCCACTCTCTGCAGCTGCGCCCCTTTGAAAGGAATGAACTCTACCTTGGCAAACCCTGAATCAGCGGTCGTGAATATGCCGTTGGAAAGGACGAAGAAACTCGACGAGTCCACACCGTAGTGGCCTGCAATCCGTTCCATCGTCTCTTCCACCCTGGAGATCTCCGCGCCGTTTTCCAGCAGGATATGTCCCGCATAGGATGCCAGTTCCAGGACTTTGCCTGCTTCCTGTTGTTCCATCGCAAGTCGTTATTGTATAACCATTTCTTGAAGAAGGGCATGCCTCTGTGCCGGCATATTCCCAGTTGCAAATCATCCTCAAAAATAGGTTAAAACATCCGAATTACAAAGACCCGGCCCATTAAGGCAAAACAGAAAAGGCCGGCCGGAATCTTACCGGTCGGCCTCTGTCTGGCTGAAAATGCAGGATTTCCTGCAAGAACTACATAGCCTGAGCTACTGCAACGGCAACTGCCACGGTCGCGCCGACCATAGGGTTGTTGCCCATTCCGAGGAAGCCCATCATCTCGACGTGGGCAGGTACTGAAGATGAACCTGCGAACTGAGCGTCTGAGTGCATGCGGCCGAGAGTGTCGGTCATACCGTAGGAAGCAGGACCGGCAGCCATGTTGTCAGGATGCAGGGTACGGCCGGTACCGCCACCTGATGCAACTGAGAAATAAGGCTTGCCTGCAAGGACGCGCTCCTTCTTGTAGGTACCTGCAACTGGGTGCTGGAAACGGGTAGGGTTGGTCGAGTTACCGGTGATGGAAACGTCGACATTCTCCTTCCACATGATTGCAACGCCCTCGCGTACGTCATCTGCACCGTAGCAGTTCACGCCGCCGCGGACACCATCGGAGTAGCGGGTCCTGGAGATTTCCTTGACCTCTCCGGTGTAGTAGTCGAACTGGGTCTGGACATAGGTGAATCCGTTGATGCGGCTGATGATCTTTGCTGCATCCTTTCCGAGTCCGTTGAGGATGACGCGGAGCGGCTTCTTGCGAACCTTGTTTGCCATTTCGGCGATCTTGATTGCGCCTTCTGCTGCTGCATATGATTCGTGTCCTGCGAGGAATGCGAAGCACTCGGTCTCCTCGCGGAGAAGCCTTGCGGCGAGGTTGCCGTGTCCGAGACCGACCTTGCGGTCGTCAGCGACGGAACCCGGGATGCAGAATGCCTGCAGACCTTCACCGATTGCCTCGGCTGCATCAGCGGCAGTCTTTACACCCTTCTTGATTGCGATGGCTGCACCTACTACATAGGCCCACTTTGCATTCTCGAAGCAGATCTTCTGGGTTTCTTCGCACATCTTGTAAGGATCGAGACCCTTTGCATCACAGATGGCCTTTGCCTCGTCGATGTCCTTGATGCCATATTTGTTGAGAGCGGCATTGATCTGATCAATTCTGCGCTCGTAGCTTTCGAAAAGTGCCATAGTCTCTTACTCTTTACGTGGATCGATATACTTGACTGCATCAGCAAAGCGGCCATAGGTGCCCTTTGCCTTCTCGATGGCCTCAGGACCGGTAGCGCCGCCCTTGAGAGCATCCATGAGCTTTCCGAGGTTGACGAACTCGTAGCCGATGACCTCGTTGTTCTCGTCGAGAGCCATGCGGGTGCAATAGCCCTCTGTCATTTCAAGATAACGGCTGCCCTTTGCCTTTGTGCCGTACATCGTACCTACCTGGCTGCGGAGGTTCTTGCCGAGGTCCTCGAGTGAACCGCCGATCGCGAGACCGCCCTCGGAGAAAGCGGACTGGGTGCGACCGTAGACGATCTGGAGGAAGAGCTCACGCATTGCGGTGTTGATTGCATCGCACACGAGGTCGGTGTTGAGCGCCTCAAGAAGGGTCTTGCCTGGAAGAATCTCAGATGCCATTGCAGCTGAATGGGTCATACCGGAACATCCGAGGGTCTCTACGAGAGCCTCTTCGATGATACCGTCCTTGACGTTGAGGGTAAGCTTGCAGCAACCCTGCTGAGGAGCGCACCAGCCGATACCGTGGGTAAGGCCGGAGATGTCCTTGATTTCCTTTGCATGCACCCATTTTCCCTCTTCAGGAATAGGAGCATTGGCGTGATTTGCGCCTTTTGCAACGCAGCACATGTGCTGCACTTCTTGTGTGTAAATCATATTATCTGAAATAATAAAAACAGTTGTTTCAATGTTGTTCCTTTTCAGTCTACAAAGATAATAAAATAATGGATATTGTCCTCCAACTTTCCATGGCTAATGCTTCCACATAATCCAAGAAAGACTATATTTGCAAGGCAAAACAGTTAGGAAATGAGAACTACCGAACAGAATTCATTGTATTCGGATCTGGACAGGATGTCTGCCGGGGAACTCCTTCAGGCGATCAACACCGAGGACAGGAAGGTCCCCGAAGCCATCGCGGGAGAGATTCCGGTGATCGAGAGAGTGGTCGTGGCAATCGTCGAAAGGATGAAGAGGGGAGGAAGGGTCTTCTACCTGGGTGCCGGGACAAGCGGCAGGCTGGGCATAGTTGACGCCTCCGAGATTCCGCCGACCTACGGCGTAAGGGACAAGTTCATCGGACTCATGGCAGGCGGTGACAAGGCCATCAGAAATGCCGTGGAAGGGGCCGAGGATGATCCCGAGCAGGGATGGAAGGATATTCTTGCCTTCGGCCCGACGCCGGATGACACCCTTGTCGGCATCGCGGCTTCCGGCACGACTCCTTATGTCGTGGGAGCGCTCAGGAGAGCCCGGGAACACGGTCTCCTGACTTCCTGCATAACCTGCAACGAGGGCTCTCCGATGGCCGCAGAAGCCGAAATCCCCATCGAGGTCGTTGTCGGCCCGGAATTCGTGACCGGCAGCACGAGGATGAAGGCCGGAACGACCCAGAAACTGGTCCTCAACATGATCTCGACCTCTGTTATGATCCTGCTGGGACACGTCAAAGGCTGCAAGATGGTCGACATGCAGCTCAGCAACAGCAAACTCGTCGACCGTGGCACCAGGATGATAATGGAAGCCACGGGGATCACCGATTACTCAGTTGCCAGGGACCTGCTTCTCAGGCACGGACAGGTACGTACTGCGGTAGAAGCATATTTCAAGGAAAGACAATGAAGATAATAGTTGAAAGCGGAGCGACCAAGAGCGACTGGCGGTTGGTTGAGGACGGGAAGCAGGTCGGACGCTACGTCCTTCCGGGCATGAATGTCTCGTCGATGTCCCTTGACGCGGTGAAGGGGACAATAAGGGAAGGAATATCCCGATGCGGAACAGAGGCTCCGGAGGGCTTCTACCTCTACACGGCCGGAGTCGTGACTCCCTCAATCAGAAATGAAATAAAGGAATATGCCGGCAGCCTTGCGGCAATCTCCGACTTCGACTTCCAGAACGACATGCTGGCCGCCGCCAGAGCCGTCTGCGGGCATTCCAGCGGGATAGTCGCCATCATCGGAACCGGTTCCAACTCCTGCTTCTACGACGGGGAATCCATCAGTCAGAAAGTCTATGCCGGAGGTTTCATCCTCGGCGACGAAGGCGCCGGGTCCGCCCTGGGGAAGATGTTCCTTGCCGATTACCTCAAGGGGGAGGTTCCCGAGCCGCTCAAAAGCGATTTCGAGTCGCGCTTCGACTCTTCCTATCAGGCAATCGTGGCGAATGTCTACAAATCTGACAGTCCTGCCGGTTACCTCGGCTCGATCGCCCCGCTGGTCGTTTCCCACTATTCAGAACCTTATGCCAGGGAACTGGTGGACAGGAATTTCCGGAATTTCATCAGACGTTCACTCAAAAAGTACGACTACCGCAATCACCCGGTCGGAGTGGTCGGCGGCTTTGCCGGAGCGAACCGCGAGATATTCTCCCGTCTGTGCGCAGACGAGGGAATCACCGTGAGCCGCTATGTGATGGAGCCTGTAGTGGGACTGATAGAATACCATTGCGGCAGGATATAGTCCTGCCTGAACATCGGGTCCTGCCTAAACCTCGTCTTCCGAGTAGAGGAACGGCTTGAGCGGAGTGTCATATTCAAAGAAATCTTCCTTGGAGAAAAGTCTCGCGAGTTCCTCCTCTGCAGATTCCCTGGAGTCTGACGCGTGGATGATGTTTTCCTGGTAGCTCAGGCAATAGTCGCCCCTGATGGTGCCCGGAGCGGCATTGCACCCGTTTGTGGTGCCTGCCATCATCCTTACCACTTCGATCGCCTTCTTGCCTTCGAGACACATCAGGACCACCGGAGATGCCATCATCG
Source organism: Bacteroidales bacterium (assembly GCA_004552965.1). Taxonomy (GTDB): domain Bacteria; phylum Bacteroidota; class Bacteroidia; order Bacteroidales; family UBA932; genus Cryptobacteroides. The sequence goes on along the minus strand of SFMU01000028.1, from coordinate 8,199 downwards.
ATTTCACGATTGTCGGGAAATAAGGCTTGTCCGAGTGATGCGAATAATGCTCATCGCAAATATCTTCGTTCAAGGCGAACATCTTCAAGGCACTGATATGCAGTCCTTTCCTTTCGAAGCGTGTGATTATTTCACCTATGAGCCCTCTTTGTACCGCGCTGGGCTTGATGATGACAAGTGTCCTTTCAAATTCTGTCATGATAAATATCTTCCTTTACTCTTCTTTACTGTGCAAAGGTACGCAAAATCTCGATGAATATGATTAGATTTGCAGCATGGAATGGTTGCATGAACTGATTTTTCAGCCGTCCTATCTTCAGACGGTGCTCCTCATAGCGGTGATTTCCGCAATCGGTCTGGCTCTGGGCCAGATCAAGGTCAAGACAGTTTCCCTTGGGGTCGCTTTTGTCTTCTTCATCGGAATCATCATCGGAGAGATCTGCGACCGTCTTGACATCCGGACCCAGACTCAGATGGTCCAGTTCGCTCAGAATTTCGGACTTATCCTTTTCGTATATTCACTGGGAGTCCAGGTCGGCCCGGGCTTTTTCACGTCCCTCCGGCAGGGTGGACTCAAACTGAATCTCTTCGGCTTTTCAGCCATTGTCCTGACCACCCTCACCGCAATCATCGCCTTCCTGGTCACCGGACTGCCCTTTCCCGACATCATGGGCCTTCTTTGCGGTGCGGCGACCAACACTCCGATGCTCGGAGCCGCCCAGCAATCCTTTCTCGAGGTCCATCCCGACCAGGTCCGGGCGGCGAACAACATGGCCTCGGCATGCGCAGTCGGCTATCCTTTCGGCGTCCTGGGTGTCCTTGTCTGCATGATAGTCCTCAGATTTGCCCTCAGGGGCAGGGAAGGGGAGAAAAAGTCCCACAACGAGACTTACGTCGCTGAATTCCATGTCAGCAATCCGGCTTTGTTCGGCCGCATGATCGGGGATGTCAATCAGCTGACAGACAAGCATCTGATCATTTCAAGACTTTGGCGTGACGGCAAGATTGTGATTCCTTCCGCCAAAACCGTACTCCGCAAGGACGACCATCTGCTTGCCGTCCTCCATCCCGGGGATGTCGAGCAGTTCAAGGTCATTTTCGGAGAGCAGGATGACAAGGACTGGAACCGTCCGGACATCGACTGGAACCATATCGACGGCAGCAATCTGGTCTCAAGGCATGTCCTTGTCACAAAGAGGCATCTGAACGGTGTCAAGATCGGCTCGCTTCACCTGCGCAACTCTTTCGACATCAACATAACCAGAGTGGGCAGGGCCGGAATCGAACTGGTCGCCTCTCCCGGACTCAGGCTGCAGCTTGGCGACCGTCTCACTGTCGTAGGCACAGAAACCGCCATCGCGAAGGTCAGTGAAATCCTCGGCAATGAGGAAAAGGAACTGCGCAACCCGAATCTGGTCGCAGTCTTTATCGGAATATTCCTGGGTGTCGTCCTTGGAGCCATCCCGATTGCCGTTCCGGGAATATCAGTCCCTGTCAAACTGGGCATAGCGGGCGGCCCTATCATCGTCGGAATTCTCATGGGAGCCTTCGGACCGAGGATACATCTTTCCACCTACACTACCCGAAGCGCGAACCTGATGGTCCGTCAGATCGGAATAGTGATGTATCTGGCCTGTCTGGGCTACGGTGCGGGACATGGTTTCATCGACACGGTCTTCTGTCTCAACGGTCTTGTCTGGATTCTCGTCAGCCTATTCATCGCGACGGTTCCTGTCCTGGTCTGTGGCTTCATTCAGTCGCGTCTGGGAAAGAATGACTACGCTCAGACTGCCGGAACCCTGTGTGCGGCAATGGCCAATCCTATGGCCCTCAGCTATGTCAACTCCAATTCGGATGAAGAGGAAGCTTCGGAAGCCTATGCCACCGTCTATCCTCTGGCAATGTTCATCCGGGTCATTTCAGCCCAGCTGATAATGCTGCTGTTCGCCTAGAGAAAAGGCGAACTATCGAATGATTATCATCTGGGCAAATATTACCCACGTTATGACTATGCATTCGGCAATTATTTTGTGAATCTTGCCTATTAATTTGGAAAGTTTTTGTAAATTTATCTCTGTAACAGGAGCAATTTTGTACAAACGTGAAATCATGGCCCAGCTCAGGGGATGGGCCGGGCGCAAGAAAAGAAAGCCGCTGGTTCAAGACCGCTCCCGAAGTGTGGCAGTACGTGTGTCTCAAGCACCACATCACCCAGGACCGTGGCAAGAGGACCCTGCCGTTCTATTATGTCGGTCAGCTGGACAGGGTTCTTGAGCATATTGAAATAATACCGGTCGAATAGGATATGGACTGCAACAACGACTACATATTCTCCGATGCGGAGGCGATGTTCTCCGTGGGGAAACGTTTCCTTGAAGGGGACTGCCTCGAAAAGGACCTTGTGAAGGCTAAGGACCTCCTCTCACGTGCGGCAGCTCTTGGCCATCCAAGGGCACAGGAACTGCTTCTGACTATAGACAAATCTGATGAAGGGGATGCTCCTGATTCCATTGTGTGGGAAGATATGGTCTCAGGCAGGGTATATGATGCCGCCCATCCTTTCCTTCTCGAGAAACTCAATGCCACTAAGGACAGGATCTGGGAGTACAACAAACTGCGTCCTTCAATGCTTAAGGAGCGGAATGAACTGCTCCGGGGACTTCTTGGGAAAAGTGATGAGGACACATTCATAAACCAGCCGTTCTACTGCGATTACGGCTGCAACATCTTCGTGGGCAGACGTTTCTTTGCCAATTTCAACTTCACGGTGCTGGACGAGGCTCCGGTGACTGTCGGTGATGACTGCTTCATCGGTCCGAACGTCAGCATCTATACGGCCTGCCACAGCACTGACCCCGTCGAGAGGAACTCCCGCAGGGAATGGGCGAAGCCTGTGACCTTAGGTGACAACGTGTGGATAGGGGGTAGCGTGACCATACTCCCGGGCGTGACTATAGGAAGCAACGTGACCATAGGCGCGGGAAGTGTCGTGGTGAAGGATATTCCGGACGGCTGCGTTGCCGTGGGTAATCCATGCAAGGTGGTCAAGTGTCTACTTCGGTAAATAAGTATTAACTAAATAATTTTTTCGTGTCTACTTTTCGCGTCTGGTACAGCCCAAACTGCCATGCACGTCTTCAACTGGGAGGGTGATTTCCTGTATGATTTCAAGGTTAATGAATCCCTGTCTGACATAACTTATGATGCACAGTCAAAGATTCTCTATGCAATCAACAGGGCGGACAGCAGGATAATCCGGTACGAACTGTCTGAATATCTGTAACTTGATTCAAGTTCCGCAAGTGCGGAACAACCTCTCCGGGCTTATTCTTCAGTGCTCCTGATCCTAAGGGTCTTCTCGACCAGGGACTGGATCTGCTCAAGGGAATCGTCATCCTTGCCTGCGAAGCACATCACGGCGAGGACTCCCTTTTTAACCTCCTGGGTCAGGAGCCTCATCGGCGCATCATTCTCGCACAGCCCGTCGAAACCGAAAGCGCTCTTCCCGTTGAACTTGATCTTGAAGATCGGGTCGAAATCCTCCGGATCGTCTTCGCTGAAGCCGATCATGTCCACATAGTTGGAGAAAGCCTGTTCCTCGGCATCCGTGTCCTCCGGCATTTCCCCGACATAGATGTCGATCATCCCTTCCTCGACATTCGAGGAATTGACAAGGTGAGCTTCGACGTGGGTGACTTCGATTCCCGACTCCTCGTCGACATAGTTTCTTGCTTCTTTCTGCCATTCGGCGGGCAGGTTCATCCGGATGTCGTATGTCATATTCTGATTATTATTTTTCCGATTATTGTCTTGAACTGCAAAAATATCAAATATGTTTCATTATCCAATCGGTTTTCATTATATTGAAAACCACATGAAGAACATTGAAATATTGAAAACCACATGAAGAACATAGAAAGAAATATCATTGAATATGTCGACGCGACACCGTCGGATTCTTCCCTCGTGGGCTGGACTTTCCTGACGGCAATGGGGCTGGATTCCGGCAGGTTCCCCAATCTGGAAGAGGTCGTGCTGCGGGAGGACACCTTATATTCATGGAAAAATGCGCGCATTGCGGTCTGCGACGGCAGGAAGGCGGGCTGTCTGATAGCATATTCGGGAAATGACTATGTCGCCATGCGCGACAGGACATGGAGTCTTCTAACCGACATATCCCGGGAAGACCTTGAGAAGATGGAACCGGAGGCTTTTCCGGGCGAATACTACCTCGATTCCCTTGCCGTGCTCCCCGAGTTCCGGGGAAGCGGAATCGGCGGAGCCCTGATCAGGGATTCCCTCCGGAGGGCCTCTGCCGAGGGTTTCGCCTGCGCTACTCTCATCTGCGAGGCGGAATCCCACCACGATGCCCTGCGCCGCTACTATTCGAGCCTTGGATTCTGTGAATATGCCGAAATGACCTTTTTCGGCACTCTTTTCAAGAGGATGAGGTGCATGCTGTGATGCTTTCCAAGGTTTTCCGCGGAAAATGCATTATCTTCGCAGCCGAATCAACGTAGTGTATTTTTTATGTTTAATCTCAAGGACATCTACCGTCCCAGAATCAGACACATTTTCTGGAAAGGCGGTTATGACAGGAAGACCTTTGTCTCCGATCTCATCGCCGGTATCATAGTGGGCATCATCGCCCTGCCTCTTGCAATCGCTTTCGGTATTGCCAGCGGCGTGACCCCTCAGCAAGGTCTCATCACGGCCATCGTCGCCGGTTTCCTCATCTCCCTTCTCGGCGGCACACGCTTTCTCATCGGAGGCCCGACCGGAGCCTTCATCGTGATTGTCGCCGGCATCGTAGGCCAGTACGGAATGTCCGGCCTGACGATTGCCACGATAATGGCCGGCATAATCCTGATCATCATGGGAGTCTTCAAGATGGGAGTCATCTTCAAGTTCATCCCGTATCCGATTGTCGTAGGATTCACCAGCGGTATCGCATTGACTATCTTTTCCACCCAGATGAAGGATTTCTTCGGCTTCACGATGGACGTCCCTTCCGGCTTCATACCTCAGTGGATCTGCTATTTCAAGAACATCGGTTCAGTCAACCTTGCGGAACTTGGAATGAGTCTGGGCTGCCTGCTTCTCATCATTCTGTGGAACAGCAAGTTCAAGAAGATACCGGGATCTCTCGTGGCCCTGGTGGTCGGAACCGCGGCTTCCATCTGCCTGGACCGATTCGCCGGTGTCAGCCTCGCCACCATCGGGACCAAGTTCCCGGAACTGGCCGACGGTCTTCCGATGCCGAAGCCGGTCTTCCCGAAATTGGAGCTGGAGACTGTCAAGAATCTGTTCTCGCCGGCATTCACGATTGCAATCCTCTGTGCCATCGAATCTCTCCTGGCAGCAATGGTGACTGACGGTGTCACCGGACGAAAGCACAATGCCAACACCGAACTCATCGGTGAAGGTATTGCCAACATCGTCACACCTATGTTCGGCGGAATCCCTGCCACCGGAGCCATTGCGCGAACCATGGCCAACATCAACAACGGCGGAAAGTCTCCGGTTGCCGGAATCGTCCATGCCATCGTCCTCTTGCTGATCTATCTCTTCCTCATGCCATATGCTGTCTATATCCCTCTCTCCTGCCTTGCCGCCATCCTTGTTATGGTAGCCTACGGAATGAGTGAATGGCGCACGTTCAAGTATCTTCTCAAGGGAAACAAGGCCGATGTCGCCGTCCTGCTTCTGACATTCGGACTCACGGTCCTGATCGACCTCACCGTCGCCATAGAGGTAGGTGTCCTGCTTGCGATTGTCCTCTTTGTCCGCCGTGTGATGGAGACTTCGGACATCCACGTGATCGACAGCAAGGCAGTCGCCGCTTCGGAGGATGATGACAGCCTCAACCCGGAGGATACTCCGATGCTTGACATCCCTGCCGGAGTGGAGGTCTATGAAATCAACGGTCCATTCTTCTTCGGCCTTGCCAGCAAGTTCGAGGAGTTCGACAATCGCAGCAACAGCGGCACGAAAGTCAGGATTCTCCGAATGAGAAATGTTCCGTTCATGGATTCGACCGGCATGAAGAACCTGAGGAGTCTCCTCCAGCGTGCCCGCTCGCGCGGGATCACGACAATCCTTTCCGGTGTCAATGACTCCGTGAGAGCCGATCTGGTCAAGTTCGGTCTCGACAAGGAAATAGGTGAAGAGAACATCCTTCCTCACATCATGCCTGCTCTCAAGAGGGCCGAAGCCTTGTTGAAATAGCCACAAAACTTGCATCTTTGCCCCAATGGGAGTGAATCTTTGTCCCTTTCGATAGGAAGAATGCCTTCAGAAGGATTATATTTGCAGCGGTTCCTCAATTGGGACCGCTTTTTCAGATATGCAATATTTCATCAAACAATTTGAAAAATCCATCAAGACAAGATGGAACCAGGCTGCTCTGGATGAGTTCCGTACTTCAAGCCTGACTTACGGCGAACTCGCCGCCAAGGTTGTCGAAAACCATCTTTTCTTCGAAGCTGTCGGCCTCGACAGGGGTGACAAGGTTTCAATCAATGCGAGAAGCAGTGCACAGTGGGCTGAGATTTTCATGTCAGTTGTTTCGGGAGGTTATGTAGCCGTTCAACTCTTCAACGGATATACCCCGAGTGACACCCAGAGTCTGGTCCATCACTCCGACAGCCGGATCCTTTATACCGAAAAACAGATTTTCTCCAATATGGATTTCGAGGCCATGCCTCAGGTTATGGGTGTGATCGATCTCAAGTCAGGTGAACTTCTGGCATCCAGAGGAAACTTCGCAGAGATCTATGCCTCCAAGTCCGGGTTGTTCGCCAGTAAATATCCTGCCGGTCTCACTCCGGACGATGTCAACTTCATCGACAGGGATATGGACGAGCTCTGCGCGATCAACTACACTTCCGGATCGACAGGAAACCCTAAGGGCGTAATGCTCTCCGTCAGGAACTTCAGCGCCAATGTAGAGCTGATTCCTACGATTTACCCTTACATCCCGGGAGAGTCCTATGTGAGCGTCCTTCCGTATGCCCACATATTCGGCCTTACCTATGACATGATCACTCCTCTGTGCCTGGGTCTCACCCTCTGCGTGCTCTACGTGCCGCCGGTTCCTGCGAATCTCAAGCCTGCACTCCAGCACTACAAGCCGTCAGTCTTCTTCGCGGTGCCTCTCATCCTCACCAAGCTGATCGAGAACACCATCGGAGAGTTCATCCACAGCAAGAGCGGTCAGGAGAAACTTGCCGACCACGAGAACAATCCTGATTTCTGCAGGGCTCTCAGAATCATCCTTATGGAATCCCTTGGCGGCAACATCAAGGTGTTCGTCACCGGTGGAGCGGCCATCCCTGCTCACTTCGAGGAACTTATCGCCACCAAGCTTCAGTGTCCGTTCGTGACCGGTTACGGCATGACCGAGTGCGCCCCTACTATCACCCTCGGACGTATCGGCCACTACAAGCTCAAGTCCTGCGGTGTCCCTGTCACCCCTTGGGTCGACCTCAAGATTCTCTCTCCGGACCCGAAGGTTATCCCGGGAGAGGTCGTGGTCAAAGGTGATGTAGTCTTCGAGGGCTATTACAAGGCAGCGGAGACCACCAAGTCCGTGATGACCGAAGACGGCTGGTTCAAGACCGGCGACATCGGAATCATCGATGACGACAATGTCGTCTTCCTCATGGGCCGAAGCAAGAACATGCTTCTCTCCACCAACGGACAGAACGTCTTCCCTGAGGAGATCGAGGTTGTCCTCAACGCCCTTCCTTATGTCCAGGAGTCCCTCATTGTCGAGCGTGACGGCCATTTCATCGCCATCGTCGTTCCTAACCAGGATCTTGCGGCAACGGACAATCTTTCAGCAGAAGCGCTCAAGAACATCATGGAATGCAACATCAAGGCGCTCAACGAAAAGATCCCGGCATATTCGCAGGTCTCCGGCTTCGAACTCCGCTTCGAGCCGTTTGCCAAGACCCCTAAGGGCAGCATCAAACGCTTCATGTACAACTAGCATATCCTTTTTTTCGAATATGAATATCGCGGGGGTGACTAATAAGTGATTTAGTCACCTCCTTTCGTATTTATATATATGTGACGACAGTGGCGGTAGGGTAAGTTTGGCTTGGTTCCGTCGGAACAAGTTCCGACTTCATCCCTCCCACGACTGCGTCGCGGGTCCTTCCCGTTCACGAGGCGAGGCCACTGAAAAACTATACG
>SFMU01000072.1 GCA_004552965.1 Bacteroidales bacterium | reverse complement strand
AACTTGACACTGTCACCAGGAAGGAGACAATAAATTCTAAGTTTTTCAATTTCGTATACCTATAATTCCTGATTTTCCACTTTCGGGTTGACAGGACGGCCTCGTTTCAGAAGGGCTATCTTGTTGGACATCTTAATTGTATTCTCACTAATATTGGATTATCAGAGGATGGGTCAACTGAAGCGATGTCTTCAAGAATCTTTCTCTCCGTCTCATTACGGGATGGCAATGTGAGCATCTTTTCAATTGTGCTGCGATTCAAAGGACTCATATCGGATACCAGTACATCATCTGAGATCTGATGACTATGATCCCCGAACAGGAGCATTGCAATTATTGAATCCTTCACACCGAAGACAGACTTGCTTCCTGTCTTCCTATCATTGAACAGGATGAAGGGACGTCCATCAATTGTACCAGTGCATGAATAAAAACAGGGAGTGACGGTCTTCTTCCCAGGATTGAAATAATCAGTATCAAGTCTTTCAAAGAAAGCTTCAGGGTCAACCGTCTTCGCATTCTGCTCTATGAAAGAAGCCGGACTGGCTGATGTCCTGAAAATGTCCAACGATTCAACTTCCTCACCGTTCAAACGATAAAGGGATTCCATCAAAGGCACTGATACATAGGTCCCCCCTTCAGAAGACAGAAAGGACCACGCGTCATCCCTCATAATCAAGGCTTCGAGTTGAGACGCAGTGCATGTCAATGCCTGATTTATCAGGGACCCATTATGGTCGATCAAATGAATCAGCTTACGGCTTGGATCTGCAGCAGCAATCAGGAACCTTTCATCAGGAAGAACTTTGAGAGCATACATGTCGCAATCAAGGTCAACCATTATCGTGCTCATAGGATTGCCTTCATCATCATAAACAACAATCCTGTCCATGTCCAGAAGGTAAACCTTATCATCAACTACATCAAAGTCACTGATGTACATATACTCCCCGGGACCTCTTCCAACACGATCAATCTTGCTGACGAAGGTTCCATTTTCATTGAAACGAAGAATCCGGCGTGCCTGTTTATCAAGGATAAGATAATCCCCTTTGAAGGATTTGATCTTGTCAATGGATCGAATCAAGCAGGCGTCAGATGTCTCCAACCCTATGACATCAGCCTGTGCGACATAATCATACAACTCCAACGAGGACTTCTCCTGTGACAAGTCAAATGAACAATCCCCCACATTCCTCTGAGCGCAACTTACGAGGAATAGTAAAGAGATGAAACTAGATAAACAAATCGAAATCCGCATACATCGGCAATTTGGATTGTGCAATGCCTTGAGGAACAAAGAACAATATTTACGCATAATAGGTCCTATTAAACAATAAGTTACAAAAATAGAAGAGCAAAATGAATATACAATGACCGAAAGTACATTTTTTGTCCAAACCGAACTAAGTAGTAACTTTGCATATTCACGGATCAGCAACTGACAGACGATGAAATATTCAAGTACAGAACTCCTTGACTTTCCGGAACTTCCCGAAGGAACGGACCTCCGGGACGAGCGCATACTCCTGCATTGCTGCTGCGCCCCATGCTCGAGCGCAATCCTGGAATGGATGGTCGGGAAAGGCCTGCGCCCCGGCATATTCTTCAGCAACTCCAACATCGTCCCTGCGGATGAATATGAAGCCAGACGCGAGGAACTGAAGCGCTATGCCGCCTCCCTTGGGCTTGAGACGGTGGACGATGAATATGACCACGCCTCCTGGCTGGAAGCAGTCAAAGGGCTTGAAAACGAGCCCGAAAGAGGATCCAGATGCACCGAGTGCTTCCGCTACCGCCTGCTGAGAGCCGCCCGATACGCCTCCCGGCACGGGTACACTTTGCTGACGACCACCCTTGCATCCTCCCGTTGGAAAAACCTCGCCCAGGTGAACGCCGCCGGAGAATGGGCCGTCGCAATGGTCGGGGAACCGGCGGATTCTGTCGGAGATGAGGGTTCTGTCGGAGATGGCGGGGCAGGTTCAGATGCCGAGGCAGGGTCAGATGCTGCTCCTGCAGCGGTTAAGGCCGGAAACAGCCTACGCTGGTGGGGCCGGAATTGGCGCAAAGGCGGGCTTCAGGAACGGAGAAACTGCCTGATCAGAGAGTTTGGAATGTACAACCAGAACTGGTGCGGCTGTGAATTCTCCAGACGCGACATCTCTACCGACGAACACTGATCCAGCCGGCATTCTCTCACCAGCGGTCACCAGTCAGGGGTTCATTCACCGGCATCCGGCTCACCGGCGAGGTAGTCGGCAAAGATTCGGGCGGCACTTTCTACCTTGGCGGCACAAGGACGCTTGGCATAGTAGTCGGCATTGCGGGCGTCGGGTACGTAATTGCCCTTGGGAACCGGTCCCTTGAGCCCGAGGAGTTCTGCACAGATTATGCTGCCGTTGGCGTCACCGAAGCGTGAGACCAGTTCCTGAACCGTCTTGTAGCACTCTGCCTTTCCGGTCCTGTCTGAGCCTTCTGTCTGACCTTCTTTCATTCCTGCGAGAACAACCAGCCCGCTGACGGCTCCGCACATCATCCTCATCCGTCCTACACCTCCGCCGAAGCCGGCTCCTATCCTCGCGGCTTGTTCCTCGGTGAAACCGTACAGATCGGCAAATGCGGCCACAACGCTCTGGCAGCAACCGTAACCCTGGCGGAACAGTTCAACCGCCCTTTCAACTCTGTTATCGAAATTCTTGTCCATAAGCTTCTGTCAATTGATCCCTGGCGAGCATCGTCTGAGGCCGTCAAGGAGACGTCGGGAGCAAAGATAAGACATTACCGGCAGTATTATGCAATACTATTCGGCAGCATGCCTGAAAAAACGATGACCATCCGGCCATTCTTCAGATGCGTGACTAGGGCTGATGGCCGGATTGACGTGCAGCCGTGGAGGGGTTGAGGTCAGGCGTTGGCCTGCTCCCATTTCTCGAAGAAGTCCGGGAAGGACTTCGCGACGCAGTCCCGGTCGTCGATGATAACAGGGGAGTCAGCTCCGAGAGAGGCTACCGTGAGGGCCATTGCCATGCGGTGGTCGTGCGAAGAGGTATATTCACCGCCCTTGAGAAGCCTGCCGCCGAGGATGCGGCTCTCCAGCGACTCGCCTTCTACAAACATCACGTCATCTTCCGCACCTGCCCTGACGCCCATCTTCTCCAGCATCTCGAGAATTGCCTTTCCTCTGTCGCTCTCCTTGCTTGAGAGCCTTTTGAAGCCGGCTATCGTGCTCGTTCCTGTGCACCAGGCGGCGAGCAGCGCCACTATCGGGAAGAGGTCCGGGCAATTGTTGAGGTCAGTGTCGAATGCCTTCAGAGGTGCTCTCTGTACTGTGATGAGGCCGGTGTGGCTGACCTGGCATCCCCGGGGAGCCTGGCGGCCGGGGACATCCTCGCTCCCGCTGCACTCGCTGCCACCTTCCGGGCATGAGTCGGCGACCTCATCCTCCAGCTGTGAGATGCTGGCACCGGCATCCATCAGGATGTCCATGATCGAGATGTCGGCCTGGAGTGATGCCGTGTCCATCCCGGAGAGCACCGTCTTCCCGAAAAGAGCCCCGGCAACCATGAAATTGGCTGCCGAACTCCAGTCTCCCTCGATGTCGAAGCTGGCGGCTGAATATTTCTGCCCTCCCTTTATCTTGAAAGTGATTCCTGTGCAAAGCGCCCAGTCCTGAGTTTCCATGAAGTCCTCGCCGCCTTCCATCTCGCTGCCTATCCGTATTCCGAATTTCCGGAGAACATCCAACGTGATGAACATGTACGGTATGCTCTTGGGATCGTGGACATGGATGACGGAATCCACCGGCAGCAGCGGCAGGGCCATCAGCAGGCCGGAAATCAGCTGCGAACCATCCTTCCCGGAGATGTCGACCTTTCCCGGGAGCAGCGGACCCTGGACCGAAAGCGGAACTTTCACCACTCCGGCCCTGGCATCGTCTCCAAGAGGCCTGAGTACGGTCCCGAACTGGGACATGATGTCCGAGGCACCTTTCAGAGGCCTGTTCAGCAGGGTTCCCCTTCCTTCGATCGTCACGATTCCTTTGCCGATGGCGGCGACAAGAGGAATCATCAGCCTCGTCAGAAGCCCCGACTCGCCCACGAAGAGATTTTTTTCCGAATATGCAGGTACGCCATCCCGGCCGATACCTCCGATCTGTACATCGGAGCCTTCGACTCTGACTTCCGCCCCAAGATTTCGGGCGACCTCAAGCGCAGCCTCATTGTCCCCGCAAGGAGTGTAGCCCCCAAGTCTGGACTGCCCGGAGGCAAGGGCGGCGGCAATTATGGCCCTCTGCGCAAAACTCTTGGAGGCATTGATCTTCACCGGATTCTCCCCGGAAAGAATCTTCCTGTCTCTGAATATCCTGTCGTGCATCTTCGTGCAACTCCACTGTCCGGGAGCCGCCGCTTCTTCTTCCGAGAGTGCGGCATAGGTGAACGGAGCCCCGGCCGCAAGGCAGTCGATCCTGCTTTCCCGTCCTGCTTCTCCCATGGCGAAAGCCACCAGATGGCCTTTCTCGCATCGGTCATAGAGGGACATCACCCTTCTGACGTCCTCCTCATTCCCGGCCATGGCGGCAATCTTGACAATCTCTCCGCCGAAACGGCTGCACCTCTCCACCATCGTCATCATTTCCTCCACAGAAGGCACCCCTTCGAAGAAATGGCACGAACGGATCATTGTGGTGCCATATTCACTGCAGGCCCTTCTGATCTTCTTTCCGGTCTCTTTCGGAGCTTCGATCTCAAGGTCGGCGAAAGAGGCTCCGGCGCGGATTGCCGCGAGCAGTTTCACTTCGGCCTCCTCCCAGGTGCCACTCCCGTCGCCCGCGACCCTGCAGGTGGCGACAAGCGGCGTGTCCGAAGCAGAGAACAGAGTCTCTATCTCATTTTCGTCGAGGGGGCAGCGGTCAAGCCTTATCTCGGCCATCCCTATTGCCGGGAGGCCGTTCTCGAGAATTCCGAGAATCTCTTCCAGGTTGTGGTGCTGTATGGTGGTGCAGATCATATTTTTACAGATGTGGGATCAGATTATGTAGTCCAGGCAGGTCCTGTCGCTCCAGATGTCGGATCAGATTATGTAGTCCAGGCAGGTCCTGTTGCTCCGGATGTGGGATCAGATTTCGTAGTCCATGCAGGTCCTCACTGCAGTGTACGGGCGGACCTTCGAGTCCGCCACAGCCACATGGGCGGGATGCTTCGCGTAGCCTTTGAGAGCCTCCGGGCTTTCAAGAGTGCTGTCCAGCATCACGTCTGCGTTGGAGCTGTCGAGCCTGCCGTCAATCTGGACCTTTATGTCCAGAAGTCCCGGAACCTTGCCCGAGAGCCCTTCGAGGCCTTCCTTGATGCCAAGTTTGATTTCTGCCTTCTGTTCTTCACTGAGATCTTCCCTGAGTTTCCAGAGGATGATGTGTTTAACCATATTCCTGTATTGAATTAATTCGTTCTTTCTGTTTTTTGAACCCTGCCCCGATCTGAACTCTGCCCGATCTGAACTCTGTCCGATCTTAAGCCTGTCCGATCTTAACTCTGCCCCGATCTTAAGCCTGTCCGATCTGAAGCCTGCCCCGAACAGTGCCTGTCAGCCGATTCCGCTTCTGCCAGAATATTCCATAGGCCTGTCCCACTCCGAAATATCGACTTTCCGGGCAGACTCGGGAGGGCTGTCTATCGGAGGGCTTCTGTCACTTCCTCGACCGTCAGGTCGCGGGTGATCACCTGTCCGATCCTCACCGGAAGGACGAAATGGACGATGTTCCCTTCCGCTTTCTTGTCTTTCTTCATCGCCTCGGCGAGGCTTTCAATGCCGTACGGACACCGGGTCGGCATTCCGCAGGAGAGGAAATCCGCTTCAAGTCCGCCTGCCAGTCCGCGGGCGGCAACTCCCAGTTCCTCCGACAGTCTGGCTGCCAGGATCATTCCCATCGAAACGGCGGCACCGTGTCCGATTCTTTCCCTGGAATTCTTTTCGATTGCATGGGCAAAAGTGTGTCCGAGGTTGAGGAAGCGCCGCTCCCCGTGTTCTTCCGGATCCCTGCCGGCAATCCCTGCCTTGACCGATGCTGCGGCCGCAATCAGGGACTGGAACTGCCTGGCGTTCTTTTTCAAGACTCCGGTCTTGTCTTCCGCCCCGTTGACCTGCGAGAGCAGGCTGACAGCCTTGTCGTAGTTGTGGCCCGAGTCGTCGATGATGAAAGTCTTCAAAAGTTCGGCGGCACCCGAAGTGATCTGTGAATATGGCAGGGTCTCCAGCACTTCAGGGCAGATGAGAGTGGCTTCACTCTGACGGATGACCCCCATCATATTCTTGAATGAATCGAGGTTGACACCGTTCTTGCCTCCGATGGCGGCATCAACCTGGGCAAGAAGGGTTGTCGGGAGAAAGGCGAACTTCACCCCGCGCTTGTACACCGAAGCCGCGAACCCGGTCATGTCCGTCGTGATACCTCCTCCGATACCGAGCACGAAGGCATTTCTGTCCGCTCCGAGATCCATCAGCCAGCGGCAGATCAGTGCCACCGTTTCGAAGGATTTGCTCTCTTCGGTCCCGTCAATCGCCAGGGTTCCCTTCGCTTCAAGGCCAAGCCTTTCAACGATTCCCGCGACATTGCGGTCGTACACGATGAATATGTTGTCCCGGCATCCGGCCTCCCCGGCCAGCGCCACAATCTTCCCCGCCGCCTGTGCGAGCGGGCACTGTATCACCTTGATCTCGGTCATCTGCTTCTCGTTTTTCACTCAGTCGTGTTTTGCTCCGGCTCTGTTCCGTTTAGTTTTCCGGGTTTGCCGGTTGCAGTTGTGTTCCGTACCGACGGTTGCGGATTCGTTTCGTTCGCGTGCCGGTTCGGGTTTCCTGTTTGCGTTCCGGGTTTGCCGGTTGCAGTTGTGTTCCGTACCGACGGTTGCGGATTCGTTTCGTTCGCGTGCCGGTTCGGGTTTCCTGTTTGCGTACCGGGTTTGCCTGTTTTGTTCCTGGTCTTTCAGTTGCGTTCCGTACCGGCGGTTGCGTTCCGGGGTCTGCCGGTTCCGTTCCGGGTCTGCCGGTTCCGTTCCGTACCAACTGTTGCGGGTTCGTTTCGTTCGCGTGCCGGTTCGGGTTTCCTGTTTGCGTACCGGGTTTGCCTGTTTTGTTCCTGGTCTGCCGGTTCCGTTCCGGGTTTGCCGGCTCCGTTTCGGGTCTGCCGGTTGCAGTTGTGTTCCGTACCGACAGTTGCGGGTTCGTTTCGTTCGCGTGCCGGTTCGGATTTCCTGTTTGCGTACCGGGTTTGCCTGTTTTGTTCCGGGTCTGCCGGTTCCTTTCCGTACCGGCGGTTCCGTTCCGTTTAGTTTTGCCGGTAGCATAATCCGGATCCTTCCCGGATTGCATTCCCGGTGCGCCTCCGGTTGGCCCTCAGGTGCTCCTGGCGTTTCCTGGTGCCCCGAATGTACTCCGAACAC
>SFMU01000027.1 GCA_004552965.1 Bacteroidales bacterium | reverse complement strand
GTCCATGCGGAGGATTTCGGGATGTCGGAAGCGGCGGAGGACAATACGGAAGCCCTCCGCAAGGCTGTAGGATATCTCCGTGAGCATCCCGGGACAAAGTTCGTGATCGGGAAGGGAGTCTATAGGTTCTCCCCTTTCGATCCCCAGAGGAAGACGGGCATGAGCACGATTGCCTTGCGGGGGCTCAAGGACATATTCATTGAAGCGGAGGGTGCTGAATTCGTCTATGGCAGAGTCGGCACATTCATAGGAATATACGACTGCGATTGTCTGCAAATCAATGGTTTAAGTATAGATTACGACAGGGAGGCTGACCCGATCGACGATGTCTTCAGGGTGGTCGGAACCGATCCGGCGAACAAGACCATCGACATGGAGTTCTTCCTCAAGGAAAAGATCAGCCCGAATATGCAGGTCCAGGCGATAACGCAGTGCGACCCGCAGACCCTGACCTTCGGCGCAAAGGGCTCATCAAAAGAGTGGTACGCCTACATCAACCCGAACGGCATCCGGTCAATCACCGGAGTCTCCCCAAATGTACTCAGGCTGACCCACGACGGGGCGGCATCCGATGTGGCTGTCGGAGAGACTTACATTCTCAGACACCATGTCTATGACGGGACCGTCTTCCACCTTGCGGAGAAAAGCCGGAATGTCACCTTCTCCGGCGTCAGGATATTCGGAAGCCCCGGGATGGCGCTGATCGTCGGAGGAAGAGCTTCGCATTTCCAGGTGCTGGACTGCTACATGGGCGTGAACCCTGCCCTCGAAGCACAGCACAAGGTCTCGCTGGGGGCCGATGCCATCCATATTGCCAACTCAAACGGATGCTTCAGGATCAGCGGCTGCGACATCAGCCGTCAGGGTGACGATGCCCTCAACGTCCACGACGGCCTGGGATACATCAAATCTGTCAGCGGCAACAAGCTGGAAATGTACGCATCGGCGATGGAGCTCTGCGTCGGGGACACCCTCTCCTTCAAGGACAGCCTCTTCATCGAAACGGGCAGGAAGGCAGTCATCACCTCGGCGGACCTCAGCGGTACCATCAAGAAAGTAACCCTCGACAGGGATGTCTCTGAATATGTTGCCGCAGGTTTCACGGCCTGGAACACCGGAGTGGACAGCGGAAACTATGTCATCTCCGACAATTATTTCCACGAGAACAGGGCCCGCGGTCTTCTTCTCCAGTCCTCGCGAGGGCTTTGCAAGGGCAATCGCTTCTACCGGGTCCAGGGCATGCCAATCAGGATTGTGATGGACATCGTGCCGCATCTGTGGCAGGAAGGGACCGGAGTGGACGGACTTCTTGTGTCGGGGAATGTCTTCGACGAATGCGACTATGGCGCCTGGGGAACGCAGATCGAAATCTCGACCAACATCAACGGGAAACCTGCCGGTGGAATCGTGTTCCGCAACATAGAAATCAGCCGGAACCTGTTCAGGAATCCTTCCGGCCTGCTCCTGAACATCGACAATGTCGGCAACCTGGACTTCATCCGCAACAGGGTAACCGGGATGAAAGACATTGCTCCGGTCCTGACGGGGAACAAAACCGAAGCCATCACAATTGAACGCAACCGGTTCAGCAAGTGACGGAGGCGAAGGGACGCAACCGGGAAAGCATAATAAAAGAGAAGAAGGTGACTGGACAGAGCATGTCAGTCACCTTCTCCCTTATTCAGGAAATCTGAATATTCAAGTCTACTTCGTGAGGTTCATGGTGTCGATGGCAATCATGAGCTCCTCGTTGGTAGGAATCATCGCGACCTTGATGGCGGAATCAGGAGCGGAGATGTAGGCCTCGTCGCTCACTGCATGCGCCTTGACGGAAGCCTGGCACTCCTTGTAGAAATCCACACCGCTCTTGTTCTCCATCTCCCAGGCCATCTTGAGACCCATGTAGCCGAAGTGAGAGCAGATGTTGACAGGGAGCCAAGGGTTGTTCTCTGCGATACCGGCAGTGAAGACGATGAGGTCGACTCCACCCATCTCGGCGATGTACTGGCCGATGAGTTTGGTGATGTCGAGGATGAGCTTGTCGACAACGAGCTGGCTGCGGGAATCGCCTTCAGCGGCGAAGCCGAGAACGTCACGCATGTCCGAAGTCTTGCCCGAAAGGCCGAGGAAACCGGACTTCTTGTTCATCATCGCGGTGGCCTCATCCGGTGTGAGATTCTCCTTCTTCATCAGGTATGGGACGAGGCTGGCATCGATGTTGCCGCAGCGGGTTCCCATGATCATGCCCTCAAGAGGGGTGAAGCCCATCGAGGTGTCGAAGCACTTGCCGTTGCGGACAGCGGTGACGGAACTTCCGTTGCCGATGTGGCAGGTGATGATCCTGCTGTTCTCAGGATCCAGGCCGGCAAACCGGATTGCCCTCTGGCTGACGTACTTGTGGGAAGTTCCGTGAGCGCCGTAACGGCGTACGCGATACTTCTCGTAGTACTCGTAAGGAAGGGCGTACATGTACACTTCCGGAGCCATGGTCTGGTGGAATGCGGTGTCGAAAACTGCGACCTGAGGCACCTGAGGAAGGACTTCCTGCATCGCACGGATTCCGAGGATGTGGGCAGGATTGTGAAGTGGGGCATAGTCGCAGCAGATGGTGATCTTCTCCATCACATCCTCATCGATGAGAGCCGGACCGCTGAAGAAGTCAGCTCCCTGGACGATGCGGTGACCCACAGCATCGATCTCCTCGAAGCTGGAAATCACACCGCTGACCGGATCGGTCAGGGCGGCGAGAACCACCTTCATTCCCTCTGTGTGATCGGCGACCGGAGAGACTTTGACCATCGGCTCCTTTCCTACAGGCTTGTGGGTGATCTTGCTGTCAGGAAGGGATATCTTTTCAAGGTTTCCTTTGGCGAGAAGGCTGTAATCGCTCTCGCTGCGCATATCAAGCAACTGATACTTGATCGAGGAACTTCCGCAATTGATTACTAGTATTTTCATATTCGGGTAATATTCTGTCGGAAAAAACGGGTGCAAAGATAACAAAATTTGATGCAGGGGACAAGGAAATCACTGTTTGAAAGCAAAGTGGAAACCATCCACGACATTCCAGTCTCCACGGGTGAAATCAGGGAACCTGACCGGCATCGAGCCATTCTCAAGGGAAATCCGGCTGAGTTCCTGGACGGCGCTCCATTCTGCCGCGTCATAGACATCCTGGTCAAGCGGAAGTCCGTTGTGCAGGCAGTAGATCAGTCTGTAGTCCATGATGAAGTCCATTCCGCCGTGGCCGCCGACAGTCTTGGCCTTTTCCTCTATTTCCTTGACGAAATCGAACTTGTAGGCATTCAGCAGCGAATCCATGACCGGCTGTGGCACATAGTCGTGGCCGTTGATGGACTTGACGGCGATGCCGGCGGAAGGATACTTGTTGGCAAAGCCTTCCGTTCCTGTCAGCTGGTACATCCTGGTGTAAGGACGGGGAGCATAGACATTGTGCTGGACCTCGACCAGCTTGCCCTTGCCGGTACGGATGAGGCTGATGGTGTGGTCGCCGTCGAGGCATTCTTCAGAGTCACGGTAGCGCTTCGCCGCCTTCTTACCGTTGTAGGAAGGAGTGTCCATCGCAACAAGATAGTCGAACTTGTCACCCCTGTGAATATCCAGGACCTGGGCGATCGGTCCGAGGCCGTGCGTCGGGTAATTGTCCCCGCGATGGGTCATGTTGTAGTCGATCCTCCAGGTTTCGCTGAAGCCCCAGTCTTCTGCAAGATAATGAATATAAGCGCCCTCGACGTGGTAGACCTCTCCGAAAAGTCCCTGCTGCGCCATGTTCAGGGCTGCCATCTCGAAGAAATCGTAGCAGCAGTTCTCGAGCATCATGCAGTGGCGGCGGGTCTTCTCGCTGGTGTTGACGATCTGCCAGCACTCGTCGATGCTCATCGCTCCCGGGACTTCGATGGCGGCATGCTTGCCGTGGTTCATCGCGTAGACAGCCACTGGCACATGGTCCAGCCAGTCGGTCGCGATGTAGACAAGGTCCAGATCCTCCATCTCGCAAAGCTGCCTGTAGGCTTCTTCCCCGACGAAACCCTGAGCCGCCGGAAGACCGGCCGAGGTCAGGATGGAATTGCAGATGTCCACTCTGGAAGAATCCAGATCACAGAGGGCAACGACTTTCACATTGTCCAGAAAGGTGAATCTCTGGACAGCCGCAGTGCCTCTTCCGCCGATCCCGACAAAACCCACACGGACAGTGTCGATCGGGTCGCAGGCCATGCCGAGGGCAGATTCCTGTCCCGGCTCCCTTGCAGGTGTTTCAAGGACGATGATTCCGTCTTCCACCCGGGCAGGAACGGAAGCGCTGACAGATTTCTGGCTCTTGCAGGATGCAAGGCAAAGTAGCGGAAGAACCGCAAAGAAGAAGTATTTTTTCATACCTGACATAATTGAATATCCAGTTGTGCAGCATCGGTTCCCGACAAGGCTACAAGCCCCAGTCCGATGGATTCAGGACTGTCTTCGGAGCATTCGGAACATTGACGAAATAGGTGAAACCGGTCAGTTTCTCCAGGTCGGAGACGCTCATCATCTCCGTTCTGGACGGTTTCTGGCCCTTGAGGGAATTGGTGTGAGCCCTGACGAAGGCCGCGCACATCATCTCGTCGGCAGTACAATCCCTGAGAGCCTTGCCGGTGTTGCCCTTCTTGGTGCGCAGAAGGATATAGTAGAACATTGTCGGCATCGAGACATCGGAGCGGCCTCCGAAACTGATAGTCTTCGGAGAGACCGTGTAGCCGTAGGCGTCGGTGAACTTGTCGAAATAGCAGCCGACCACCTCGTAGAGGGTGTCTGCGCAGACCTTGGTGTCGACCCAGTCCTCAAGGAGGTTCCATCCACCGCCTCCGGTGTTGAATCCGGATGAAAGCTGAGGGGCGATGTTGGTGTAGTAGAACACCTGCCTGTTGGTGGCTGCCGAACTGGTCCTCTCCGCAGATCCGAGCATGTGGCCCTTGTTGCAGCCACCTCCGGTCGACTTGGAACTGTACTGGATCCCGGAAGGAACGGAACCGTCCCTGGTGTAGGAGTCATTCCTGCCGGAAGAACCGACATACATCTTGTGTCTCGGGGCGGCGACCCAGAGCGGACAGTGATGGGTCCCGCTGAAGCAGACGGTGTAGTTCCTGGCAGTCTTGCCCTGAGGACCCTTTTCCCCACCGGCGCACATGTGATAGGCGAAGTAGTTGTTCGGATCGGCCTTGCTGATCTTGTAGCTTCCGCTGACGGTGTATTCCATCTGAGGCAGTTCGAACCAGCCGTACTGGTCGCCTGAAGGCGTGTCCAGAGAGGAAGCTGTCCTGAAGGACTTGACCTCCGGACTGACATATTCGACATATTCAGATCCCTCGAGGACCTTGATGTAGGCCTTGTAGTAATAGGTCACGCCCTCCGTGAGGTTCTCAAGGGTAGCGGAGAAGGTGCCGCCGGTGGCTGCGAGGAGGGTGCTGTTGTAGATCTGGTCGCCGTCAAGGTCGTCCGCCGATGTGCCCCAGTAGAAGCCGGCATAGTCAGGAACGGCGGTTGCATTCGCGAATGAAGCATTCAGGACGGCCGTGCTCGAAGTCACTCCGGTGGCGTCCTCGGCAGTGACGGAAGTCACAGGTGTTCCACCGCCGGAGACGATCTTCCCGACGAGCAGGATGTCGTCAAGACGGACATTGGTACCGGTGGTGGTGTTCTTGAACACAAGGGTGAAAACAGTCAGGGCTGAAGGATTGGAGATTGTCCAGGTGTTGGAGCCACCTTTTTCCACCGTGATTCCGGAAGTGGTGGAAGAGACGGTGTAATTAGTATTGTTTGCCTTGAGGGTAAGGGTCATCGAGGTGGCGCCAGCAGTCGGGATGCCTGAGATGGTCCAGGTCCCGTAGTTCTTCTTCAGAAGCAGCTCGGGGGCGGTTCCGCCTGCCAGAGTCTCGTTGTAAAGTTTCGTGTCAGTGGTAGACTGTGAATATGTCACCTTCCCGCCACCATAGACAGTCGTGCCTGTGAAACCGTAGGATGAAGGCGCAGCGGAAGTGGCGCCTCCGGTCCAGGTTTCCTCCCATAGAATGACCTTTTCCACGGTCTGTACGGCAGTGCCCTCCATGTCGACCAGGACAGGGCGGACGTGCCCGGCATTGAGTTCCAGCGCCCTGGAGGCAGACAGCGCGATGGTTTTCGAATATTTCCGTCCGTTTCCGTCCTCGACTCCTACTGTGAAATTCCCCGAACTCATGGATGCCGGGGCACAGCTGAACCAGACAGTGAAACTGCCGGCGTCATCGGGAGTGAGGTCATCGGCGATGAGAGTCAGAGTCTTTACCGAGGCTCCGGAAAGGGTACCTTCGTCAACGGAATACTCCATGCCCGTTCCCGCCACGGCTGTCGGGAAATCGAGAGTCACGGTCTTGATGTCCGTCGCCGGCAGATTGGAAAGTACCAGCTTTCCGAAAGCATTCACGGGAGCGAAATGCATGTCGACAGAGGACGGAATCCCGCCCTGGGGAATGTCCATGCCCGCAGCGAGCAGCAGTGCGGACTCGTCGCAGGAAGCGGAGGTCGGAGTCTGAGCTCCCGGAATCACACAGCTCACGACAGATGAGGAGGAGACTGAATATGCTGAAAAGCCGCCTGAAACCCCGTCAGCGCTCTTCGGCGAGAGGGCGACAAGCCTGCCTTCGGAGACATCCGGAAGGCTGACCGAAAAAGTGGTGGTTGCGCCCGGGGTGGAAGGTCTGGCCCAGACTGCCTCCTTGGAACCGGCATAGAAGCCGACCTGTGTGCCGAGGGTCCAGAATACGGGATATCCGGACTCTGTCTTGTCCGTCAGGACGGCGCGTGTCCGGGATGCGGAAGCATCCGCATTGACGGTGACTTCGACATATTCCTTATGCATGGATGGCTGCTCCTTGCATGACACGAAGCTTGCGAGTGCGGCAAGCAGAAGAAAAGTGATCTTTTTCATACCTTGCTGCAATCAATAGACAAACGGATCATCCTCAGGCACGCCTTCGATGCTGTTCTGAAGGACAAATTCTTCAGTTTCAAGTTGTTCCGCCTCCATTTCCGGAACGGTATATTCCTTTTTCGCTGATTCGGCCATAATATGTCGTGATCTTATTTTTTTAATTTACTTGCGTCGGATCCGAATAAGATGATGCAGGTTACTGTTTGAGGATTAATTAGTACAAAACGTACAAATATAATCAAAATACAGGGCAATTTGGTTATCTTTGTTCATGAATATGTGGAAAAGACCTTGGAAAATCAAAGAAGGCTTCGCCGCAGGAGCAGGCATCCTTGTCCTGGGAGGGGTGATCGAGCTGTTCGCCGGACCGGTGCACTGGGAGGCCCTGCGCTTTCCGGTCAACCTTGTCGTGCTCGTCGCCTATCTCTGCATCCTGACGATCCTTTTTCTTCTCAGGAAGAGAGTCTACCCTGTCGAGTGGATGATGCACGGAGGAGGGGCCGCCACTGCGTCTATCGCCTGTTGCGCCGCCCTCACTTTCATCATGGGGCTCACCGGAATCGACTTGCTGGAATCCTGGCCTTTCATCCTCTCCTACCTGTGGATGACTTCGATCGTCGGTCTCGCCTCCATCAACCGCATCTCGCATTTCAGGAAGAAGGACATCCCGTTCATCCTCAACCATCTGGGACTCTTCATAGCCCTTGTTGCGGGCACTTTGGGCAGCCCTGACATCCGCCGGGAGGAGATCACGGTGAGCGAAGGCGGCAGCGCCGGCAACGGGATTACGGTCACCCTGCATGCCTTCAGGATGGAGCAGTACCCTCCGGAGCTCACGCTGGGAAACGACCCTTCGGAAAGGCTCCGGATAGACAACGGGATGCTTGGCGGCAGGCTCGGGGAGTGGGACATCGAGGTGCTCCGGAATATTCCTTATGCCGGGATTGCGGAAGATGATTCCACGGGCTACAGGGCCTGGCTGCATCCAGGGGCCTGCTGCGCGATGGAAGTGAAGGCTTCGAGGGGGACCGAAAGCCACAGCGGCTGGGTCTGCTGCGGGAGTTTCCTGTTTCCGCCGGCCACATTGGACCTTGGCGGAGGGGAAAGTCTCGTGATGGCTCCGCGCGAGGCGAAAGAATATACCTCGGAGGTGACGGTGACTTCCGGCGGAAAGAGGGCGGATGGAATCATCGAGGTCAACAAGCCGATGCGGCTGGACGGCTGGACAATCTATCAGCAGGGCTACGACGTGAGCATGGGAGAGTGGAGCGGCATAAGCATTCTCAGGGCGGTGCGCAACCCGTGGCTGCCCGTGGTGCTTGCCGGCATATTCATGATGATGGGCGGTGCCATCGCAGGTTTGCTGAAGGTTTCCGGAAAAAGAAAGGAGGGTAAGGAATGATCACTTGGGACTGTTTCGTCTGGTTCGCAATCCCAGCCCTGGTCTTCGAGGCTGCCGGGGCCGCCTTCGCATGGAAAGAAAGGAGGATGCCGGCCTCGGGAATGACGCTTGCGGGAATATGCCTGTACTTCGCCTTCGTACTCGGATTGTGGGCTTCGCTGGACAGACCGCCGCTGAGGACGATGGGCGAGACCCGTCTCTGGTATGCCTTCTTCATGCCCGTGGTCGGAATCCTGGTATATTCAAGATGGAAATACAAGTGGATTCTTTCGTTCTCGACTCTGATGTCGACGGTGTTCACAATGATCAATCTCTTCAGGCCCGAGATCCACAGCCAGACTCTGATGCCGGCTCTCCAGAGCCCATGGTTCGCGCCTCATGTGATTGTCTACATGTTTGCCTATGCCCTGCTCGGGGCGGCCACGCTCCTTGCGGTGTGGATGCTGCTGAAAAAAGGTGGGCCGGGCGCGGAGGAATATTCGATCCTGGACAATCTGGTCGGGGTCGGACTGTGCTTCATGACCTTTGGGATGCTGATCGGGGCGGTCTGGGCAAATGAGGCCTGGGGCGACTGCTGGACCTGGGATCCGAAGGAGACATGGGCTGCTGTGACCTGGATGGGGTATCTCTGCTACATTCACTTGAGACACACCGCAGCCAAAGACAGCAAGGCTGCCCTCTGGGTGCTCATCCTGTCTTTCATCTGCCTGCAGATGTGCTGGTGGGGTGTAAACTATCTGCCGTCAGCCAAGGGGCGAAGCGCCCACACCTACAACAGCTGAACGCACACGAAAAACCGATACACAATTCTCTGCAGCAAGGTGTTGTGGAGACAAAGCCGCGGATCTTGAAGGGATCCACGGCCAGAAACCGGGTCAGGAACGCGGCTGGACTCAGTCCGCAACCTTATCGAAAAGAGCGAGTGTGGTACTCTCCTCTCTCGTAACGATTTTTACATCCTTGTAACTATGCTTGTTGGCTGCGATGATGATTTCCTTGTCGCCCTTCTCCTGCAACTCCGCCTGCAGTCTGCTGATAAGTTCAGATGTTTTCATGTCGTTATTAGTTATGATGCGTTTGTTTCAATAAGTGCAGTCAAGTTACACTTTTATTGTCAAAATACGAAATCATTTTCACTGTTTCTGCAGATTTCTTTCGAATCGGTATATCGCCGCCTCTTCCATCAGCATTGACAAGAACAGTTCCCCTGACTTCTTCCGGTAACGGTCCTTGAGGAAATGGACGCACCCTGTCATGGTGAACCGGCCGTCCTCCAGCGGGATTGCGACCATCCCGGAACGGTTCCAGCTCGAAACAGGTGTGATGATGGCGACCAGGTTCGCTGCCTGAGCCAGGTCCACCAGCAGATGCGGATCGTTGATTTCAGCACGGACTTTGAGCCTGCCGGTGTCGATTCCGGCGAAGCGGCCGAAATGGCAGCCCTGGGAACTGCCCCGGCCTGGGATTGCTATCCCGTAGTCTTCCAGCTCCGAGAGGGTGACCTGCGTGCGGTCGGAAAGAGGGTGGTCATTGCGCATCACCGCACAGAGATGGGTCCTGAAAAGGGGGTATGTGACAATGTCTTCGTATTGGACATCCGGCCTGAATGCCACAGCCATGTCGATCTCATTCCTGCGGAGCATGTACAGCTGTTCGGATGCCGTCTTGTAACTGACGGTAAGTTTGACGCCTGGCACTTCCCTGAGAAAGGAGAACATTGCAGAGTTGATGAGCCGGCAGAAAGATCTGGTGGCTCCGATGTTGAGTGTGCCGACTGCGGCGTTGCGCAGGTTGGTGATCTTCTCTCTGCAGATATCTGCGTCTTCGATTACCTTGAGAGCAATCGGGAGCATCTCGAGCCCCGCTTCGGTGAGGACAATCTTCTGGGATGTCCTGTCGAACAATTGCGTGCCCATCTCGTCTTCCAGTTGACGGATCTGCTGGGAAATGGTCCCCTGGGTGATGTACAGTTTCCTGGAGGCTTCAGAGAAACTGAGGCTCATCGCCACTTCGACAAAGTATTTCAACTGTCGTAATTCCATAGTGTTCCGGTTATTGGTCTTTTCAATAGGAGGTATTGAAACAAAGGTAATAAAACATTTTAAATTATTCATTCAACAAGGATATCTTTGTTCCGTCAATGAATTCTGAAGTCCCCCTCTTCTCATATTCTTTGGTTACAGTTATGATTTGGTTCGCGTCACATTTGTTCCGCCGGATTCTTCGAGGGGGTGGTCGGCGGGACAGAACGCCGCCTTGAGAGAGGCGGCGCACTTGAAACTAAACTATGAAAGAACTGTTTCAGTTCTTCCGGCATAGGCCCGCTGTGAAGTCGGCCTATGTTTTTTATCTATGCCGGAATATTTTTTACTATATTTGCGTCCTTATCAAACCCAGTGGACATGAAGACATTCAATTGTAATGGAGAATGCCACAGTTGCCCTCTGATGGCATCAAAGGGTAATGTTCAGTGCATCAGAGTGGCAGTTACCGGAGCAGAAAGTGGCATCTGCGGAAAGACCGTCTCATGTGACGGCTTTTCAGTCCGGTTCAACATAATGCCGGAGATTTCATCCATCCTGGAGACACCCTCGGACATCGTCCTTCACATAGTGGATGCGATGCGGCTGGAAGAGACACTGTATCCGGTCACCAAACTGAACGACATGGACATCAGGGTCATCCTTGCCGTCCGGAACTACACCGGCTTCACCGCGACCGGCCACTCCCTTGACATCCGACAGCTTTCGAGGATGCTCGGCATGCCTGTGGTCATCTGCGACAAGAATGACGGCCAGGCGGAGATGACCCTGCTCGGCAAGATTGCGGAATGCTACCGTGAGCCCTATGAACGCAAGGTCAGCGTGCCTTACGGACAGGATGTCGAGGAGGCGATAACCCTGATTTCGCAGGCTATCCACAAAGGTCACGACCATTGGCAGCATTTCTCGGAACGTTATGTCGCCGTCCGCCTTCTGGAGCACCAGGACTACATCCTGCCCTACATCAACTCCCTTCCGAATGCGGAAGAGGTTCTGCAGGTCGCCGGAAAGGTACACGACGGACTGGAAAAGGAATTCGGAGAGCCTTCCGAAAACCTGGTAGCTAAGGCCAGAAGAGGTTTCGTGGCAGGAGCCCTTCAGGAAACCGTCATCCATGGCGGAGATGATTCGGACCACAGTTTCGCCATGAAACTGGATTCGATTCTGACCAGCAGATGGCTGGGCTTCCCTATCCTCATCCTTGTCCTCCTGGCGGTCTTCCAATGCACCTTCACCCTCGGAGCCTACCCCCAGGAATGGATAGAAGCAGGTGTCAATGCTCTCTGCGGATGGCTCAAGGACATTCTCGCACCGGGATGGTTCACCGACATGCTGACTGACGGAATCGTCCAGGGTGTCGGCTCCGTCCTTGCCTTCCTGCCGAACATCGTCATAATGTTCTTCTTCCTCTCCCTGCTCGAGGACTCGGGCTACATGGCAAGAGCGGCCTTCCTGATGGACAAGATAATGCACCTGGTAGGTCTGCACGGGCGTTCGTTCATTCCAATGCTCATAGGCTTCGGATGCAACGTGCCGGCGATAATGGCCGCCAGACAGATTGAAAATCCCCGGGACCGGACGCTCACCATGCTGATGATTCCGTTCATGAGCTGCAGCGCGAGGCTTCCTGTCTACCTGCTCTTCGTCTCTGCGTTCTTCGCTGATTTCAAGGCGCTTGTGATGATAGGCTTATACGCTACGGGCATCATCCTGTCGATTCTTTTCGCGTTCATCATGAAGCAGACGAAATGGTTCAAGATGAGGGATGAAGACTATGTGTCCGTCCTGCCTCCATTCCGCAAGCCGACCTGGAGGAACACCGGCAACCACATCTGGGAAAGGGTTTCCGACTACCTGCAGAAGATTTCCACAGTGATTCTCGCTGCCTCGGTGATTGTCTGGGCCCTTGAATATTTCCCGGCAGACAAGACCTCAAAGGGCGCCAATCCGGAAGAGTCCTACCTGGCCATGATCGGAAAGGCCGTGTCCCCGGTGATGGAGCCGCTAGGCTTCGACTGGAAGATGAATGTCAGCCTGCTCACGGGCCTGCCTGCAAAGGAAGCCATAGTCAGCACGATGGGCATCCTCTACCACACGGACAGCAATGAATATGATGACAGGAATCTCGCGACAGTCCTGCGGGAGGAACAGATATTCACACCTGCGACAAGCTGGGCGTTCATGCTGTTCGTCCTCCTGTACTTCCCTTGTGTAGCGACCATTTCGACTTTGAGAAAGGAGATCGGAGGGGGCTGGGCGGCTTTCACCGTGGTGAACTCGCTCGTCCTTGCCTGGGTGATGGCCTTCCTCGCGAACACGTTCATAGGATTCCTGATCCAGTAATCTTCAAAACCATCACTTGAAACCGGCCATATTGCTGAAATCATGTACAAAGCGCCAAGCATAGAGAAACTTGCAAGGATGATGGACCTTGTGAAGTACGTAATATTCCCCGACTATTCCCCGATACCTTCCTGGACGGACGGTGCGGAAGCCATCAGGGACATCCTGAACAGCCAGGTGGCTGCGACTACCGAGCTGAGGACAGACCTCACCGACCGTTTCATCAGCTCCTTGCCGGAGATCGCAAGGTTGCTCCACACGGATGTCGAGGCTGTGCTGCACAATGATCCGGCAGTCTCGGACATTGGAGAAGTGATTCTGTGCTACCCTCTTGTGACGGTGATGCTGCACTACCGGGTGGCCCACCAGCTCTATCTGCTGGGCATTCCCCGGATTCCGAGGATGCTGACCGAAATGGCTCACAGCTCCACAGGCATCGACATTCACCCGGCGGCAACCATCGGCGAATATTTCGCAATCGACCACGGCACCGGCGTGGTGATCGGGGCGACCAGCATCATCGGGAACCATTGCATGCTCTATCAGGGTGTCACTCTCGGCGCCAAGAATTTCAGCTACGATGAGAACGGGCATCCGATCGACCTTCCACGTCATCCGATTCTGGAGGACAACGTGACGGTATATTCAAACACCTCGATCCTGGGAAGGGTCACTATCGGCCACGACAGCATCATCGGAGGCAACATCTGGCTGACCCACGATGTTCCTCCCGGCTCGAAGATCGTCCAGGCAGGGACGGAGCAATAGGACGGAAAGAGGTCTGTCTTGAAAACAGACAGGAAGAGACACCGTAAACCGGCAGCCTTTCCCCGATGAATAGGAAGTCCCCCAGGGACCACGGAAAAAGCCTGCGAGTTTCTCGCAGGTATCCGGAGCGTCAGCGACCGAAGGGGCCTCGGGGAATCCTTTCCCCGATAAATGAGAAGTCCCCCAGGGACCACGGAAAAAGCCTGCGAGAGATTCGCAGGTATTCGGAGCGTCAGCGACCGAAGGGGCCTCGGGGAATACTTTCCCCGATGAATAGGAAGTCCCCCAGGGACCACGGAAAAAGCCTGCGAGAGATTCGCAGGCTTTATCCGTGGTCCCTACAGGGCATGATCCTGTGACCCACTGATTATGAGTCAGTTGCTCTAACCAACTGAGCTAAGGGACCGGTTTCCGGCCAAAAGGCCGGAGTGTATTTCAATCTGATAAGCTGACCTCAATCAGCCCGGCATCAGACCTTGATCTCAACTTCGACACCTGAAGGGAGCTCGAGCTTCATGAGAGCGTCGACAGTCTTTGCGTTGCTGTCTTCGATGTCAAGAAGCCTGCAATAGGCGTCAAGCTCAAACTGCTCGCGGCTCTTCTTGTTGACGAAGGTCGAGCGGTTAACAGTGAAGATCTTTTTGTTTGTAGGAAGAGGAATTGGGCCGTTAACCTTGGCACCTGTTGCCTTCACTGTGTCAACGATCTTAGCTGCAGACTTGTCCACGAGCATGTGATCGAATGATTTGAGTTTTATTCTGATTCTTTGACTCATATCAAAAAACTATTATCCGTTGTACAAAATTACTCGTCGTCATCAGCCTTGTAGCCACTCTTCTCGATAACCTCCTTGGCCAGGTTTGCAGGAACCTCTGCATAGTGGTCAAAGGACATCGTACTGGTGGCACGACCTGAAGAAAGAGTACGGAGGACAGTCACGTAACCGAACTGCTCTGCAAGCGGAACGAATGCCTTGACAATCCTTGCTCCGTTAGGAGTTGAATCCATGGCCTGGATCTGACCGCGACGGCGGTTGAGATCACCGACAATGTCTCCCATGTAATCCTCAGGGGTGACAACCTCAAGGCTCATGATCGGCTCGAGGAGAACCGGACTTGCCTTAGGACAGGCGTGACGGAATGCCATGCGGGCGGCCATTTCGAATGAAAGCTGGTCGGAGTCCACAGGGTGGAATGATCCGTCAAGAACGGTAACCTTGAGTGACTGAACCTCGTAGCCTGCGAGACAGCCATTGGCCATTGCAGTCTGGAAACCCTTCTGGATGCAAGGGATGAATTCCTTAGGAATATTACCACCCTTGACCTGGTTCTCGAACTGGAGACCCGGCTTGTCAGAATCGGACGGACCGATTTCGACGATGATGTCTGCAAACTTACCGCGACCACCGGTCTGCTTCTTGAAGACCTCACGGTGCTGTACGGTAGCGGTGATTGCCTCCTTGTAGTTGACCTGAGGCGCACCCTGATTGATCTCGACACCGAACTCACGGCGGAGACGGTCGACGATGATGTCAAGGTGAAGCTCACCCATACCGGAGATGACGGTCTGGCCGGTCTCGTGGTCGGACTTGACAGTGAAGGTTGGATCCTCCTCGGCGAGTTTGCCGAGAGCGATTCCGAGCTTGTCAAGGTCGCTCTGGGTCTTAGGCTCGACAGCGACACCGATAACAGGATCAGGGAACTCCATCGACTCGAGAACGATAGGATGGTTCTCGTTGCAGATGGTGTCACCGGTACGGAGATCCTTGAAACCGACTGCTGCACAGATGTCACCGGCCTCGACGAATTCGATAGGATTCTGGTGGTTCGAGTGCATCTGGTACAGACGGGCGATTCTCTCCTTTTTGCCTGTACGGACATTGTGTACGTATGAACCTGCGTCGACGCGACCTGAATAGACTCTCATGAAGGCAAGACGGCCTACGAACGGATCGGTGGCAATCTTGAATACGAGAGCGCAGAACGGTTCGTCTGCAGATGGAGAGATTTCCTCTTCCTCACCGGTCTTTGGATCGGTACCCTTGACTGCACCCTTGTCCAGAGGAGAAGGAAGGTAACGCATGACTGAGTCGAGAAGGAACTGCACACCCTTGTTCTTGAATGAAGAACCGCAGCATGCAGGAACGATCTGCATCGAGATGGTACCCTTGCGGAGAGCCGCGATGATTTCCTCGTCGGTGATGGACTCGGAATCCTCGAAGAACTTGTCCATAAGAGTTTCATCGCACTCGGCTGCAGCCTCGACAAGCTTGTCGCGCCAGAGCTCAGCCTCACCCTTCATGTCCTCAGGAATGTCAGTAACATGATAGTTGACAAGTTCCTCGGAGTTATTGTCGTAGATGAGTGCCTTGCGTGCGATAAGGTCGATGATTCCCTGGAACTTGTCCTCGGAACCGATAGGAAGACAGATCGGAACGGCATTTGCGCCGAGCTTGGTGTGGATCTCCTCGACACAGGCGAGGAAGTCGGCACCTACACGGTCCATCTTGTTGACATAAGCGATTTTCGGAACGCCGTACTTGTCAGCCTGACGCCAGACGGTCTCAGACTGAGGCTGTACGCGGCCTACTGCACAGAATGTGGCAACGGTACCGTCAAGGACGCGGAGTGAACGCTCGACTTCAACGGTAAAGTCGACGTGCCCCGGAGTGTCGATGAGGTTGATCTGGTAGGATTTGCCCTGATAGTGCCAGAATGCAGTAGTAGCTGCAGAAGTGATGGTGATACCTCTCTCCTGCTCCTGAACCATCCAGTCCATGGTAGCTGCTCCATCGTGAACCTCACCGATCTTGTGGGTCTTTCCGGTGTAGAACAGGATACGCTCTGAAGTGGTGGTCTTTCCGGCATCGATGTGAGCCATGATGCCGATGTTTCTCGTGTACTGAAGATCTCTTTTAGCTGCCATTGCGAAAAAAGATTAGAAGCGGAAATGAGCAAAGGCCTTGTTTGCCTCAGCCATCTTGTGCATATCTTCCTTTCTCTTGAATGCACCGCCTTCGTTGTTGTAGGCAGCAACGATCTCTGCACAAAGTTTTTCTGCCATGGAGTGGCCGGAACGCTTGCGGGCGTAACCGATGAGGTTCTTCATCGAGAG
Source organism: Bacteroidales bacterium (assembly GCA_004552965.1). Classification (GTDB taxonomy): domain Bacteria; phylum Bacteroidota; class Bacteroidia; order Bacteroidales; family UBA932; genus Cryptobacteroides. The sequence goes on along the minus strand of SFMU01000027.1, from coordinate 25,384 downwards.
GGAAACTTTCCTCTCCGGACGCAACTCTGTAGGCACCTGGAAGTTTGCACCACCTACACGACGTGACTTGACCTCGATCTGAGGGGTTACGTTTTCGAGTGCCTTCCTCCAGATATCCAGAGGAGCCTTGTCAGAATCCTTCATCTTCTCGCCTACCATGTCAATGGCATCGTAAAAAATTGAATACGCGATACTCTTCTTCCCCTGCAACATAAGATTGTTCACGAAACGAGTCACCTCAATGTCGTGGAACTTAGGATCAGGAAGTAGAATCCTCTTTTTAGGCTTCGATTTTCTCATTTTGAGTAAAAATTAAAGGTGAATAAAACCGGACTACTTAGATTTCTTCGGCCTCTTGGCGCCGTAGAGAGAACGGGACTGGGTCCTTCCCTCAACGCCTGCGGTGTCCAAAGCTCCTCTAAGGATGTGGTAACGTACACCAGGAAGGTCCTTTACACGACCTCCACGTACGAGCACGATTGAGTGCTCCTGAAGGTTGTGGCCCTCTCCCGGAATGTAAGCATTGACCTCTTTGGAGTTGGTAAGGCGTACCCTGGCAACCTTTCTCATCGCTGAGTTAGGCTTCTTAGGAGTAGTCGTGTAGACACGAAGACAAACGCCCCTCTTCTGAGGACATGCATCCAGCGCGCGAGACTTGCTCTGAGCAACGATGCTCTCACGTCCTTTGCGAACTAACTGTTGAATTGTAGGCATAAATGTTTGTAACTCTGTTATTTATGTTCTTCCCAAAAATTTTTGGGACTGCAAATATACGAATAATTCTTTAATTTACAATAAAATAAGACCCAAAACCTTTTTCTCGCAAAGGCGGGAAGGCGGCACGCACGGCAGGAAAGTCCGCGGACGGAGTTACCTTTCAAGGAGTTTTTCATATTTTTGCAGAGGAGATTCCACATATTCAAGCTCCGGGATAGCTATGGCGCAGATGAGCAATGTGCGGCGGGACAAGGTCTTGCATGCCTGACAAGACTCACGGTGACAGCCTTCCCGGACCTTGCGGAACCTGAGTGGAAAACAATCATCACTGAATATGAAAACTCTCATCAGACACTTCTTCGCCGCAAACGCCGCCCTGCTTGTCTGCGCTGCCGCCACGACAGCCAGAGCCCAGGAAGGCTGCCCGGAAAGTACGGACAAAGCTGTCCGCGCCAATTATGCCCTTGCCGAACGCTTCTCTGCAAAGAAAGTCGGACAGATGGTCTTCTCGACAAGAATAGTCCCGAACTGGTTCAGGGACTCCGACCGTTTCTGGTACGAATGGAAAGACTCCAGGGGGACGAAGTATTACATGATCGACCCGGAGAAGGGCACCAGGACGGAACTCTTCGACATGGAGAAACTGGCGATGCAGGTCACAGAAGCAGTCCGCTACCCTTTCGATGCCCAGCACCTGAAGCTCGGCAAGCTCCGCCTGAAGGATGACAGGTATTTCACTTTCAATGTCGTCTCCGGGCTGAAGAACGACCGCGACACGACATATTTCAAATATGACATCACCACGGGACAGCTCGACACTGTTGCGAAGGAAGAGCCGAAATACCCTTCCTGGGCAAGCGTCTCCCCTGACGGCACGGTGGGAGTCTATGCCAAAGGCTCGAATCTCTGGCTGATGGACTCCACGAGCCTGAGGAAGGCGGCGAAGGACGAGAAGGACTCTACGATTGTCGAGCACAGGCTGACGAAGGACGGCATCCGGGATTTCGGCTATGGCTACGGCAACTACAAGGGAGACACCGAAGCCGACAGTACCAGACGCCACTCTCCGGGAGAACTTGTCTGGTCGCCGGACTCGAAGCATTTCGCCACGATGAAATGGGACACAAGGAAGCTTGAGGAACTCTGGGTGATCAATTCGGTCGGCGGGAAGCGTCCGAAACTCGAGACCTACAAGTACCAGATGCCGGGCGAACCTGGGCCGAAGGGATACCTCTACATATTCAATCTCAACGAGGCTGCAGACGGGGCTTCCGCCGAATATGTCATGACTGAAGCCTTCAAGGACCAGGAGCTCTCTCTGCTGAGCGCAAAGTCCACTGCCGCTGACAGATACCTCGACTACAGGACAGACAGATGGCTGGGTGACAGCAAGGGTTTCTACCTCGTACGCCAGAGCAGGGATCTCAAGAGGCTGGACCTGTGCCGTGTGGACATCGGCTCCGACTCGACCAGAACCATCATCTCGGAAAGGGAAAGGACATACGTCGAGTACCGCAATCCCGAATTCATCGACGGCGGCAGGAAACTCATCCACTGGTCCGAACGCAACGGATGGGCCAACCTGTACCTCTATGGCAGCGACGGCACCCTGATCCGCAACCTGACCGAAGGGGCTTTCCATGTGGAGGATGTTCTCGGGGTGAACGAGAAGGAGGGCTATGCCCTGGTCAGCGCCTGCGGAGTTGAGAAGGACGAGAATCCTTACCAGATGCACACCTTCAGGGTGTCCCTGCAGGGAGGGCCGATGGTCAGGCTGGACATGGACGACATGGACGTGCTTTCGACCAGCAGCGATGATGCACGGTTCTTCGTGGCAAACTATTCAAGGGTAGACTGCACCCCGGCAGTGGCTCTGTTCTCCGCGTCCGGGAAGAGGATTCTGGATCTCGAGACCGCCGACCTGAGCCTGCTGCTGGAAGCCGGCTACAGATTCCCCGAAAGATTCAAGGTCAAGGCGGCAGACGGAGTGACCGACCTCTACGGAGCGATGTACAAACCCTATGACTTCGACTCGACAAAGGTCTATCCGATCTGCGACTATGTCTATCCGGGTCCACAGGTGGAGGCCAACAACATCTCCTGGAGCAAGAACTTCACCCGCACCGACAGGCTCGCCCAGCTGGGGATGATTGTCATCACCGTGGGCAACCGCGGCGGCCATCCGAACCGTTCGAAGTGGTACCACAACTACGGCTACGGCAATCTCCGCGACTATGGTCTCGAGGATCAGAAATATGCCATACAGCAGCTTGCGTCCAGACATCCGTTCATCGACCCGGAGAGGGTGGGCATCCACGGCCACTCCGGCGGCGGTTTCATGAGCACTGCTGCCATCCTCAAATATCCGGATTTCTTCAAGGTTGCAGTCTCATGCGCCGGGAACCACGACAACAGCATCTACAACAGATGGTGGAGCGAGCAGCACCACGGAGTGCTGGAGAAGGTCAACGGGGCGGACACGTCCTTCGTCTACCAGATCCAGACGAATCCGGAAATCGCCTCCAATCTCAAGGGCCATCTGATGCTGGTCCACGGCGACATCGACGACAATGTGCACCCGGCCAACACCATCAGGGTCGTGGATGCCCTCATCCGGGCGAACAAGCGTTTCGACATGCTGATCCTGCCGGGCCAGAGACATGGCTTCGGTGACATGAATGAATATTTCTTCTGGAGGATGGCCGACTACTATTCAGAGTGGCTCATCGGCGATTCCCAAAGGGCCAGGGTCGACATCGTGCAGCTGAACAACGACTGACGGAAGGGTCAGTCTTCATCTTCCTTCCAGCCCTGGGCCTTCACGGGCAGTTCGACCCCGTCCGGAGTAACCAGCACGGCTCCGACTTCCGGACGGGCGAGATGTCCGATGACATCGAAGGTCTGGAAATCCCTTCGGAACTTGTCGGCCGACAGAATCGGGACCACGAAAAGGAGGCGGTAGTCGTCTCCTCCGTTCATCGCGGCCGAAACGGGGTCTATGTCCATCTCCCTTCCCGAGGCGAAACTGTTGCCCTCGAACGGAATCTTGTCGGCATAGACTTTCACGCCCAGACCTGTGTCCCTCACGATTCTCTTGAGGGCATCCGAAAGGCCGTGGGAGACAAGGTAGCCGCAGGACGGGTATATTCCCGAATCCTCGAGATGCGCAAGCGTGGACGCGCCCAGCTCCGGCTTGAGATAGCTGCCGACAAGCATCCGGTACCTTTCCAGGTCCGGCTGGTAGCTGTTGTCGCGGGTCTTCTGGAAACTGCGCTTCTCCCTTTCCAGGATCTGCTGCCCCAGATAGGCTGCGCCAAGGCTCCCGGAGACGCAGACAAGGTCCATGCTGCGGGCCGCCATCCTCCTGCCATGAGTCAGCTTGAGCTCCTCCCCTGTCGCCCCGACGCTGATCGTGAGCCCGTTGGGAGAGGGCACCAGGTCAAGATCGACCGAGGAATAGCCGTGAAGCCTGGCTGCCGATGTAGCTCCGCTCCAGATTTCCCTTACCTGGCCGAAATCCAGTTTGGCCGACACCCCTAGACGGAGCGACAGGAGTCTGGGATGGGCAAGGGAAGCGTACAGTTCGCCGGTGGCGGCGACGACGCACTTGTAGCCCAGATGCTTCAGGGGGAAATATGTAAGGTCGAAATCCATCCCTTCGATGAAGATCCTCGAGGCATTGTGGACGATGCTCCCCGCTGCCGGAGAGAAAGAGATCATGTCATTGAAGCTGAAGCCGCTGCCTTCGAAAAGGAGCCTGATGGCTTCGGTTTTCCCATATTCACTGAATGTTTCTTCTTTCATGTCTATCGGATTCTGGTTCTGCGGAATAATTTCCGGAGAGTTGTTACGGGGACAAAAATAGCACAAAAAACATTATTTGCTTCCAAGGGAACGAATTTCTATTTTTGTGTTCCAGGGTTCAGACAGCGATTGTCAGCCTGTGAATATGTTAACCCGAAGCCTGAATATTCTTTGTTCAAAAATATGAAAAAGTACATTATCCTCCTCCTTGCGGCTTTGACAGTCATGCCGGCAGACCTGCTGGCCAGGAAAGACAAGGACAGTGGCCTGAAGGTCATCTCCTACAACATCAGAATGGGCAGCGCCAATGACGGGACCAATTCCTGGCAGTACAGGTATCCTGCATCGGCAATGATGATCGACGACCAGAAGCCGGACATCTTCGGGCTCCAGGAAGCCCTTCCGGACCAGTTCAAGTACATGGACGAGATTCTTGTGGATTACAAGGGGGTCGGTGTTCCCCGCGATGACGGAAAGAAAAACGGCGAGATCATGGCCATCTTCTGGAACAAGAAGACCATCTCGATGCTCAAGTGGGGGACATTCTGGCTTTCCGAGACCCCGGACGAGCCATCCCTGGGCTGGGATGCCGCCTGCAAGCGTACGGCCACATGGGCGCTGATGAAGGACAAGAAGACCGGAAGGAAATTCTTCTATGTCAACACCCATCTGGACCATGTGGGCTGGGAGGCAAGGAAGAACGGCCTCGCCCTGATTGTCGACTACATCGGCAGGATGAATCCGAAGGGCTACCCGATGGTGCTCACCGGCGACTTCAACATGGACACCACCAGACCGGAATTCGACGATCTCAAGAAGATCATGAAGAACACCCGCGAAGTGGCATTCAAGACGGACAGGCACAACACCTACAACGGTTGGGGCAAGGACAGGGAGTCCATCATAGACCACATCTTCTACAGCGGTTTCAGCAGTTGCGCCGAGTACCAGACAATCGACAAGCCTTACAACAAGAGGACTTTCATCTCGGATCACTACCCGGTGTCGGCCATTCTGATCTTCTAGTACCGGATTCAAACGAAGTATTCCGAACATAACATGAAACGCGTCGCCACGGCTCTTGCCGGCATATTCCTGATCGCCGGATGTGCCATTCAGAATGTCAGGTCGGGAAACCTTGAAAAAGTGGCTCCGGAGTCAGTGGGACTGAGTTCCTCGAGGCTTGAGCTGGCCGGCAGGGCCATGGAGGAAGCCATTGCAGACGGAACCATCCCGGGAGGGGTTCTTGCCGTTGTGAGACACGGGAAGATCGCCTGGCTGGAAGCCTACGGCAACAGGTCCGTGGTCCCGCAGACCGAACCGATGACCACAGAAACGATGTTCGACCTGGCATCGTGCAGCAAATGCGTGGGGACCACCCTTTCCTTCATGCAGCTGGTCGAGCAGGGCAAGGTCAGGCTGACGGACAATGTGTCCCTCTACATCCCGGATTTCAAGCCGTGGACCGATCCGCAGACAGGCGAAAAGGTGGAAATCACGGTCAGGGACCTTCTCACCCATTCTTCGGGAATAGATCCTTACCTTTCAGTAAAGAATATGACAGAGCGGTTCGGCGGGAACTGCCCGGATTCCCTGATGAGAGTCATCGCGACAGAAGCGGGGAGGAATTTCCGTCCGGGTACGGATTTCATGTACAGCTGTCTGAATTTCGTCACCCTGCAGAACATCCTGCAGAACGTCACGGGCGAAAGGCTGTGCGACTATGCCCAGGAGAACATATTCGATGCTCTCGCCCTGACGCACACCTGCTACTTCCCTCTCGACGGGAAACCTTCCTGCGGACAGGCCGGCCTCCTCGCGGAGTGTTGCGCCCCGACCGAAGTCCAGGAAGACGGTCTCCCGCTGGTTGCTGCCGTGCATGACCCGATCGCAAGAGTTCTGAACAGCGGCAATTCCGGCAATGCGGGTGTCTTCTCCAATGCGGAAGACCTGTGCAGAATCGCTGCCTGCCTTCTGAACGGGGGTGCTGTCGACGGAAAAAGGATCCTGTCTCCGGCGACAGTAAGGATGATGTTCACGGTTCCGGAAGAAAACGATCCTGCTGTCGGAAGGGCTCTCGGCTGGGACTGCAGCAGTTCCCACTCCGGACTCAAGGGAGACCTCCTCAGCAGGGACAATTCTTTCATGCACACCGGCTACACCGGGCCATCGATCGTGATGGACCTGGACAACGACCTTGCAGTCATCATCCTTGCCCACAGGGTACATCCGACCGACAAGGGCAGCGTGGGCAGGCTGAGGGCCAGGATCGCCAACATAGTCGCCGGTGCGATAACCGAGTGACAGACGGCTCCGGACCGGGAGAACCCTACTTCCGGATCTCTACCATGCATTTGATTCCCAGAATCTTCAGGGCATTGACGAACTCGGATGTCACTGCAACCGAGAATTTCTTGGAGTGGAAATTGATCCTGTACTTGGTCTGAGGATCGTAAAGATTGATTTTCAGAGGAATCTTCCCCTTGTTGGAATTGATGAGGGAGAGCAGATTCCTGTTCAGGCTGCTTCCGAGCTGAGGTGTTTCGAGCTGGAGCACCAGACTTGAGATCATCGTGTCGGCGACATTGCCCATCAGGGTCATATTCTTGACCTTGAATGAATATGGCGACTTCTTCCCCTGGGCCCTTTCCTCCGGCTTCACGAAGTATTTTTCCTCGATGTCGCCCTCGATGAACAGCTCGTTGTGGAGATTCAGATAGCTCATGTACTTCTCGTGGTCACCGCTGAAAAGCGCCAGTTCATAGGTCCCGCTGTAGTCCTCCAGAATTGTCTTCGAGAAAGGCTTTCCGACCTTGGTGACACGGTTCTCGACCGATGTGACCAGACCGGCGACACAGACTCTCTTCTTCTTCCCGAGAGCCTCGCATTCTGCAATCGTGGCCTGAAGGGCGGACAGTTCGCAGTTGGTGAAATTGTCGATTTCGAATGAATATTTGTCCAGCGGATGGGAGGAGATGTACATCCCGACATATTCCTTTTCCTTCTGGAGCATTTCGAGCGGGTCTGACTCCCCTATCATCGCCGGGATTTCCGGGCGGACAGGCTTCAGCTCCTCAACCTCCCCGAAGAGGGAGGCTGCGGTGTTTGCCGCATCCTGGCTGTAGAGAGTCGCGTAGCGGGCCAGTTCGTCGATGAACGGATTGCCGTTCTGACAAGGCAGGAAGTACTGCTTGCGGTCGTAGCCGAAAGAGTCGAAGCCTCCTGAATATACCAGGCACTCGAGGGCCTTCCTGTTGATGTTCCCCGACATCCTCTCGACAAAGTCGAAGACGTCCTCGAAAGGTCCGCCTGCCTCCCTGCAGGAGATGATGGCATCGGCGACATTGCTTCCGAAACCGCGGATTCCCTTGAGGCCGAAACGGATGTTGCCTTCGGAGTTGACCGAAAACTGCACATCGGACTCATTGACGTCGGGATTGAGGACTTTCAGCTTGTGGGCTTTGCAGTCGGCGAGAATCTCCTTGATTTCCGCCATGTTCGAAAGGTTGCAGGAGAGGTTGGCCGCCTGGAATTCGGCAGGATAGTGGCACTTCAGCCAACCGGTCTGGTAGGAGACCCAGGCATAGCAGGTCGCATGGGACTTGTTGAAGGCGTACTGGGCGAATTTCTCCCAGTCCTTCCAGATCTTGTCCAGGACCTTCTCCGGATGACCGTTCGCCACGCCGTTGGTCATGAACTTCTCCTTGAGCTCCATCATCACGGCTATCTGCTTCTTTCCCATCGCCTTGCGCAGCTTGTCCGCCTCGCCCTTGGTGAAGTTGGCAAGCTTGCGGCTCAGAAGCATGACCTGCTCCTGGTAGACCGTGATTCCGTAGGTCTCGGCGAGATATTCCTCCATCTCCGGAAGGTCATACTCAATAGGCTCATTGCCAAGTTTCCTGGCGATGAATGAAGGAATATAATCCATCGGACCCGGCCGGTAAAGGGCGTTCATCGCAATCAGATCCTCGAAGCGCTCCGGATGGAGGGCCTGCAGATGCTTCATCATGCCAGGCGACTCGAACTGGAAGACGCTCTTGGTGTCGCCGCGGCTGTAGATGTTCTCGTAGGTGTCCTTGTCGTCGATCGGAATGGCCTCGATGTCGATCCTGGTGCCGAAGCGCTTCTCGATCATGTCAAGGCAGGAGTGGATGATGGTCAAGGTGTTGAGACCGAGGAAGTCCATCTTCAGCATTCCGACGTCTTCAATGTAATGGCCGTCATACTGGGAAGTCCAGACATTCTCGCCTGTTTCCTTGTCCACCGACAGGCAGATCGGGATGTAGTCGGTCAGGTTGCCGCGGCCGATGATGGTGGCGCAGGCATGCATTCCCACCTGACGGATGCATCCCTCCAGCTTCCGGGCGAAATGGAGGACGTTCCTGACCTCCGGTGTGCCGTTATTGAGTTCGTCGATGAACTCCGGCACAAGCCTGTAGCAGTTTTCCAGGGTAATCTTCACATCGACATCCTCGAATCCCTTCTGGAACCACTTGGTGACGGTCTTTTTTGAGCCCGGATTGTCCGGATCATCGACTTCTACCTCCTTCTCGTAGGACTTGAATCCCGGCCTGAGTTCATCGAACTTGGGGTTGAAAGGGTACTCTTTCTCCACCTTCTCCGTAAGATGGTCCGGAACCAGCTTCGAGAGACGGTCGGATTCCGGCAGAGGCAGACGGTTGACGCGCGCAACGTCCTTGATGGCTCCCTTCGCCAGCATCGTGCCGAAGGTGATCACCCTTGAGACATGGTCCTTGCCGTAGGTGTCCTCGACATACTTGTGCGCTTTCGGAAGATCCTCGAAATCGACGTCGATATCCGGCATCGAGATTCGGTCCGGATTGAGGAAACGCTCGAAAAGCAGATTGTAGCGGATAGGGTCTATGTTGGTGATGCCCAGGCAGTAGGCAACGGCGGAACCGGCTGCGGAGCCACGTCCCGGACCGACCATGCTGCCGGCTGCCCTGGAGGCGGCGATGTAGTCCTGGACAATCAGGAAGTAGTCCGGGAAACCCATCCTGCAGATGGTCTTCAGCTCGAAGTCCAGCCTCTCGGCCTGTTCGTCGCTGAGAGTGTCGCCATAACGCTTGCGCGCACCGATGTAGGTCAGGTGGCAAAGGTAGGCCACCGACTTGCAGAATTCGTCTCCGCGGTAGTTGCCCTTCTTGTCACAACGGCCCTCATCAATCACGCTCCGGTACTTTTCGAGATAGCCGTCTATGCCGGCCAGGAAGTCCCCGTCGATCTCGAATTTCGGAAGGACGTGGTCCCGGTCGATGCTGTACTCGCTGATCTTGCCGGCAACCTCTATCGTGTTCGAGATGACCTCGGGATGGTCCGGAAAGAGGGCAAGCATCTCCTCTTCGCTCTTGAGATACTCCTGCTGGGTGTAGTGGAGACGGTCTTCCTCATCGATGTACTTGCCGGTGTTAAGACAGATCAGATGGTCGTGAGCCGGACCGTCTTCCTTGTCCACGAAATGGACGTCGTTGGTGGCGATGACCTTCACCCCCATCTCCGCGGCGAGGTTGAAGATCTCCTCGTTGACCTTCTTCTGCTGTTCATAGAGGTCCAGGGAGAGCCTCGGGACCTCGGTCCTGTGGAGCATCACCTCGAGATAGTAGTCATCCCCGAACAGATCCTTGTGCCACCTGATGGCCTTCCTGGCGGCATCGAGGTCTCCTGCCAGGATGTCTCTAGGAATCTCTCCGGCCAGGCAGGCGGAACTGCAGATGAGATTGTCGTGGTACTTCTCGATGACCTCATGGCTGACTCTCGGCTTGCCGAAGTATAGACCTTCCGTGTGGCCGGTCGAGACGATCTTCATCAGATTCCTGTAGCCCTCGTAATTCTTGGCAAGGAGGATCAGATGGTAGTAGCCACGATGGTCCTTGTCCTTGAGCTGATGGTCATAGTGCCTTGTGACATAGACCTCGCAGCCGACGATCGGCTTGACCTTGTAGTGTCCGGTCTCCTTGTCCACATGCTTCCCCGCGAACTTGAAGAACTCCTTGACCCCGTACATGTTGCCATGGTCTGTGATGGCCAGGGCAGGCATGCCGAGTTTCTCGGCCTTCTTGAAAAGGGCATCGATGGACGACAGACCATCCAGGATGGAATACTGCGTGTGGACGTGAAGATGGACAAAGGACATGGTTTCGCAAGTGCGAAACAACCTTATCTGGAGGCCGATAGGCCGATAGGTAAGTCCCTTTCCCGGGGAAAGGGATTTAGGGATAGGGTAGCGTGGACAATAAACATGACGGGAGCGAAAGTTCGCGTATGGTGGAAAGTCCGCTAAATGATAAGTACTTGCAACTTGCGAAACTTGAGTTATGAACATGCCGGATGCAGGAAAAATTTGCTATCTTTGAAAAACTCACATAATGAATATGCCGAAAAAAATCTCACTTGCCGCTTTGGCAGTCGCAGCTGTCCTTTCAGGCTGCGGAAACAACAATGAATCTCTTTCGCAGGAAGAGGCCGAGCTGCGCGAGCACATAGCCTCGGGAATGCCCCAGACCGTCCGGGAGATGCACAGGGATGACCAGGATGTGATCGCCCTTCCATATTCATACAGCGTGCCCACTATCCGTGGCATGTTCCAGGAAATGTATTACTGGGACACTTATTTCACGAATGAGGGGCTCCTTATCCTGGGAGACCTCGGGCAGGCGAAGAAGAACGTGGACAACATCCTATATATGATCGGGAAGTTCGGGTATATGCCGAACGGCACTCACAAGGCTTTGCTGAACCGCTCGCAGCCACCATATTCAAGCATGATGGCAAGAAGCGTCTATGAAAGGTCCGCCGACAAGGAATGGCTCGCGGCCGCGTACCCGGTCCTGGAAAAGGAATACGGTTTCTGGATGACCAGGAGGCTCGCTCCGAACGGCCTCAACCGCTACGGCCATTGCGCTACCGACGAGGAACTGACCGGTTTCTACGGAGCAATTGCAGGAAGACTGCGCACCGACAGGTCCGAAACCGTGACCTCTCTCCAGGACACTCTGAAGGCAAGCGCCCACTGGCTTGCGGAAGCGGAGTCCGGATGGGATTTCAATCCGAGGTTCAGCCAGCGATGCATGGACTTCAATCCGGTTGACCTCAACGCTCTGCTGTACATCTTCGAGAAGAACATGGAGTGGTTCTCCGGCGAGCTGGGCAACGGAAGGGCGGGGGAGTGGAAGGCTCTCGCAGATAAGAGGAAGGACCTTATTCAGGAATATTGCTACAACCCCGAAGACGGACTGTTCTACGACTATGACTATGTCAACGGCTGCAGGAGCGAAGTCCTGTCCGGTGCCGTCTTCAACCTGATGTATGCAGGCATCATGACAAAGAAGCAGGCCGGAGCGATGCGCAAAGCACTCGGAAGAGTGGAAATGGAGCATGGTGTCGCCGCCTGTGAGGATGTTCCGTGCGAGATAACCTACCAGTGGGCATATCCGAATGCCTGGGCAGCGGTCAACTACATGGCCATTCGCGGAATGGACCGCTATGGCTTCGTCAAGGATGCCCGCCGCCTGGCCAGGAAGTATCTGGACAGCAATGTCGCTCAGTTCAAAGAGACCGGAGTGCTTTGGGAGAAGTACAATGCGCTGACCGGCAGAAACGATGCCGCCGCTGAATATGCCACCCCGGGAGACTTCATGGGATGGACTGCAGGCACCGTGCTGTTCTGCATGGACTATCTGACGGAATAGCAATCCGAATCGGTCACCACGAGATCCAGACGGATGTCCCAGGGATCGGTCGGGACGGCTTCGACCATCTGCCATGAATATGCCACCCCTGCCAGCGGACACTGCAGCCCGGTGAGAAGCCTGTCATAGAAGCCGCGCCCGCGACCGAGACGGTGACACTGGGGGTCGAAGGCCACTCCGGGGATGATTGCGAAATCTATTTCGGAGGGTTCGATGTCCGGTGCCGAAACCGGGGGCTCCATTATCCCGGCATAACCCCTCACCAGAGTTCCGGGGACATATTCCTTGAGCAGAAGACTGTCGCCTTCGACAAGCGGCAGCGCTATCCGCTTCCCGGGGCTCCGGAACAGGGCTCCGAGGTCGACCTCCCCCTTCAGGGGATGATAGAGGAGGACCGTCGAGGCCTGTTTCCACAGGTCCAGTTCCCGGATGCGGCGGACGACGGGAGAAGAATCACATCCGACGGAAGCTTCCCTCAATGTCCTGATCCTTGCCCTGATGGCTCGCTTGGCCTCGCTTACGGAATATTCACGACACATCCTTCAGAGTGCTTTTTCAAAGAAATCCGGGTCAACGTAGTTGTCCATGCTCCGGCACACGTTGGCGGAGAACTTCGCTGCCTGAGGGACCAGCTTTTCCCAGTCCTCCTTTGCCAGCCGACCCACCTTCTCCTTGGTGAAACCTTCCTTCAGAAGACCGAAAAGGATGCCGGCATTGAAACTGTCCCCTGCCCCGATGGTGGAGACGGTCTCAACTTTCTCGACATCGAAGACTGCCTTGGCTCCGGCAGAGAAAACTTCCGTACAGCCGGCCCCCCGGGTGCAGATGAAGGTAGTGCACAGAGGGGAGATGTGCTCCCTGTAAACCAGATCGGCATCGTCGCTGCCATAGATGTAGGAGATGTCCTCCGACGAGCCACGGACGATGTCGCTCAGCGCGCAGTTCTCCTCGATGAACCCTTTGGTCGACGGCAGGTCCAGAAGGTGGCTCCTCCTGAAGTTGATGTCATAGTAGATGATGGCACCGGCTGCCCTGGCCTCGCTGACAAGGGCCTTCGTGGCCTCCCGGGTGCCTTTGTTGATGGCGAAGAACGAGCCGAACAGGACCAGGTCTCCAGGATGGAATTCAATCTTCCCTCCCTCGAAGGAAGGTGCGTCCGAGTCCCTGAAGAATTCGTAGGAAGCATCATTGTTCCCATCGAGCATCGCAATCGAGACGGTGCTCTGAATGCCTTCCAGACATCTCACGGAATGGGTACTGACATGATTGTCCCGCATGAAGGAGAGGATGATGTCTCCGACCATGTCTTTCCCGATCTGGGTCACCATCACAATCGGGACTTCCGGGTAAAGCCTCCCCACCGTCCTTCCCAGCGAAATCATGGAGTTGAAAGTGGAACCTCCGGGCACTGCCGATTTCGGCTGTCCGCACTTGAACACGATGTCAAGAACTGTCTCTCCTATTCCGATAATCATTGTCTTGGGTATTATGGGTTTAGCCGCCGCGCGTCTTGCCGGCGGATTTCTCATCTCATCGAAGTGAAGTTCACCACGAACCGGAACATGACGTATCTTCCGAAATTGTGCGTCCACCTGTTGGTCACATGGTCGGCGGAAACCGACCGTGAGAAACCGGATGTCCGGTTGAAAAGGTCATGGACATTGACACTGAAGTCGTAGTTGTTCCTTGGGCCGAAGCGTACGCCTCCCTTGAGGTCGAGGATGTTGTCGGAGACGCTCGGGTAGTCGATTCCCTGCACGAATGTCTTGGTGTAGTTGGCGCCGAGATAGAGTACTTTCAGGATGTTGTTGGCATCTGCTCCGACACGGAGGGATTCGGTGAAGTAGTCTGTGTCGCCGTTGGTGCCGTTCGTCGAATGGACATAGGAACAGTTGCCTCTGACATTGAACCTCAGATTGCGGGAGAAGTTGCTCCTGATGCCCAGGGACAGTGTCGGACGGAAATTGCGGACCTTGGTGAGCACGGAATTGATGTAGCTCGGCGACAGGTCCCATCCCACCGACAGGCCGGAGTTGATGATGCACTTTATGAACTCGGCCGGGACACCGGCTTTGACGCTGAGCGATGCCGCATAGGAAGCGTCGGCATTCTCATAGGAGGAGAATGTGGACTGGGCGGGCATCGTGTATGAATATTCAGGGAGAAAAGTCTCCTCCGTGAAATAGGTCTTCCTGCCCACGATCACGTCACGGTTGACGGTGAAGGAGGCATTGGTCTCCAGGGTCACGAAATTGCTGTTGATGTAGCGGTCCTTGCCGCGGCCTCCCCGGATGTCGTTTTCGTCATATTCATTCATCGCAGAGCGGACGTCCCTGCCCAGGATCGTGCTGAAATTGAGCCTGAAGGCATCCGTGTGCGTCTGGCGCAGGTCAGGATTGCCGGCGGAGACGGAATAGAGGTTCGTGTTGTTGATCCTCGGCCGCAGCTGCTCGATCGAAGGAGCGGCATCGGAAGACGACCATGAGAAAGACCAGCGGTTGATCTGGTTGTCATTGCCGACAGAAAGGGAGGGGCGGAGCGAGTTGAACCTTCTCGAATATGCCGGCTCCTCCTCCGGAAAGGCATCGGTACGGTTCAGGCCTGTGGAAGCAAAGCCCATCGCGGCATTCAGGATCACCTTGGATCCGTCTTCCCCGAAAGCAGTGGAGAAAGCGATTCCGGCAGCGTGGGAATTGGTGGCATTGGTCCTGATCTGGGTGTTGACCGAATCCACCTTCTGCATCTGGGGATCGGTGACGTCGAAGGCCAGTCTCTCCGACTGGCTGAATGAATCCGAGAAGGAATAGCTCAGGCTCAGGGAAGACCGGTCGGACAACTCATAGCGGAAAGAAGGACTGACTGAAAAAGACCTCGAAAGCGCATCCGTAGTCATGTCCAGGACGGTGTTGGTGATGGTGGAGGTCGTTGTGTCCCTCTTGATTGACCCTCTTTCCGAATTGCTCTCCGAATAGCTGACACCGGCGCTGACCCTGAACTTGTCCCGGAATCCCTTATTCGCAGAGAACGCAGCAGCGAAACTGTGGCCCCGGCTGTCGCTTTCGTTGGACGTGGCTGTTCCCTGCGGGGTCAGATCATCCTGGAAGTTGAACATCCTGCTGCGGGAATCGGTCTCGGACGAGGTGACGGATCCGCTGACAGAGGCATGGAGACCTCCGTCACGAAGAGCCTTGAATCCGTTGACAGAGAAGGAATGGTTCCTGTTGCCGGTGGCACTGTACGAAGAAGACTCTGTCGATCTCGAAGAATAGCTTTCCGTAGGGAAATACACCAGCTCGCTGACGGATTCAGTGACATTGTACTGGTCGGCAAATGAATATGACGCTCCGACACTGCCGATCCTGAAGTTCCTCGTCGTCGGGCTCATCCAGTTGCGTGTGACCCCCACCGACACGTTTGCAGCCCTCAGGTCGGCCGCACCGCCGCCCTTGGCACTGCCGAACGAAGCCCCCCTCTGCTTGATGGTGTTGTCATTGATGTTGTTGAGGGTGAGGGTGGCGCTGGCATGGAGGGTCTCGGAAGAATACATCGCATTGAAACCGGTCGCATAGCGGAACTTGTGGAAGGAAGTGTCCGTGTCGAAACCGGCTCCGGCAAGAGCCTTGACCTTGAAAATACCTTTGCTCTTGCTTTTGGTAGATATGTCCAGGACCCTCTGCCGGGTTTCATTCTTGCTGATCTTGTGGTACGGGTCCTTGTTGGCATATTCCTCATAGGACTTGATGGTCATCACTTCCTCGGCAGGAAGATTGTTCAGGGCCCGCATGGGGGCATTGCCGAAAAGCAGGGCTCCGTCGACGTAGACGTTCTGCACTGTTTCGCCCAGAACGGTCACGCTCTCGGTCGTCACCTCGACGCCGGGCATCTGCTCGATGATGTCTATGGCATTCTCGCCCTT
The DNA here is from genome assembly GCA_004552965.1 of Bacteroidales bacterium. GTDB lineage: Bacteria > Bacteroidota > Bacteroidia > Bacteroidales > UBA932 > Cryptobacteroides. The sequence goes on along the minus strand of SFMU01000027.1, from coordinate 9,238 downwards.
GTTGACCTTCACGGCCGCGGCATGGAAGATTATCGTGTCCCCTTTGACTGACACCGTGTTGACCGACTCCTCCTTGACGGCTGCATCCAGAGTCTCTTTCCTGATCCGGAGGTTGACCAGCACCTTGTTGAGACCTTCCGTGAGTTTCATGGCCCTGGACTGTTCCTCATAGCCGAGCATGGAGAAGCGGATGAAGACCTCTCCCGGGGCAAGGCCCATCACCACAAACCGGCCATCGGGTCCGGTCTGCGCGTAGAGTGTGTCCAGCCTGGCCGTGCTGGCTCTCTTTCCGATGACGGTGACCGCCACTCCCACACCAGGCTCCTCGGATTCGGTCGGATCTTCCGGGGAAAGGTAGACCGTGCCGGAGACATAGGCAAGAGGTTTCTTCCCGCCTTCCTTGCGGATCGCCATTCCGGGAGGCATCTGGGCACGGAGCGCCTCTCCGGGCAGAATGATGCCGAGAAGCGCCAGAGTCAGGACAATGATGAAGGGCAGCCGTCTCATACTCCCAATTCCTCCTTCATCTGACGAAGAAGATCGAAGGCCTGGAGAGGGGTCATGTTGTTCAGGTCAGCACCATGGAGCTTGTCCCTGAGAGACTCGAGCGCAGGGTCGTCAAGCTGAAAGAAGGAGAGCTGGAGACTTCCGTCGGTCTCGAGGATCCCTGACTTGGTCTGGACAGGCTTGCCGATCTGTCCGGTGCTGGCACTGACCAGATGCTGGGCGTCGTGCATCTCAAGTGCCCTGAGTGTGTTCTCTGCGCTCTCGATGACCTCTTTCGGCATTCCGGCCATCCTGGCCACATGTATACCGAAACTGTGGGCGGTCCCTCCCTCCTTGAGTTTGCGCAGGAAGATGACCTGGGTGCCGACCTCCCTGACGGTGATGTGGAAGTTCCTTACCCTCGGATAGATTTCCTCGAGGTCGTTGAGCTCATGGTAGTGGGTCGCGAAGAGGGTCTTGGCTCCGTGGCCATATTCATGGATGTACTCGACGATGGCCCTTGCGATCGACATTCCGTCGTAGGTCGAAGTTCCGCGGCCTATCTCATCCAGAAGGACGAGGGAGCGGGCGGAGAGGTTGTGCAGGATCATCGAGGTCTCGAGCATCTCGACCATGAAGGTGGATTCGCCTCGGGAAATGTTGTCAGAGGCGCCGACTCTTGTGAATATCTTGTCGAAGCAGCCGATGTGGGCGCTGGATGCGGGAACGAAACTTCCAATCTGGGCGAGCAGGACGATGAGGGCTGTCTGACGCAGAAGGGCTGACTTTCCGGCCATGTTCGGTCCGGTCAGGATTATCACCTGCTGTTTCTTGTCATCGAGGAGGACATCGTTGGGGACGTACTCCTCCCCCGGAGGCATCAGGGTCTCGATCACAGGATGACGGCCGTCCCGGATGTCAAGGACAAGATCCTTTGCCATCTGAGGGCGGCAATAGTTGCGCTCCATGGCAAGCTGGGCGAAGCCGGCGAGGATGTCCAGACGGGCTATGATGCGGCTGTTGGTCTGGATTGCGACGATCTGCTTCTGGATTTTCGCCACGAGTTCCCCGTAGATTCCGGTCTCGATGGCATAGATCCGCTCTTCGGCGCCGAGAATCTTGCTTTCATATTCCTTGAGCTCCTCCGTGATGTAGCGCTCGGCATTGACGAGGGTCTGCTTGCGTATCCACTCCTGAGGCACAAGGTCACGGAAAGTGTTGCGGACTTCGATGTAATAGCCGAAGACATTGTTGTAGCCGATCTTAAGGGAAGTGATTCCGGTTCTTTCGGCCTCGCTGCGCTGAAGGGCAAGGAGGTAGTCCTTCCCGCCGGAAGAGATGTTCCTCAGTTCGTCGAGCTCAGGGTCGATTCCTCTCGCGATCACTTCTCCCTTGCCGATGGCGGCTGCCGGCTCCGGAGCCATCGTCGTGGTGATGGTCTGAAGGAGTTCCGAACAGTCCTTCATGCCGGCAATCAGATTGTCCAGGGCAGCGACGCCCCGTCCGGAGCAGAGGGATGAAATCGGCTCCATGTGCCCCAGGCCGCGTCCCAGCTGCATTATTTCACGCGGCATGATCTTGCCAGTCGCAGCCCGGGAGATGATCCGTTCAAGGTCTCCTATGCCTCCGATCATCTCCTGGAGGGCATTCCTGTCTTCTTCCGCCTCGACAAAATGGGACACCACGTCATAGCGTGAGTTCAGTTCCCTGATGTCCATGACCGGCATAGCCAGCCAGTTCCTCAGCATTCGGGAGCCCATCGGAGAGGAGCATCTGTCGATGACGCTTATCAGGGAAACCCCTTCTCCGCCTGCAGAGGAGTCGAAGAGTTCCAGGTTGCGGATGGTGAACTTGTCCATCCAGACGAATCTGTCCCCGTCGATCCTGGAGAGGGAGCAGATGTTTCTGAGTCCGGTGTGCCGGGTCTGCTCGAGATAGACCAGAAGCGCGCCGGCCGAGCATATTCCCAGAGGATACCTGTCCACGGCGAAGCCTTTGAGAGACTTGACTCCGAACTGCTTCTTGAGCTTCTCCTCGGCGGCATCATAGACGAAGGCCCATTCCTCGAGGGTGGAGATGTAGAGGTCGTCCCCGTACTTCGCCCTCACTCCTTTCTCGCAGCCTCGCTGGACGACTATTTCCTTCGGCGCGAGAGAGGCAAGGAGGGTCCCCACATAGTCAAGGGAGCCCTGGGTCACCTGAAAGGTGCCGGTCGAGACGTCGAGGAAGGCGGCTCCGCAGAGGTCCTTCTCGAAGGTCAGGCCAGCAAGGAAGTTGTTTTCCTTCTGGTCGAGAAGCTGATCGTTGAAGGTGATTCCCGGGGTGACGAGTTCAGTGACTCCGCGCCTGACAAGCTTTTTGGTAAGTTTCGGATCCTCAAGCTGGTCGCAGACAGCCACCTTGTGCCCGGCACGGACGAGTTTGGGGAGGTAGACGTCGATCGCATGATGCGGGAAGCCTGCCATCTCGATGTAGCCCTTTTCGCCGTTGGACTTCCTTGTCAGCACAAGTCCGAGCACCTTGCTGACCAGCACGGCATCCGAGGAATATGACTCGTAGAAGTCACCGACTCTGTACAGCAGCACCGCTTCCGGATGCTCTGCCTTGACAGAGAAGAATTGTTTTATCAGGGGTGTATCCTCGGGCAGTTTCCCTTTTGCCATGTCGTGAAACCGTTATAATTTTTTAATAATGTCTGAATATGCCGAATAAGACAAAGATAGCAAAATGTCGCTAAAAATTCATATCTTTCGGAACACCAATCCACTGACCGCATGGCACCTCATAATGACACTATCTCCCGAAGAAGTTTCCTCCGACGTACCTCCGCAGGAGTCTCCGGCCTCCTCATAGCTTCTTCCCTCCCGCTGCCGCTGAAAGGAGCGGAAAAATCCGGATCTGCCGAAGGTACGGACAGGACGGAAGCATATTCGGACACCTGGCTTTCAGACTCGGTCCCGACTCCGCCGCAGAGGCTGAGCCGGATTGTCCATACCCTCGCAGATACAGGCTTCTCTGGCGTATGGGGGCGGGAGCTGAAGGATCCCGACTGGGACTTCAGCGAAGTCTCAGAGGCAGGGGTCGATGCCCAGATCCTCTACGGCAGAGCTGCCCTGAGCGTTGCCCGGAATGCCCCTCTGAGGTTCTTCCCGGGCGAACTTCTTGTCGGTTCGGCAACCCTTCTGCCCTCCGCCCTGCACAAGATTCCGTGCATGGGAGAGACATCCTCCACAAGCCACACCACCCTTGGCTTCGAGCGTGCCCTGAAGATGGGTTACAAAGGCCTGCGGGAAGAGGTTGAAGCAAGGATTGCCCGCGGCGGACTCGACAGCGAAGGGGAAAACCTCCTCCAGGGCATGCTGATGTGCATCGAGGCTGCAGGAATATGGAACGACAGGTACATCGCCGCCCTTGAAGGAATGCTGGACGGTGCCTCAAAGGAGGACGCAGAACGCTATCGGGAGCAGATCAGGATCCTGCGCCGCGTCCCCGAGAATCCCCCGGCAGATTTCCGGGAGGCTGTCCAGATGCTCTGGAGCATGTATTCTTTCCACAGGCTGATGGGCAACTGGTCGGGTCTAGGAAGGGTCGACAGGATGCTGGGAGGCTACCTTGAAGAAGATCTGCGGAATGGCAGCATCACCCTTGACGAGGCGCGCGAACTGGTGGCGCATTTCTGGGTCAAGGGTACTGAATGGATCGGAATACACGGGGGCTCCGGCGACGCCCAGTTCTACCAGAATGTCATCCTCGGCGGGATCGACAGGGACGGACGGGAGGTCACCAACGAACTGACCTACCTGATTCTGGACGTGGTCGAGGAACTCCACATCAGCGACTACCCGATTGCCGTGCGCCTCGGGGACAAGACCCCGCAGAAGCTTTTCCGCAGGATAGCGGAAGTCCAGCGCTACGGCGGAGGAATCGTCTCCGTCTACAACGAGAATGTGGTCATCAAGGCGCTCACCGACTTCGGCTACCCGACAAGTGAGGCCAGGGAATATACCAACGACGGCTGCTGGGAATGCATCATCCCCGGGAAAACCGCCTTCATCTACTGGCCTAACGACATGGTGCCTGTGCTCAGTAGCACCCTCACCTCGGCTCCTGACGGAGATGCTCCGGAAAAGGACTTCGAGACATTCTACGCCCGCTTCAGAAGCAACCTGGCCGCCGACATCAAGATCCGTCAGGACGGGCTGGACGGCAGCTGGAAGACACCTTGGGTCCCTTGCGCCCTCGCGTCCCTGTTCACAGAAGGCTGCGTAGAGAAAGGCCGGTGCTACTACAACGGAGGTCCACTGTACACCGTCAACGGCATCCACTACGGAGGAGTCTCCGATGTGGCCAACAGCCTGCTTGTAATCAAGAAACTTGTCTTCGAAGAAAAATACCTGACTCTGGAAGAGCTCACCGACATCCTCAGGAACAACTGGGAAGGCAACGAAGGCCTCCGCAGGCTGGTCCAGAGCCGTTTCACCTTCTACGGCAATGATGACATGGAGGCAGACGGAATGATGTGCCGGGTCTTCAATGACTACAGTTCCATCGTCGGAGAAGTCAAGGACAGGGCGGGTGTCAAGCGGCCATGCGGAATCAGCACCTTCGGAAGGGAAATCGACTGGCGGATGGAACGTCTCGCAATGGCTCAGGGAAGCCGGCGGGGGGATATTCTTGCAACCAACTGCTCCCCTACTCCCGGCTCCGACAGGAAGGGTCCAAGCGCAGCCCTCAACTCCTATTGCAAAATGGATTTCACAAAGGCTCCGAACGGAGCGACCCTGGAACTGAAGCTCCTTCCGCAGAGCGTCAAGGGAGACAACGGCGTACGGGCCCTCGTCGGAATGGCCAAAACCTTCCTGGAAAAGGGTGGCTTCTACATGCACATCGACGTGGTGGATTCCGCAACCCTGATTGATGCCCAGAGGCATCCCGAGCGCTATCCGAACCTTCCTGTCCGCGTGGCCGGATGGTCAGCCCGCTTCACGACCCTCTGCAAAGAGTGGCAGGACATGATCATCCAGAGAACCCAGCAGATCGTCTGAGGCGATTTCTGAATTCTTCTGTTTCTGCAGAAGACGGCTCGCGGAAACGGATCTCCGCCAGACCCAGTTTTTCTCTTTTGGAATTGCCGAGAAGATGGTACGGAATGATCTCCTTCCTGGCCTTTGGATATTTTGACAGCAGCCCGGCAGTTGCGCGTATGATACCCTCTTCCTGATGGATTTCCGGAATAAAGAGAACCCTCAGCAAGAGGTTGGCTCCGGCCGAGGCAACCTTCTCCAGGTTGTCCAGGACGGCATTCAGCTCCCCTCCTGTGTAGTGCATGTAAAGGTCTGCATCCATCAGTTTTACATCCCAGATGAAAAGGTCCGTGAGAGGAACGGCCTTAAGATAATCCTGTTCACGTCCGCAGCCGGAGGTCTCGATCGCAGTGTGGATACCCTGGGACCGAGCCCTTGAAAGCAGTTCCAGCGCATCTTCCGCCTGGGCCATAGGCTCTCCTCCGGACAGAGTCATCCCGCCTCCCGAATGCCTGTAGTACGGCTCATCCCTGAGAACTTCTTCAAAGACTTCATCCACAGTTGCCGAATAGCCACATTCCTCCATGCCACCGTACAGGCAGACCCGTGGATTGCTGTGATGATCCCCTCCGCAAGCTCCGCAACCCACACAGCGGGTTCTGCTGTACAGCACCTGGGTGGACGCGGACTGAGATTCAGGATTGTGACACCAGATGCAATGCAGAGGACAGCCTTTGAAGAAGACGGTCGTCCTGATTCCCGGTCCGTCGTGCGTGCAGAAATGCTGTATGTCGAAAAGTCTCATGGAAACAAAAATAGAAAAAACTGTTGACCAAAGAGCGCCCTGCCTGAAGTGGCCGAGACGATGCCCATCACGTCAGGGACGGCATCAGTACTATCTGATGACCTGGTCGAATGCCTGCTCCGGAGAACCGTTCCATCTGTACAAAACGGCATTGCAGTAGTTGCTGCCATCTGCCACACCGCTATGGCTGATGTAATACAGGCCGTCCCCAAGAGGACAGAAACCGGTGCTTCCCCATTCGAACTGCCACCCATGGATTCCGGTGGCAGAATCGCACAAGCCAGAATCGGACAGCACCACCTGATCGACTTTTCCCTTCTGGTAAGGTACATTGTCCAGAGGAGCGCGGCGCGGAGTCTGGCTCATGTCGATGGAGTAGAGGGAATAGTTGGGATATGATTCTTTCCTACCCCTGTAGACCGCCAGGAAAAGTTTGTCGGTGTGACTGTCATAGGCAAGGTTCTGCACACCCCAGGTGGTGTTGCCGGTGAAGACAAAGTACTTGTGGACCGGTCTGCAGAGATTCTCCAGGTCATAGCATAGAATGACATTGTAGTCATTGTCCGTCCTGTCCACATCGCCATAGATGCCATAGGCGACATAGAGGCATCGCCTGTCTTTTCTGCGCTTTCCGAACTCCGGACCGATGGTGATACCGTCTATGCCGGAGCAGGCATATCTGTGTTCAAAGGTTTTCCCATCAACTTCGACTTCGGCGAGATAATCACGTATGGCGTCTTCAACCCTTACCAGAGTCATGACACTGTCGGCAGGAACATCCATCCCGTTTATCCTGTCGACATCTATCACGGCTATGCAGAACTCTGTCTGAGACCTTGAATATGTGTTCTTCCCCAGAGTCCGGGATATTCCCGCTCCTATCGCATCATCCTTGAATTCGAGCGAAGCATAGACTTTTCTGCCTTCAGGATCCCAGGTCAAGGCACCGAGATGGCCGTTGATGCCTGTCACGCTGGCAATGATCTCACCATTGAGATCAGTCTTGAAGAAAGCGCTGGTGAAGGAACAGTACAGGCATTCCTCCTGTCTGTCGAGAGCGATGCCTTGTACATGAAACTTTTCGCCCTCAACATGTATGCTTGAAGGCAGTTGTTCCAGGCCGAGCGCCAGGGATAGAATCAGTAGAAATGTCTGCATATTCCAATATGATTTTGATTGATAATCTGAAGCAAGCTATTCATTTAGAATCACTTAACGCCAGGTATTATTCTTTGTACAGGCCTTCGCGGGAAAGGAGGTGCGGGAGGTTGGCAATGCCGTAGGCTACCACGGCGCTGACCACTGAGGAGTGTTCCATGTATTCAGGGATCAGCTGCCCGTAATGATCGCTCTCGGTGTGCCAGATTTCCCTGTAGTTGAAGTCATAGCCCTTGATGTCCGCTTCGTTGAAGCTGATGGTCGGAACTCCGTTCATCGCGAAATGGGCATGGTCGGAACCACCGGCCCTGGAAGGACGCGGACGCGGCTCGCCTTCGCGCATGATGACAGTGAAGGGGAAATCTTCCGAATATTCAAGGAGACTCTTTCCTGCCTCGACGAAGTCGTCATACATCGCAGGCGGAACCGTGACTCCGACTGCCGCGAGCGGACCACCGTCGCGGTTGAAGTAGTTGGAGATCTTCTCAAGCGGCACCAGACCGCTCTCGACGAAATACTTCGATCCGAGCAGACCGTATTCCTCTCCCGTCCAGAGACAGAACATTATGGAGCGCTTCGGCTTGGCGCCGCTGGTAGCGAGAAGACGTGCGGCTTCCATGGTCACGCTGACTCCGTTGCCGTCATCGACTGCTCCGCCGGCGATGTCGTAGGAGTCGAGATGGCCGCCGAGAATCACATATTCATCGGGATACTTGCTGCCACGCAGGACTCCGATGACGTTGTGGTACTTGACCGGACCCTCGAAGAAATGGTTGCGGATGTCGAATTCGAGCTGGATGTCGCGGCGCTCGCGGACCATCTGGCGGATCAGGTCGTACTGGTGGGCGTCGAGCTTGATGTCACAGGCCTCAGGAAGGGTTTCCATGGTAAGGTCATAGCAGCCAGCCCTGTCGTAGAGAGCCTGCAGAGGGACGGCGGCCGACTGGATGAAACCCAGAGCGCCGGCCTGGACCATCTCCCGGTAGAACAGGGCAGGAGTGGAATCATATTCCTTGAGAGGCTTCTGCTCCGCCTCGTGGCTGCGGTTCCAACTGCGGATCTCTCGGTTCTCCTTTTCGATCTCCTCGTTGGCAGCAATCGCGGCCGCTCTCAGAGAGTCTCCTCTGGCGGTCCTGTCGATGGCGAAACCCCTTGAGTCTCCGTCGATCAGCACCCAGGCGCCCTTCAAGGCACCCTTGATGCGCTCGAATTCCGCCCTGCTGCGAGGCTCGATCAGCACATGACCTCTTTGAGGGCCCCTGGTTCCGGCAGTGTAGGAAGGGGTGACAAAGTGGAGCTGCATGTTTTCTGCCCCGAGAAGGCGTCCGGTCCATTGTCCACGGGAGAAACCGACGCCAATCTCACCGACTTCCTGGGTGATGACCTCGAGTCCCCAGCTTCGGAAGGTTCCGGCTGCCCAGGCTTCGGCATCCTGCAGATTGTGTGAGCCTATAGGTCTGCCGCCGATGCGATTGGAGAGGAAGTCCGCATGAGCCATTGTCTGATTGTCGGTGCGTCCGGTCTCAAGGACTTTCCGGATGACCTTGTCCTGTGCCGAGAGGGAGAACATTGCGCAGAGGACAAGAAGAGAAAGAATCGTTCGTTTCATATTGATCATTTTTAAATTCCTGCTGACTTTGACCAGAAGACGAAAATAGCAAATGAATGGCTCACCTGCAAAGTTCCGTGTTTAAGTTATCCAAAGATCTTATAGATTCTATACATGAAGAAGGTATAGTCGCTTACACCTCGTAGTTGGGATCTA
>SFMU01000026.1 GCA_004552965.1 Bacteroidales bacterium | reverse complement strand
ATGCCGTCTGCGAGGTGCTGTAAAGCTACCCGAAAACGGGCTATTGTATGCGTAAGTAATTGAAAATTATATAATTGTTAAATTTTTAACGAAGTATTGTACTAAGGAAAGCGTCAAAATTAATTTTTACGAAATTACGCATCTTGAATGGAAAGACAGTTTGAAAATAGGAACCTGAAACTCGAAAATTGTGACATGCCCCACCAAAAAATCCATTTTTCCCGAAAACCGAATCGCCCTCCAACAACTCCCTCAGTGCCTCCCCCGCGTGCCAAAGCATCACCCAACCGACGTCAAACCGCTCTCACCCCAGCGTTCCTCCCGGCCTTCGCCACGGTGACCCTACCTACAATGCCCTCAGTGCCATCCCCACGTGCCAAACCGGTCATCTATCGACCCTTCGCCACGGGGACCCTACCCACAATGCCCTCAGTGTCATCCCCGCGTGCCAAACCGGTCATCTATCGACCCTTCGGCACAGGAACCCTGCCTACAAGGGGTTAAGTGCCACCCCCGCGTGCCAAAGCATCGCACAACCGACCTCAAACCGCTCTCACCCCAGCATTCCTCCCGGTCCTCGCCACGGAGACCCTGCCTACAATGCCCTCAGTGCCACCCCCGCGTGCCAAAGCATCGCACAACCGACCTCAAACCGGTCTCACCCCAGTATTCCTCCCGGTCTTCGCCACAGCGACCCTACCCACAAGGGGTCCAGTGCCATCCCCGCGTGCCAAAGCATCTCCCAACCGACCTCAAACCGGTCTCACCCCAGCGTTCCTCCCGGTCCTCGCCACGGCGACCCTGCCTACAATGCCCTCAGTGCCAACCCCGCGTGTCAAACCGGTCATCTATCGGCCCTTCGGCACGGGGACCCTCAACAGAAGGTGTTCTGAGGCATGGTGGCGTGCCGAGACAGTCATCTATCGGCACTTTGGCACGGGGACCCCGCCTACAAGGGGTTCAGTGCCATCCTCGCGTGCCAAAGCATCACCCAACCGACCTCAAACCGGTCTCTCCCCAGTATTCCTCCCGGTCCTCGGCACGGCGACCCTGTCTACAAGTACTCCAGAGGCATCCTGGCGTGGCGAAGGGGGCTTCTGGCCGGTCTTCGTCACGTCCACCCTGCCAACAGATGCCTCAGTGCCATCCTCGCGGAGCCACTGTGAGTTGGTGCATCGGATAGTAGCTGAAATGGGCTTCGTGAAATTCACCTGGCACGAGCCGTCGTTGATTATCAAGTAGTTAGCGACTAAAAAGGTTCCAGGTGAACACAATTTGATGCCACCTGGCACCGTGATGTGCCCTACAGGTACCTGTAATGAAGATTGGCGTGCCAGGTGAATTTCATGAAGAGCGATGGCAGCGGACAGCGGAAGACTCAGAAAGGTGTATGCTCCCGCGCACACGGGAAGTGGGTATTCTAAGACTTTTGCAAGTCTTTTTTAACATTTTTAGGTCCTACCTTCGAAGGAACGTTAGATGGATATATATTTATTGCGCTCAAAGGGGCGTTCCGCCCCTGGCCGCGCGGCCTTCCCCTGAGAAGTTTTTCATAGTCAGTATGATTATGGCAATGCGAAAGCGCATCACCCCAACAGGGACAATGCTATTCGTTTATAATATTAGGCTGCTACTTGCCGGAGATGTCGACTAACTGATACTTCTAACAGACAGGATGTCTAGTATTTTAATTTGCCAACAGCGACTCTAACCGGTACTATAAGTAAAAGTAGTTCAGCCGGTTATTTATTAGTATGCCATAACCTTGTATGGAACTCCAGACTTGATTACGGAGAACATTCTTACCACTAGTTTGAACTTGATGGCATTAAGTACAACGCCATGTGCGCCCGAGACATTTCCCTTTTCTTCCATCTTGCGCTTGTAATATTTGCGAAGCCATGGATCGTTTATGATTGCACTTCGTGCTGCCATTGATAGTTCAGCCTTGAGCTGATGGCATCCAAGCGATGATACCATTGTCCTGCCTTTTATGCTGGTGCCGGATTTGTGCTCAAAAGGAGCTATCCCACAATAACAAGCATATTGTCTTGCTGTCTGGAATGACGTAAAGTTGTTCGTGTAAACTATCGTATTAACGGCATTTACCAGCCCTATGCCCTTTACGGAAGTAATAAGTTTATAACTGTTGTAGATAGATTCATCTGCCTTTATTATCTGCATCATCTGCTTCTCGAGAGACTCAACATTTTGCGTCAACATTTGGATGATATTATCGCGTCTATCCCTGCTTTCCTGTGACTCATATTGGTCCAAAGCATCCTTCCTGGCCAGGAGGCCGGCTCTTGTCCTTACGTATTGTTTCCTCTCGCCTAGCAAAGCCTTGAGGGCAAAGATACTATCCGACGGCTTATGGCTTAGTGCTATTGTCTCTCGCCTAAGATAAGCATATTCTGCTATTCTGACAGCGTCCACGGAGTCATTCTTTCCTCTTCTTATTCCGAGAGATTTTTTGATTTCCAGAGCTGGGACGAAAGAGAATGATAACCGGTTGTCATCCAGCCATACCTGAAGATCATAACCATAGATTCCAGTATGCTCAGCGCACACTAATGTTTCTACATTTTTTGCACCCTTCTTCTTGGCCCAGGAAAACAATTCTTTGAACCCTTGCTGATTGTTTGCGACTTTCGTCTGGCCTACGATTTCACCTTCTTTGATGATAAGAGCGGCATCGAGTGTCTTTTTTGAGATATCAATGCCCAGATAATGATTAAAAACCATAACTTTGTTGTGCTTTATCTCGGTTAACAACATAATGAACTTGACTGATACTTTTATTAGACCGCAATGTCTATCATTCTAAATGGTCATTTCAATATGGGGAAAGAGAAAGCCTAATACGGGCTTGGGACATTTTGTCTGGAAGTGAGTTTAGTTCGCTTTCTCTTTCCTGTTAACCTTTCTTGTTATACTTTCACCGATACGAGCATAGTTCACCTGATCGGCTTATGCCAAAGTTACAACAACAAATAACACCGTAACTCCATATTGAAATCACGGTGCAAATCTAAAAGCGGGACCCATCGGATACAAGTTATCGCGTGGCAAAGCGTTCTTCTGACCGGTCTTTGACACGGAGACCCTGCCCACAGGTACTTCAGGGGCATCTATGCGTGGCAAGACCATCTTCTATCGACACTCTTGTCACGAGACCCCTGCCCACAGGTACTCCAGAGCCATCTCCCCGTGGCGAAGCAGTCTTCTGACCGGTCTTTGACACGGCAACCCCGCCCACAAGTACCTCAGTGCCATCCTCGCGTGGCAAGACTGTCTGGAACCGGTGTCAAACCGGTCTTTGGCCGATGCCCCGGCCGGTCTTCGGCACGGCAACCCAGTCCACAGGTGCCTATGTGGCATCCCGGCGTGGCGAAGCGGTCTTCAATCGACGCTTCGGCACAGCGACCCTGCCCACAGGTACTTCAGGGGCATCTATGCGTGGCGAGACCATCTTCTGTCGACACTCTTGTCACGAGACCCCACCCACAGGTACTCCAGAGCCGTCTCACCGTGGCGAAGCAGTCATCTATCGGTCCATTCGTCCATGAAATGGGCCCTTTTTGTGGACATCGAGGTCTGGATTGGGTGTTCCTCCATGAAATGGGTCCTTTTTGTGGACGTCGAGGTCCGGAGTAGATGATCGGCCGGTCCTTCGCCACGGTCACCTTGCCCACAGGTGCTTCAGTGGCATCCTTGCAAACCGAGACGATTGGAAAGTCAAGACAATGCGCGCGACAAAGGCGGAGGCACGATTGCGTCAGGTGTGTGGGGAGTGGGTTCGATTTGGCATTGAGAGATGGAGTTCGTATATTTGAGTGATAGAGTTCGTATATTTGAGTGATGGAGTTCGAATATAGGAAGAGCAATTGCATGGTTTATCGGTGGCGCCACCGGTCAGAATCACAGACAAAGATCCGGCATTCTTCCGGCAGTCTCTTCCGGCAGACTCTTACGGAAGATTGATTCAGCATATTCATTCAGCATATTCATTCAGCATATTCATTCAGCAAAGCCAATAAAGCCACACAGCAAATCCAGCTAAGCCGCACAACAAAGCCAGTAAAGCCAACAAGCAAAGCCAGCTAAGCCGCACAGCTAAGCCATTAAACATAGCCATTTAACATACCTCATGAACAATCAGTTGACATTGAACGGGAAACAGTCTGCGGGAAGGATTGCCTTCATCGACTACATCCGCGTGATCGCATGTTTCCTTGTGATGCTGGTCCATGCCAGCGAGAATTTTTACGGAGCGGACAGCTCGGGGCTGGCAGGCAACATGTCGATGCTTGCCAATGAAGCAAACCGCTTCTGGGTAGCGTTCTATGACGGATTTGTGGCACGGACCTGCGTTCCGCTGTTCATGATCGTGTCGGCATTCCTGCTTGTCCCGATGAAGAACGGAGTGACGATGGGAGAGTTCTACAGAAAGAGATTCACCCGGATACTCCCGCCTATGCTGGTGTTCATGGTGCTCTACACCTTCCTTCCTCTGCTGTGGGGCGGAATGCAGTGGGAGCAGTCCCTCGCCGACCTCAAAAGGTTGCCGTTCAACTTCCCGTCGATGGCCGGCCACCTGTGGTTCATGTACCCTCTCATAAGCCTGTACCTGATCATTCCTGTGGTGTCTCCATGGCTTGAAAGGGCTTCGGCAAAGGACGAAAGAATCTTTCTCGGCATATTCATTGTGTCCACATTCATTCCGTGGATCCACCGCTTCATCACCCCCGAGCTTTGGGGTGAGTGCTTCTGGAACGGCTTCACCATGCTCTGGTACTGCTCGGGCTATCTGGGCTACCTCGTGATGGCTCACTACATCAGATTCCATCTGGACTGGGACAAGGCGAAGAGGCTGCGGGTCGGTGCCCTGTGCTTCCTGGTGGGGGCCGCCTTCACAGGATGGTCCTTCTATCTGAAGGGAGTCCCGGGACAGCTCATCGAGACCCCTGAGCTTGAATGGTCCTGGGCGTTCTGCACACCGAACGTTCTTCTGGCATCATTCGGTGCCTTCCTGTTGTTCACCTGCATCACAAGGAAGGAGGCGCCGGCCATCGTCACCGGCCTGTCGAAGCTGTCGTTCGGGATGTATCTGATGCATATGTTCTTCCTCGGCCCGATTGCAAAAGTCTTCGTGGCAGGCAATGCCGCCCAGCCGTTGATCCCGGTCTGGGCCGCGATTCCCGTCATCGCAGCCCTCTCGTTCATCTGCTGCGCAATCGCTTCCTGGCTGATTTCGAAGATTCCAGGCAGCAAGTGGGTGATCGGATAAGAGCGCAGCATCGTTCGGCATATTCCTGCCGCCGGGGACGGTTCGGGATATTGCATTTTTCAAAGGAATATTCCATATTTGGGAATACAAAAAAACATGAGATATGAATAATTTACTCAAAGGCAAAGTAGCTGTCGTCACCGGCGGCACCAGAGGCATCGGATATGCCATAGTCAAGAAATATCTCGAAGCAGGGGCAATCACCGTCCTCTGCGGTTCACGTGAGGAAACCGCCATGAAGGCCTTGGAGAAAATCAAGGCCGAAATGCCTGAGGCCCAGGTGGATGCAATCTGGCCGAACCTCAGCGACAGGAGCGAAGTGTCTGCCGCTTTCGAGGGCATCAAGGAGAAATACGGCTCACTGGACATCCTCGCCAACAATGCGGGAATATCCCAGAACACACCGCTGTTCGACTACAAGGATGAAGACTTCGACAAGATCCTGAACCTCAACATCAAGGCCCTCTATGCATGCAGCCGTGCAGCTGCCCAGATCATGAAGGAACAGGGTGGCGGAGTGATCATCAACACGAGTTCGATCGTCAGTTTCAACGGACAGGGGACCGGCTGCGGCTACCCTACCTCGAAGTTCGCGGTCAACGGACTCACCAAGTCACTTTCACGCGAACTCGGCCCCTACAAGATCCGCGTCAATGCCGTCGCCCCGGGAGTAACCCGCACCGACATGGTTGCAGTCCTTCCTGACGAGATGATCCAGCCGATCATCAAGAACATTCCGATGGGCAGAATGGCTGAGCCTGAGGACATTGCCAACGCCTTCCTCTTCCTCGCCAGCGACCTCGCCTCCTACATCTCCGGCGCAATCCTTCCGGTTGCCGGCGCCGTGGTGATCTAGACAATTGAATTCTTCCACCGATGAATATACTTGGAAACATTCTGTGGTTCTTCCTCGGAGGCTTTCTGATTGCATTGTATTACGCGCTCTTCGGCCTCCTTATGTGCCTGACCATCATCGGCATTCCTTTCGGTGTGCAGTTGTTCAAGATGGCCGGGGTTGCGCTCTGTCCCTTCGGCCGAGATGTCCAGCTGATGACTGACAGCGGTTGTCTTCCGCTCGCCTTCAACATCCTCTGGATCGTGACCGGATGGTGGGAGATCGCGATATTCCACATAGCGATGTGCATTCTCTGCGCGATAACGATCATCGGAATCCCGTTCGCAAAAGCCCATTGGCGTCTTCTCAAGATGAGTATCCTTCCTTTCGGCTCCACAAGAGCCTGACAAGAATACCTTGCAAAGCAATAAGGCGGCTGAGAAGTGATTCAGTCGCCTTATTGCGTGTTCTTATGAATATGCCGGCTGTGGCAGCAGGGTCTGCTCGGCGTGGTACGGCGGGCGTCGCCGGCAGATCTTCGCCTATCGGCTCCTAGCGGACCTTCATGCAGCGGACCGAGCAGCCGTGAGCGCGAGGACTGTCCAGGTATGGCATTACGGCCTGGTCATACTTCATCATCGCAAGGACATAGCCGTAGTGTGACCTTTTCGTGACAGACCAGTATCCACCAAGGTCGAGAGCAAGGGATAAATTGCCACTGTCGGAGTAAATCAGGCCCTCATACGGATACCATACTGTTTCACCTGTTGCAAGCGGCTTGTCGGTCTTCGAGAAGTCGACCCCTGAGTGTCCGGTATCCCAGCCGCCAGTGCTTTCAAAATAGTCGTCGGTGATTCCCAGTGCCTTGGCCCATATTCCATCCGAGCCACCGTCGGGCACTCTCCATCCAGCAGGACATGGGTCATAGACAGTCTTCCCGGGCTGCCATCTTGTGTCGTCCGAGTCCCATTCATCAGTGTAAAACCAGTCTGAGTTGTTGCTGTTTTCGATGATGAAGGTCATCGGATGCGAAACGGCATATTCAATAGTTCCTGTGGTCTTGTCGGACACTACCGCATCGGGCCATTTGGCTGTGGTCGAAATCAGTGATGACTTACCGTTTTCCGCGCTGACAAGTTCTCCCGCACCGCGGAACGGGTCCTTCCTCCCCCATTGGTACAAAAGTCCGAAAGATGTGATATCGTCCGGAGTCGCCGAGGTGGCGCCGAGATTGCGGTCCATCATGATTCCGGCATTGTTGTCATATACCTGCTCCCGCGGCTTGTCCGTCATCCAGATATGCCAGGACCACAGTATCGTTCCGGTCCCGTCTTTCGCTGCAATCACGGCGTTGCCTTTCTTTCCGGAGGCATTGAATATAATCTTTCCGTCCTCGAACCTTACTTCACTTACAAGGTCGCCTGCATTGGGCTCAACCATGCTGCCGAAGGACTCCCACAGTACCTCTGCCTCGCGGACATTTCCGACAGATTCGGCGCTGTTTCCCTTGACTGCAGGGAAGGAATATGTACCCTTGGCGGATACGACATAGCAATTGGCAGTTTCTCCGGAGGACAGTTCCACCGGTTTGTCGGCGTCTTTGCCGTCCTTGCAGCAGGACACTGTCGCACCGATTGTCAGAACGGCGATTGCCAGGGCAAAAAAGAGCTTCTTCATGTTCATCATATCAATCTGTGTAAATAATCTGTCAATATCGACGTTGTCTGTTTTGCTTCATATTCATTGAATATCCAGGGGGCTGTCTGCGATTCCATCATTGAATATCCAGGGCGCTGTCTGCCATTCTGTCTTTGAATATTCAGGCGCGCTGTCTGTCATTCCATCTTTGCATATTCAGGGGGCTGTCTGCCATTGAATATTCAGGGACGCGAATACCTGTTGCAGGCGGCCAGACGGCAAAAGGAATGAATCCTGCCATGCAGCGCCTTTCTGTAATATTGCAATTTGCATATAAAAAACAACAAAAATTTGCCTTTTCGTAAATATTTCTGGATACCGGCGTCTTATAACTTGATGATATTTGTATTTTTGTTTGAATTAAAAACTATTAAAACCGATATCTGACATGACAATGAAAAAAAATCGCACAAGGCACGGAGCAATGCTTGTAACATGCATTCTCGCTTCAGTTCTGTTCCTTACATGCTGCAAGAATAATGAGTCTAAGGAGACTTCAAATCCGGCAGGCCTGATAAATGACCCTGCAAAACTCGAGATGATCCACTCACTTGTCGATCTTGAGGGAAACAAGGGCCGTTTATATGAGATGACCTATACGGTGGATTACAAACTGGAGGATGCCCTGAATGCCGGAATCGTAGGAACGAATACCCTTATCCAGTTCGTGATGGGCAACCTGATGGACGGAAAGTCTTCAAAGGCACCAAGTCTCAACTATGATGCCGGTTGCAGCGCTTTTGCCTGCAAGGACAAGGATTCCGAGGATTTCCTTATGGGGCGCAACTTTGACTTCAACCATAAGGACGAAAATGGCGAAAGGGTGATGATACCGGCAATAGTTGTCCACACCGCTCCGAAGGGAGGCAAAAAGTCCGTATCCTTTGTCGACGGGCAGTTCGTGAAATACAAGAGCGGGTTCTACACCGATGGCGACACAGACCTTTCTATGCTGATGGCTCTTCCATATCTCCTTCTGGACGGAATAAACGAGGATGGCTTTGCAATCAGCGTCCTGAAGCTTGACGGCTATCCTACCCGCCAGCATTACTCCGACCGTAAGAACATATTCACCACTGTAGCGATGAGAATGCTTCTTGACAGGGCGAGCACTGTCAGTGAGGCGACCGAGATGCTGAAACAGTACAATATGTGTATGGATGAGGAGAAGGCCAGCTACCATTTCTTCATGGCCGACGCTACCGGGGATTATGCAATCGTGGAATACACATTCAAGGAAGGAGAGCAATATCCGACCGAAATGGAAGTGCTCAGGGGAGATGATGTATGGCGCTATGTCACAAACTTTTATGCCTCCCCGTCAATGGTCGATTCGCCGGATGGAAGCGTGATTTCGACTCATGGAAAAAAGCGTTACGACACCTTGAAGGTCAATCTGGCAAAATGTCAGTACGAGATGAACCCTGTCCAGGCTATGGGTCTGCTGCAGAAGGTCGCTCAAGGTCCTGGTGACGAAGAGAAAAAGTCCACAGGATTCACACAGTGGTCAGAGGTCTACAACCTCAACAAGAAGACTGTCAGGATGTCCATCCTCAGGGAGTTTGACAAGACATTCGACTTCACGGTGGAATAGAGTATTTCGTAGGGAGTGTTTCGTAGGGAGTATTCTATTGGAGTGACCGTAAGGGTTATTTCGAATGGGATATTGCGGATGGAGTATTCCGTATTGATAATTGAAAAAAGGAGGACGACTCAAAGTCAATAGACTGATAGTCATCCTCCTTTTATCTGCAGTAATGCCTCCTAACCGGTCGGGCATCCCCTACGGCTGACACTTCTCCGGGCGTTTCGATGGTTGCACCGACGGGTCCTCAGCCGGGTTACATCGACGGTTGTACCACCGGCTGCTTCAACGAGTCCTCAACCGGGTTACTTCGATGGTTGCACCAACGGCGGCTCTAACGGTTTCTCAGCCGAGTTACTCAGCCGGGTTACTCAGCCGGCTGCCACTTGCAGCGCACAGGCGAGACGATGGCACCGTCCTTCTTGAGCTGGGCGAATGCCTTGTCAACCTCTTTGCGGTCAAGTCCTGAAAGAGTAGCCACTTCTCCCGCAGAGACAGGTTTGCCTGCGTTGCGCATTGCTTCAAGTACTTTTGCTGTTGTTTCCATTTCCATTATGGTTTAATGATGTTGATGTTTCTGTGTTCGGCAGTGATCTCACGGAACGATCGCAGGCCATCGATATATTCGGAATATATGTCTTCCGCCTCTCTTCCCCTGAGGAAGCTGCACTTCCCGCAAATGGGGCAGTTGCCAAGACACTTGAACTCATCGCGTATGAATCCAAGTCGTTCCTCTCGAGTCGAAGTCTGTATCTCTGGAGCTGTCATCTCCGTCTGCATATTCTTTATGACAAAGATAGCATTTTGATCCGAATATATAGCAGACTGCCCTATCCCATCTCCGGTCACCTACCTCCCCTTCGGCGCGGCGACCAGTGACAGAAGCACATCAGAGGCATCCCGTCGTGGCGAACGGGACTTCTGGACGGTCTTCGGCACGGCGATCTTGCCCACAGGTACCTCAGAGCAATCCCCGCGTGGCGAAGCATCACCTAACCGATCTCAGAATGGTCCCTTTCCGATGCACCAGTCGGTCTTCGGCACGGAGAGTAGGCCCACAAGTGCTCCAGAGGCATCCCGTCGTGGCAAAGGGGGCTTTTGGCCGGTCTTCGGCACGGCGACCTTGCCCACAGGTGCTCCAGAGGCATCACGGCGTGGCGAAGGGGGTCCTCTTTCCGCCCTTTAGCACGGCTACCTTGCCCACAAGTACCTAACTGCTATCCCCGCGAGGTGAACAAACGATCAGCGGACGGCCAGCAGGATACGGTCAGCAGTGGCCAACGGATGCCAGAGGATGCAGGTCAGCTGACGGCTAGCAGCTTCAGGCCCGGTGAGGTCAGGGGACATTCGGACTGGGGACGGACGCGTGCTGTTAGACAACGGCCGCGTGCTGTCAGACAACGGCCGCGTGCTGCCAGACAACGGCCAGGTGCTGTCAGACAACGGAATATGGCTGATTGGGAGCGGCGAAGGAGGGGCGGGAAGATATTCAGTCTTTTTTGCCAGGCCACTTCATCCCCGGAATCCGGTCATATTCCTCCTGAACAGAAGAATACCTATTTATAAGGATGTGATGGCAAAAAATTTTTCACTATCTTTGATTTTTGAACAAACTATGAGAGAATAAAGAATATGACGAGAAAAACTTTGTTTTTGGCGATTGCAACGGTCGCATCAGCTCTCAGCATCTCCCTGCCGGCAGACGCAGGAAAGCCCGGGAGAGCATCAGTCGCGGTGGTCATTGACCAGGACTGCTACTCACAGACTAAAGATGCTGTCAATGAATATGTTGACGCAATGGAACTGGACGGGAAGACCGGTATCCTCCTGATCGATGAATGGGGTGTTCCGGATTCGATAAGAGTCAGGCTTGAGACCCTCCACAGAGAGAAGGCACTCGAAGGGGCTGTCCTTATCGGTGATATTCCGGTTCCGATGATACGAGATGCACAGCACCTCAGTTCGGCCTTCAAGATGGACCAGAAAAGGGACTGGAAGGAGTCTTCCATCCCGTCGGACAGATACTACGACGATTTTCACCTGCAATTCAACTTCCTTTCGAGAGACAAGGACAGGAAGGACTTCTTCTACTATTCCCTCGCCCCGGAATCGCCTCAGCAGATACGTTCCGACATCTACACAGCCCGCATCAAGCCGGCCCAGGGGCAGGATAAGTACAAGGCTATAGCCGACTTCCTCAGGAAGGCTGTCCGCACCAAGAAGGCCGCCATCGAGGCTGCCGGCGCTAAAGCCAGCGTTTCCGGCAACACAGCCGCCACGGTCAGCAACAGCAACACCGCAAGCGCCGCATCCGGTAGCATTGCCGCCAGCAACACAGCCGCCACAGCCACCACGGATCAGGCTGCCGGAAGGGGCACGAATGGTCTTGCCCTCGCGGAGCCGGACAGAGTGATGTTCTTTGCAGGACACGGCTACAACTCCGAGTCGATGGTATCGAGGATGAACGAATACAAAGCCCTCCACGAACAGATCCCATCGGTCAACAAGCCTGGAGGAAAGGTCGATTTCATCAACTTCGACTTCGACAAGTCCGTCAAGACCCGTCTTCTTTCGGCCCTCGGCGACGAAGACCTCGATGTAGCCCTTCTGCACCACCACGGCTACAATGACATGCAGCTCCTCAACGGTTCCCCTTACGAGTCAACCCCGGACGGCTGGCTCGCCCTGGCAAGGAACTACTTCCGCGAGAAGATGCGCTCGTCCCGCAACCCCGAGGCCACCAGGAAAGATTTCATCAAGAGATTCGGAATCCCGGGCGAATGGCTCGACGAAGCCTCTGACCCTGAACTCATCATCAAAGACAGCCTCTATGATAGGTCTATGGACATCTACACAGACGACATCGACCGCTACGACATCAAGGCAAGGTTCGTCCTCTTCGATGCCTGCTTCAACGGCGCCTTCACCGAAGCCGACTATGTCGTACCGCACTATCTGTTCAGTGAGGCAAACAACACCGTCGCTGCCCTTGCCCATTCAGTCAACACCCTTCAGGATGTCTGGACCGACGAACTGGTGGGACTCTTTGACGAGGGCGTCTGCGCCGGCAACATATTCAAGCACGTCTGGAGCCTTGAAAACCATCTCTTCGGCGACCCTACCTTCCATTTCGGAGCAGTTTCCGACCTCGACAGAAAGGTCAGCATGAAGGAAGAGAAGGCAGGAATATGGCGTAAGCTCCTCAAGTCAGAATCCACTCCTTGCGATGTCAAGTGCCTTGCTGTCAGAGTTTTGACAAGAAACGGCAACATCACCGGAGAAGAGCTCCTCGAGCTTCAGCGCAATTCCGGATCGTGGATTGTCAGGCTAGCGGCCTTCAACGGCAACGTCGAGCTGGCCGGGAACTGCCTCACCGAAGCCATTTCCCTGGGTCTCGACGACAGCTACGAGCTTCTCCAGAGACTGAGCGCCCGCTATGCAGGCTACAATCAGTCCCCGGAACTGGACGAGCAGATTGTCCGGCTCTATGTCGACCCGCTCACCCCTACCCGTGTGATGTTCCAGCTGAAGACCCCTCTCGTGGACATCGAAACCGGAAAGGCGACCGAACTGGTCAGGAAATACGGTCACTGGAAGGGAGATGAAGGACTTGACTCTCTTATCGACTATCTCGAAGTCTGCGGCAAGAGCCTCAGCGAGGACCTGGCAAACCTGGAGTCCGATAGTCCTAACGCGCGGAATGCCAGACTGTTCATCCGTTCCCAGCGCAACCAGTGCCGCGCCGACATCCTCGATGCCCTGCAGACCTTCTTTGCAAAGACAGATGACCCTGCCATCAAACTTCAGATAGCGGAACTTCTCGGCTGGTATCGCTATTCGTACGCGCGGGAGAAGGCATTGGGAATATGCCGGAGTCTGCATAGCGCCGAATCTGACCCGGTCATCAGGGATGAATTCCGCAGAAGCATCTCCAGACTTGGAGAATAGAGATGAATTCTGCAGAAGCATCTCCAGACTTGGAGAATAGAGACGAATTTCGCAGAAGCATCTCCAGACTTGGAGAATAAACAACATGAACAGGTGCCGCTCCCGGCAGTATGACGTTGGAAGCCCGGTCGGGATGCGGATGAACACCAGAAACGAATACTGGCATAATTGAAGATGACCACAATCATTGGAAATACAGGCTGCAGTGACAGACCGGGAACCGGCAGAAGGATTTTTCCGGTCTTCATCCTGCTGTGCTCGCTGCTGACGGCAGGGCTGCTGCCGGTCCGGGCCGAGGCCGGGGCTCCTGCCGGCAACGCCGCTGGAAGAGGCACCAGGGCAAGCCATATCGCCGAAGCAACTGTGCAAGGCCCTGACGCCGCCGGAAGAGGCACCAGAGCAAGCCATATCGCCGGGGCAACTGTGCAAGGCCCAGACGCCGCCGGAAGAGGCACCAGGTCCGGCAACGGTCCGGGGGCGGCTGCACAGAGTAGCAACGGTCAGGGACTTGGGATCAGAGGAACCGTGATGACGGTAGAGAATGGCGAGAAAGTTCCTGTCGAGGGGGCTGTGGTGCTCCTAAAGCCGGCAGGACTTTATTCGACCGTCGATGCAGAAGGCAGGTGGAGCTTCTCGAAACTCGATGAGGGAGAGTACACCCTCTCAGTACAGATGATAGGCTACGTGACCATCGACTCCACGATTGTGGTCCGCAAAGCCGGCCGACAGGTCTACGACTTCACGATGGAGGTCAGCAGCTTCCGTCTGGAGCAGGTCAGCATCGTTGCGGAAAGCAGCAAGGCCGGCGAGGCGACTGCCTCGATGATTTCCCGACAGGCAATAGACCACGCCCTGACCAGTTCACTGAACGATGTGATGCAGCTTCTGCCGGGATCCGGCCTGAGCAACCCGAATCTCTCGACTGCCCAGAGCCTGAGTCTCAGAACCGCAGTGGCCTCATCCATGAACAGCCTCGGTACGGCAATCATCATGGACGGATCGCCGATGTCCAACAATGCCAACATGGAGGGTATCACGGCTGCGATGACAGGAAATGCCAGCACCATTGCGGGCAATGCGACCTTCGAGGCCGGCTCGGTCCCGAATTCCGGAATCGATGTACGCACCATCTCGACGGACAACATCGAATCGGTCGAAGTCATCCGCGGAATCCCTTCCGTACAGTACGGCGATCTCACATCCGGAGCAGTGATCGTCAACTCCAAGGCTGGAGCAGAGCCCCTCACGATACGCTTCAAGACCGACCCGAAGATCTACCAGGTCTCTGCATCGCGGGGATTCAGGCTTGGCGGCCGGGCGGGAAGCCTCAATTTCAGCGGTGACTATGCCTACAGCAATGCCAAGACCACGGAAGCATACGCCAACTACCGCAGGATGAACTTCAAGACAGTGTACAGCAACACTTTCGGCCAGCTTTCATCCACAACATCCCTGGACCTGAGATTCGGCAGGGATGTGAGGAACCCGAACCCTGATGATTATCTGTCGAAGACAGCATCGGGAGGAACGAACTATGGCTACCGCTTCAGCACCAACGGAACATGGAACATCAACAGCGGATGGATGAAGTCAGTCCGCTACGATCTTTCCAACAGCCTGACCTGGAAGGACTCCTTCAAGGAGCAGCTGTGTTCCAATGCAACTGCGCTCTACACCAACAACATGGTGGACGGTTCGGTTGTCTCGAACATTCCGGGAAGGCATCTGTACGACACCGACGGAACCGAAATCACCAGTTTCAGCCAGGAACAGGTGGCGGAGGGGGCCTATGCCATCTACATGCCGGACTCCTATCTGTCCCACTATGATTTCTACAGCAAAGAGGTGAACACCTATGCCAAGGTCACGGCGAACCTCTTCAAAGCTTGGGGAGCGACTTCCGAGAAGATCCTGGCCGGAGCAGACTTCAAGTCAGACGGCAATCTCGGACGCGGTCTGGTGTTTCCTGAAGGTACTCCCCCGCCCCAGGGCCTGAACAGTGAGTCGGGCTACAGGGAGAGACCCCTGTACGACATTCCTTTCGTCAACCAGGCCGGCATATTCGCAGAAAGCATATTCCACACTCAGTTTGCCGGAGCCAGAAATCTGAATCTCAGCGCAGGCGCTCGCTATGACATCGTAGGCGGCCTCAGCGCCCTCTCTCCACGAATCAACCTTTCGGTCGACCTGATTCCCGAGGCTCTGACCCTTCGCGGAGGCTACGGAATCACTGCCAAGGCTCCGACCTCGGCGTACCTCTACCCTAACAATGCCTACTGCGACCAGACCCTCTTCAACAACGACGTCAAGAATCCGGAAGACAAGGTCGTCATCGCGAGCACAAGAATATTCGACACCTCCAATCCGGACCTCGAAATAGCGAAGAACAGGAAGGTGGAGGTCGGACTGGACATCACCATCGCGAACCGTTACACACTGAACATCACCTTCTTCGACGAACTGATGAAGAACGGCTACGGGTTCGGTTCCAACCTGGGCACCTTCGCCCTGCTCCCGTACCGGAAGTACACGATGTCGGGCACCGATGCCAACGGCAATCCGACCTTCGAGATGAGCCGTGACGAGATGAAGTTCTTCCGCTGGTACACCCCTTCCAACAACAGGTACGAGCACAATCTCGGAATCGAGTACGAACTCAACCTCGGTCGCTTCGACGCCATCCGCACTTCGTTCTTCCTCAACGGAGCATGGATGAGGACCCAGACCGCCAATTCGGGCTACAGTTTCGATTTCCGCCAGAATAACGGCAGCTATGCCGGTTCCCACGTGTCCATCTACGACCCGTTCATGAGCAAGTACAACTACGAGAAGTTCGTCTCGACCCTGCGTGTGACCCACAATATTCCTTCAATCGGATTCGTTGTGACCTTGACTACAGGCTTCAATGCCTACACCCGCAGCTGGACGGACTACAACAACGACGAGATCCCTCAGTACTACCTCTCCGCCATCGACGGTCAGATGCACGTCTTCACAGAGGAAATGGCCTCCGACCCGGCTTACAGGTACATGTACGAGATCAAGTCCACGAGCCGCTTCACAGTGAGCAGAACCATTCCGACAGTGGTCTTCAACCTCAACCTGTCAAAGGAGATCGGGAAGAACCTGACGGCATCCTTCTATGTCAACAACATATTCAATTCCCGCCCTCTGGACCCTTCCGAAGTAGGAGCGGCGACGTTCACGGAGCTGAACAACCCGATGTATTTCGGCTTCGAATTGAAAGTGAAACTGTTCAATCGATAGTTTATGGCGCATCAGGGTGTTTGATGGTTTCAGGAATATCCAGATATTCAGTTGATTTATCAGATAGATATTGTTATTTTTGCTTTATATTCGGTTAATTTATTTGTGTTTAATTAGTTAGTGTATGAAAAAGTATTTTGTCGCAGCATTGGCTGCCATCGCAGCACTGCTCACTCTCTCCTCCTGCGAGGACAAGAGCCTCAAGTTTTACGATCTTGAAATCAAGGTTGACGAGTCAGGCTTCGATTCAGAAGTGCCTGTCCCTGATGCATACCAGGTAACCTTCACCAACACCAACACCGGTGAGGTTCTCGGATTCACAACCGTCAACAAGAAGATTTCGGTACTCCAGATTCCTGAAGGTGTCTACGATGTAGTCGCCACAGCAAGACTCTCCCTCTACAACTACCTCGGCACCGTCAAGGGAGCTGTGATCAACTCCAACGAGTCCCTCAATTCGATTCCGGTCGTTGCCACCAAGAGTTCGTCCCTCGTGATAAAGGAAGTCTTCTACAGCTGCAGCAGAACCCCTGCAAACGCCACCTACCTCAAAGACAACTATTTCGAGATCTACAACAACGGTCCGGACCCTGTCTTTGTGGACGGTCTGTGCATCGGAACTTCATCCAACTACAGCAGCGCCTCGATCAATTTCGCCGATGCAGAGGGCAATCTGGTCAACGCTGACGGCACCCACACCGGCATCAAGGCTGATGACTATCTCTGCATGAACAGCGTGGTATGGCAGGTTCCGGGCAACGGGTCCACCTATCTCCTGAACCCTGGTGAGTCCTTCGTGATCGCTTCCTACGCAACCGACCACACCGCCGAGGACAAGAACCCTAACTCCATCGATCTCTCAGGCGCCGATTTCGAGACCGTCTGCGACAAATACATCGAGAAAGGTCAGGTGGACAATCTGGATGTTCCGAACCTCAACCTCATCATTCCTCACAACCCGACCATCACCAACCAGTACATGCCTTCCGCCCTCACCGCCGGATTCATTCTCTTCTCACTCAGCAAGAGCGCTGATGAACTTCCTATCGTCGGCAACTACAACCTTGAGAAGGAAACCGTCACCGGAAAATACCTTGCAATCCCTCGCAAGGACATCCTCGACGGTGTCAACTGGGTAAAGAACGCTACTACGGACGCATGGCTGCCTGAAACCATCGATGCGGGCAAGACCTTCGTCAGCGGCACCTATGTCAACGAGTCCATCTGCCGCAAGATCGAGAAGACTGCAGAAGGCGGCTATCCTGTGTTCCTTGACACCAACAACTCCACCAACGACTTCGACACCAATCTCAAGCCTGAGCTCAGAAGGTACGAAGTCAAGGCTCCATCCTGGAAGAACCAGTAATGAGAAACCGTCATAGAAAGAGACTGATGATGCCATTGCTGCTTGTGTTCCTGCCTATCCTGGCAGGGGCACAGGACGATGGCTATCTCGCCAAAGAGAAAAGCCTGTGGTTCAACTCATCCAACGCCGCAGGCATAGGTGTAAAGGATCTGCAGGTCTACAACACTGCCGATCTCGGCTACCGGTTTGAAACCGGTTCATACCACAGGATGCAGGAAGGCTCGGACTGCGGCACTCTCGGATTCAACACCCAGGGAGCCGCGAAGGTCGGGAATATCCAGCTTTGGGGACAGTTCTCCTACGACAACATCACCGCCAATGGCACCAGGTTCAACACCTTGGTGTTCAACCCTTTCGACGAAAGATTCATCTACAATGCCGCAGACCCTGTCGTGAGCCAATGGAAACGGCAGGTCTACGACATGGAATTCAAACTGTCCGCCCCGTTGGGCAAGAAGATATTCGGAGGAGCCCACGTCCGCTACAGCGACAGGATTGCAGCAAAGCAGCAGGACCCGCGCGCAGAGTCCACCAGCTACGATGTGTCCGTGAGTCCGTCACTGGTGTTCCGTGTGGGGAACGGCAGCTCGCTGGGGGTTGACCTGGCATATTCACACATGCTGGAAAGGTCCGCTCCGACGCTGAGCAACGGTTCCGTCCTGCAGAATGTCTATGTGCTCCGTGGCCTGGGCAATTTCACCGAGGACATGGTCGGCTCCGGAGGGCTGTACACAATGTACTACACTTCAGATGCATTCGGTGGGCATATTCAGTATGCCCTGGACTCAGACCTCGGACTGCTGGTCGAAGCCGGTGGCGAATACAAGCCTACCGGACTGCGCCAGGATGCCGTCCATCCTCGAGACATGGGGCGAGCCAACGTGCTTGATCTCACTTTCGCGACGCAGGCCTTGTTCGCTCGCGGACAATTCCTGCACAAGTTCAGGCTCGACGCACTCTGCCGGATGACCGATGGCATCGAATATTCCACCAAACAGGTCCAGGGCTCCGGCTGGGAGGTCCTCGCTGAATCTATCATGAGCACCTACAGCACAGTCTCGGCCGACCTTGTCTACAACTGTTTCGTGACCGAAGGGGGCAACGACGGTTCAGGTTCGGGCGCGGGCGCGGGTTTAGGCGCGGGTTCAGGCGCGGGTTTAGGCGCAGGTTCAGGCGCGGGTTCGGGCGCGGGTTCGGGAGGCTCCTTCATCTGGGATTTCTCGGGCAAGGCATCCTTCTTCGCGAAGGACGACAGGTACATCGCCCCAGCCTCACGATTCAGCTACAGCGGCATGAGCCTGACGGCAGGCGCAAGGAGGCGCATCATATTCAGACGCTCGACCCTTGACGCAGGACTCGACATCACTGCCATGAAAAGTTTCGGCGGGCGCTATGAATATGCCGGGGTACGTTCCGGCAGCGTTCCGGTCAACGAATGGTATCCCCATGACCTGAACGTCCTCACCGCGGACTACCTCAGAAGTGGCATCACGCTCTCCTGGCTTCACCGTGCCGCCCCTGCCAGACGTAACGGTCATGGCACCAGAACATCCTCCGACAACTCCTCTGACCTATCCTACGGTCTGACCTTCAACGCCGCCTACCTCAGCGCTGGCGCAGGTTCCGGCACAGTAAAGATCAGCGGCACCGTAACAGGCAGCAACTCGGGCGAATCTGCCGGAAGCGACTCCGCTATGCCAGACGGGAGCGACTCCGCTATGCCATGCGGGGCTTCAACCGGAGGAGAAACCGTGGGGGCAGCCGGGGTTTCAGCCGGGGTTTCCTCAGGGGCACAGACCGGGGCAGCGAACGGGGCAGCGAGCGGGGCTCTCATCGGAGTCAAAGCCGGCAACAGACTCTTCCTCGGCATCGGCTTCAAACTCATCTTCTGAGGTCGGAATGACAGACGGTTCAGGCTTCGGCATCGGCTTCAAACGCATCTCCTAAGGTCGGAATGACAGACGGTTCAGGCTTCGGCATCGGCACAGCCGCCATGCCCACAGTCACCTCAGTGCCATCCCGGCGTGGCGAAGGGGTCTTCTATCCGCCCTTCGGCACGGCGACCCTGCCTACAGATACCTCAGTGGCATCCTCGCGTGGCGAAGCGTTCTCCTGACCGGTCTTTGGCACGGCCACCCTGCCCACAGGTACTTCAGAGGCATCTCAGCGTGGCGAAGGGGTCTTCTATCTGCTCTTCGGCACGGCGACCCTGCCTACAGGCATCTCAGTGGCATCCCCTCGTGGCAAACCGGCACCGAACCGATGCATAACCGGTCTATGAACGGTGCTATTGGCACCCTTCGGCACGAAGCCCCCTCCCACAACAATCTCAGAGCCATCCCCGCGTGGCGAAGGGGTCATCTATCGGGTCTTCGGCACAGCGACCTTTCCCACAGGTACCTCAGTGGCATCATCGCGTGGCAAAGCGCTCTCCTGACCGGTCTTCGGCACGGCGACCCTACCTACAGATGCCTCAGTGGCATCCTCGTGTGGCGAAGAGCGCTTCTATCGGCACTTTGGCACGGCCACCCTGCCTACAGGCATCTCAGTGGCATCCTTGCGGAGTCACTGTGAGTTGGTGTTTCGGATATTAGCCCTTTTGGTCTTCGTGAAATTCACCTGGTACGATCCGTTATTGATTATCAAGTAGTTAGCGACTAAAAAGGTGCCAGGTGAACACTATTTGATGCCACCTGGCACCGGGATGTGCCCTACAGGTACCTGTAATAAGGATTGGCGTTCCAGGTGAATTTCACGAAGACCGATGGCAGAGGACAGCGGAAGACTCAGAGAGGAATGTGCTCCTGCGCACACGGGAAGCGGGCGGCGCCTATCGGCTACAAGTTATCGCGTGGCAAAGCGCTCTTCTGACCGGTCTTCAGCACGGCGACCCTACCAACAGGTACCTCAGTGGCATCCTCGCGTGGCGAAGAGGGCTTCTATCGGCACTTTGGCACGGGGACCCTCTACTGAAGCGCTTCTGGGTCAGGGTCGCGTGTCGAAGGAAAGGGAATCGGCACCCTTGACGGGATTATGGTCGGGGTCACGACCGGGTTTGGCACGGCGACCCTGCCCACAGGTGCTTCAGAGCCATCCCGGCGTGGCGAAGGGGTCATCTATCGGCTCTTCGGCACGGCGACCCTGCCTACAGAGGTCTCAGTGGCATCCCGGCGTGGCGAAGAGGGCTTTTGTAAAGGCGAACGGGGCGGTATTGGGCAATATTAAATGTGATGAGGAAGCCGCTTGTTTGCAACTCGGTTGCAGACTTAGTTCGTTATTTTTGTAAGGTTTGAGAATAGGTAATATTCAGAAACAACTTGCATCAGATTACAAAAATTACGAGATATGAACAGGTTTTCTCTATTTCTGATTTCGCTTGCCCTGACGGCATTCGTTTGCGGTTGTGGCAACGGTAACAGCCACAAGGGTCATAGCCATGGAGATGAGGTGTCTGCCGAAGCGGGTGGGCATTCTGACCATGCGCACGGGAATGAGGCGCACAGCCATGACCATGAAGATGGGCATGACCACGGACACGAAGGTGAAGGGCATCTGCTGCTGACTGCATATTCAGATGGGCTGGAGTTCTTCGCTGAGACGGGGACCTTCGTGGCAGGGCAGGAAGTATCTGTGCTTCTGCATGTCACTGAGCTTCAGGACTTCAAGCCATATGTGGGGGAGGATGTGAGTGTCTGCCTCGTTCCGAAGGGGGAAAGTGCCGGGGACAATTGCGGGAACTGCTCGCATGGACATGGTACAGAGGCGGAGCCCGAGATCGAGGGCGAGGGCGAAACTCATGAGGGCCACCAGCATGAGGGCCACCAGCATGAGGGCGAGGGCCATACCCACCAGCACGAGGGCGAAACTCATGAGGATCATCAGCACGAGGACGAGGGCCATTCCCATCAGGGCGAGGGCCATTCCCATCAGCACGAGGGCCATTCCCACGAGGACGAGAGCCATTCCCACCAGCACGAGGGGAAGACTGAAGTTCAAGGAATATACAGGTTCTGCGTGAGGGCTGAGGCCGAAGGGGAAGCGAACCTGGTCTTCAGCGCGGACGGGCAGAGAGCCAGCATTCCGGTCCGGGTGTTCGCATCTGCCAGTGAGGCTGCTGAATATGCCGAAAGCCTCGAAGTGCGAAGCAGCAACGGAGCGGTCTTCCCGAAGGAGAAGAGCTGGAGTGTCGATTTTGCTACTGAGGAGGCGGTTCTGGAGCCTTTCGGTCAGGTAATCAGGGCAACTTCGCGCGTTCAACCTTCACAGGAAGAAGTATTTACGGTTTCGGCTCTCACAGACGGAGTGGTATCGATAGGAGCAAAGGCCCTGGTCGAAGGCCGCGAAGTCCGCAAAGGTGAGACACTCTGCATAGTCAAGGGCAGCGGCACGGCGGACGAGAACCTCGCCACCAAATATGCCAGAGCCGAGGCGGACTACAATTTCGCCAGAAATGAATATGAGAGGAAAAAGGCTCTTGCCTCTGACCGTATTGTCAGCGAGAGCGAACTCCGGCAGGCCGAAGCCGCCTTTGAAATAGCCAAGGCAGTGTTCGAGAATCTCAAAGGCAATTTCGATGCATCAGGCCAGAGCGCGAAGTCACCGATCGAAGGTTTCGTGACCTCTGTCACGGTATCCAACGGCCAGTTCGTACGGGCTGGAGATCCGATCGCCACAGTGTCAAGAAGCCGTTCTCTTCTAGTTGTCGCAGAGATTCAGCCGAGATATTCAGCCTGCCTGAAGGACATCTGCGGGGCGACATTCAAGGATATGGACAGCGGAAGGATCTGGACTCTCGACGAATTGGGAGGGAAGGTTGTCAGCTACGGAAAGTCGGTTTCCTCCGACAGTCCGCTGATTCCGGTTACCTTCTCGGTCCCGAACAAGGGAGGCTTCATCCCGGGTTCATTCCTTCAGACCAGAATCATCACCAGGAGCGAGACACCTGCCATAACTCTTCCGACGACATCGCTGATCGAAGAGCAGGGCAACTACTTCGTCTACCGTCAGCTCACTCCTGAATATTTCGAGAAGACTCCGGTCACGATCGGTGCATCGGACGGTCTGAGGACGGAAATCAGGTCCGGTCTGAGCGCCGGAGAGAGAGTCGTTTCCAAGGGAGCAATGTTCGTGAAGCTGGCACAGGCTTCAGGGGCGCTCGATCCTCATGCAGGGCACAACCATTAGCAGAACAGGTCAGGAGAGATCTTTCAGATCAAGGGTCAAAGAAACAAATCAGACCAAAGGTCAGGAGAAACCATTCAGACCGGGGTTCAAAAGAAATACATCAGACCGGGATCAAAAACAATCTCAGACCGGGGTTCAAAAGCAATCTTTCAGACCGGGTTCAAGAGAAATTCATCAGACCGGGTTCAAGAGTAAAAGATTATCTAGAGGAAAATGGACTTTCTGAACAACATAATAAAGTTTTCCCTGCACAACAAGCTTCTGGTGCTTCTGGGTTCTGTCCTGGTAGCGGTAGGAGGAGTCTTCTGTGCAGGCAGTATGGACATCGACGTGTTTCCGGACCTAACCGCTCCGACAGTCGTTGTGATGACGGATGCGGGAGGAATGGCTGCAGAGGAGGTCGAAAAGCTTGTCACCTTCCCTATCGAGACCGCGATGAACGGGGCCACAAAGGTCCGCAGGGTCAGGTCGTCATCCAAGTTCGGCAACTCGTTCGTATGGGTCGAGTTCGACTGGGGTATGGACGTTCTGAAGGCACGTCAGATCGTGTCCGAGAAACTTGTGACCATCAGTGAGGAACTGCCTTCCAACGTGGTTCCCGTCCTTGCACCGCAGTCCAGCGTGATGGGAGAGATTCTTTTCGTGGGTCTGCGGTCAACCGGACAGACAAGCCAGATGGACCTCAGGACACTCACTGACTGGACGGTCAAACCGGCGATCCTGGCAACGGGAGGTGTCTCCCAGGTGACCGTCATCGGGGGCGACTACAAGCAGTACCAGATTCTGGCAGATCCGCAGAAAATGGCGGCATTCAATGTCAGTTACGAAGAGCTGGAGGCCGCTGCAGCATCGATCAGCGTCAACTCGGAGGGCGGCGTGATAAGGGATTTCGGCAATGAATATGCCCTGCGCGGTATCGGTCGTTCGACCGACCTTGAAGAGCTGGGAATGTCACTGGTGAAGATGGAAGGCGGGTACCCGGTAGTCATCTCGGATGTAGCAACGGTTCGTGTAGGAGCGGCCGTGAAGATGGGTCATGCCTCTATGGACGGGCAGAAAGCGGTTCTGCTGTCGATCAGCAAACAGCCGAACATCAACACCCTCGAGGTCACTTCCGCAATCGAGAAGAACCTCAAGGCGATAGCGGAGACCCTTCCGGAGGATGTCGTGATGGACACCAGAGTGCTCCGTCAGGCTGACTACATCGAGTCTTCGGTCCACAATGTCGCAAGGGCTCTGCTGGAGGGCGCCATATTCGTTGTCCTCATCCTGTTCCTCTTCCTGGGTAGTTTCAGGACCACACTTATCTCCGTGATTGCCATCCCTGTCTCGCTTCTTGCCACAGTGATCGTGCTGAAGCTGTTCGGAATGGACATCAACACGATGACTCTGGGAGGAATGTGCATCGCCATCGGTTCCCTCGTGGACGATGCCATCATCGATGTGGAGAATGTGTACAAGAGGCTCAGGCAGAATCATGCCAAGGATCCGTCCGAAAGGGAAGGTGTGCTGAAGGTGGTCTTTGAGGGTTCGAAAGAGATCAGGACTTCGATGATCAACGCGACTCTCATCGTGATGGTGGCCTTCACTCCCCTCTTCTTCCTCAGCGGAATGGAGGGAAGACTTCTCAAACCTCTGGGAATCACCTACATCATTGCGCTTTTCATGTCGCTGATCGTGGCCATGACCCTCACTCCGCTGCTCTGCAGCCTGATGCTTACTGACGACAGGTATCTCCGGAAGAATGAAAAGGACAAGAAGTTCACGGCGGCTCTCGGAAGGGCATATTCAAATAGCCTGCAATGGGTGCTGGCGCACAAGAAGATTGCGCTTTCTGTGCTCGCCGGGCTCTTCGTGCTTGCTGGAATATCCTTCCTGACAATGGGTTCCGCTTTCCTTCCGAAGTTTCTTGAAAGCTCCGCTACGATCACTGCAGTGACGGCTCCCGGGACAAGCCTGGAGGTCAGCGACGAGCTTGGAAACCTGATGGAGAAGAAGCTTCACGAGGTTCCGGAAGTCACAAAGACGGCAAGAAGGACAGGACGCGGAGAGCTGGATGAGCATTCCCAGACTTCCAACAGCTGCGAGATCGAGGTCGGTCTGAAACTTGGCAAGCGGAAGCTTGAAACCGTTCTGGACGACATGAGGGCGAAACTTGCCACGATTCCGGGAATCGCTTCGACAGTCGGTCAGCCTCTCGGGCACAGGATAGACCACATGGTGTCCGGCACCCAGGCGGCCATAGCTATCAAGATATTCGGTGACGACCTGAGCAAGCTTCTGATGCTCGGCAATTCTGTCAAGGCCAGCATCGAGGGCATCGAAGGTCTGGTGGATGTGGCTGTTGAGCAGATTACGGAATCTCCTCAGCTGCAGGTACGAGCAGACCGTGGGATGCTTGCCCGGTACGGCATCACCATGGAGGAGTTCAACAGGTTCATCACCCTGGCCTTTGCCGGCGAGAAGGTGTCGGACATCTATGAGGGGCAGCAGAGGTTCGATGTGGTGATGAGGCTCAACTCAGACTACACGGAATCTGTCGAGGGTGTCAGGAATGCGCTTATCGACACTCCGGACGGCAAAAAGGTTCCGCTCGGGGAGGTTGCCGAAATCGTTTCCACAATGGGGCCTAACGCCATTTCGCGTGAGAATGTCCAGCGAAAGCTGGTGGTTTCGGCGAACACAAGCGGCAGAGACGTAGTCAGCATCGTGGAGGACATCAAGGATGCCATTGCAAAGGACATAATGCTTCCGGAGGGCTACAGGATCGAATATGGCGGGCAGTTCGAGAGCGCGCGCAATGCGAACAGAACCCTTGCCCTGGCGACTGTGCTGGCCCTTCTCGTCATATTCATACTCCTCTACGGGGAGTTCAGGAATATGCCGCTGACCATCCTGGTGCTCTGCTCGCTTCCTTTCGCGCTCATCGGTGGCATTTTTGCCGTCAGGATTTCTTCAGGTGTGATAAGCATTCCGTCGACGATTGGATTCATCACCTTGCTGGGCATCGCAGTTCGCAACGGAGTCCTGCTGATTTCCAGGTACATGCATCTGTGCGAGAGCGGATTGCCGGTCAGGGAAAGCATCCTGGCGGGTTCTGCTGACAGACTCAATCCGATCCTGATGACCGCGCTGACTTCTGCTCTTGCATTGATTCCTCTGGTCCTGTCCGGGGGCAAATCAGGCAACGAGATTCAGAGTCCTATGGGAATCGTGGTTCTGGGCGGTCTGATCACCTCAACAATCATCAACATCTACATCCTGCCGGTTCTGTTCGAGTGGATCTACACCCGGAAGGCCGGAAAACAGGCGAAGGAGGTCAAGAAATGAGAAAGACTTTGATAATAATTGCGGTTGTAATGGCCGCGTTCCCGCTTCGGGCTCAGAACCTGGAGTCGGTCCTCTCTTCGGTGGAGAGAAACAACACAACGCTCAAGGTACTCAGGGCGGAGGCGGATGCAGCGAAGGCGGAAGCCAGGACCGGTCTGACTCCTGCCGAT
The DNA here is from genome assembly GCA_004552965.1 of Bacteroidales bacterium. GTDB lineage: Bacteria > Bacteroidota > Bacteroidia > Bacteroidales > UBA932 > Cryptobacteroides. Next base: position 4,131 of record SFMU01000026.1, on the reverse strand, counting down.
CCGGAACTTGAACTGGGCTATCTCTGGGGCACTCCGAAAGAAGAGGGCAACAGAATAGACCTTGGACTCACGCAGTCGTTCGACTTCCCTACCGTGTACCGTTTCAGGAAGCTGATCGCCGACGGAGAGGCTACCATCGCCGACCTTGAATATGAAGCCGGACGCAAGGAACTCCTCGAAGAGGCTGAGAAGATCTGCATCACGATAGTGTATCACAATGCGCTGAAGGCTATCCTTTCGCGAAGGATGGAGAGTGCCGGAATCATCGCCGATGCCTGGCAGAAGAAGTTTGACCGGGGAGATTGCAATGCTCTTGACCTCAACAAGGCTGTACTCAATCTTGTGGATGCAAGAAAGGACTACGAAATCAACGAAATCGATCTCAAGGCGGCCAGTGAAGAACTTGTGAGGATGAACGGTGGTGTCGAGATCTCCCTGAAGGACGAGGTCTTCTCAGAGTCCCTCCTTCCAGAGGATTTCGAGAGCTGGTACAGCCGTGCCGCCGAGGGCAATCCCGAACTGCAGGCTGTCGCGCAGAGCGTCAGCAATGCCGGCAATCAGCTGAAACTGGCGAAGGCGGAATGGCTGCCTAAATTCTCGGTGGGATACGTGAGCGAGAGAATCGCGGGCACGACTCTGCAGGGAATCGGTGCAGGAATCAGCATTCCGCTCTGGGAAGGAAAAGGAAAGGTCAAGGCTGCCAAAGCCAAATCCCAGGCTCTGAATGCGAAGATGGAAGACAGTGCCCTGCAGTTCCGCAATTCGCTGCGCAACAAGTACAACCAGGCTCTGGGTCTTCAGAAGCTGGTGTGCGACTATAGCGCGGAAGTCAGCCGGATCTCAAGCCTCGACATCCTTGACAAGGCCTTGCTCGGCGGTGAGATGACACTTATCGAGTACAGGATGGAGCAGTCGCTCTGGTACGATGCCCTCTCCAATGCCCTGGAGAGCGAAAGAGACTACCACCTTCTCCTCGCCGAACTGCACCGTTTCTCAAGGTAGGCTGAGAGGACATGGCGGGAGCTCCGGATCGGAATTCAAGGGCCTGGAGCTCGGAATAGAAGGCCGCGGAACGGGGACTCACACCCTGGTTCTAGACATGCTCCTTGTTGCCGGTGACAGGATCACAGGTCAGTCCGACGCCCAGTTTTCTGAATATCTTGCTGTCCACATCGGAGAGCTTGACAGTGCAGTGCATCTGGCATCCATTGAGCAGAGGAAGCATCGACAGGGCCTTCTCGCAGTTCTCGTCCATGGTGCTGGACATTGAAACAGCAACCAGGACCTCATCGGTGTGCAGACGCGGATTGCGGCCGTGGAGATACTCGACCTTCGTCTTCTGGATAGGGTTGATCATCTTCTGGGAGATGAGTTTGACTCCGTGCGGAATCCCGGCAAGATGCTTGAGGGAGTTCAAGAGCACAGCTGCGCTCGGTCCCAGAAGGTTGCCACTCTCGCCGGTGATGATTGTCCCGTCGGACAGTTCAAGGGCAGCCGCATCCTCACCGGACTGTGCCTTGCGCTCGCGGGCGGCGAGGGTTGTCCTCCGGTAGTCGGTAGTGAGCCCGGCTCTTTTGAGGATGAGAGCCATGGTGTTGACTTCGGTTTCGGTACAGTCTCCGTCAGCCAGTCTGTTGAGCGAATTGTAGTACCTCCTGATGATTTCATTGTTGGCCGCTTCGCGACAGACCTCATCATCCTTGAGGCAGTAGCCTATCATATTCACACCCATGTCAGTCGGTGACTTGTATGGGTTTTCACCATATATGCCTTCGAAGATCGCATTCAGGACAGGGAATATCTCGATGTCCCGGTTGTAGTTGACGGCGGTCTCTCCGTAGGCCTCAAGATGGAACGGGTCGATCATGTTGACATCCTTCAGGTCGGCAGTTGCAGCCTCATAGGCGAGGTTGACAGGATGCTTCAGCGGAAGATTCCAGACAGGGAACGTCTCGAACTTGGCATAACCGGCCTTGATTCCCCTCTTGTTTTCCTGATACAGCTGACTCAGGCAGACTGCCATCTTGCCGCTGCCGGGGCCCGGGGCAGTGACGATCACCAGAGGGCGTGTGGTCTCCACATAGTCGTTCTTGCCGAAGCCTTCATCCGAATCGATAAGGGAGACATTCTGCGGATAGCCCTCGATAGTGTAGTGGTAATAAGTCCTGATGCCCATCCCTTCAAGCCTGTGGCGGTAGGCGTCGGCGCTGGCCTGTCCATTGTAATGGGTGATGACGACAGAATTGACCAGGAAGCCTCTGGTCTCGAATTCTCCCCTGAGCCTGAGAACGTCCATGTCATAGGAGATTCCAAGGTCGCTGCGGACCTTGCTCTTCTCTATGTCGATTGCGCTGATGACAATGACTATCTCGCAGCAGTCGCTCAGGGATTCGAGCATATGGAACTTGCTGTCGGGCTGGAATCCCGGCAACACCCTGCTTGCGTGATAATCATCGAATAATTTACCACCGAACTCCATATAGAGCTTGTCACCGAACTTTCCGATGCGCTCCCTGATGCGTTCAGACTGGATTTTGAGATATTTTTCGTTGTCGAACCCGTATTTCATAACGGGACACAAAGTTATCAAAAATTTTGAAAATAACGAAGGAGCTGGGACTTCTCCATGGGAAAAAAGGAAGGCCAAGGCGGGGATTTGGGGAGCCTGACTATATAATATTTATAAATTAAGCATCCTGCACCTATACTTATATGCCGTAATATACTGCTTCTTGAGATCGTCAGACAAGAATGAGTTCTCGATAAGTTCAATAGCCTTAGGGTTTGGCTCCTGGAATTTTTTTATCTCTTGTTTGATGACTTTGTCGGTAAGGCCGATTCTTCTGCCGAATTCCACGAAGTCATCGTAACAGATACTGTGGGTGTCTGCTGTACTCATTCCCTCCTTGAACAAACCTTTGTCGAGGGCGAATATGCGTGGCTCGTAAAGTTGGAGTGATGTGTTTACAAGGTCGTAGGCCGGTGAAAGACGGTATTCTCCGTTTCTCTCAATCAGCGAAAAATTCTTCAGGTGCGCGTCGTCGTTAAGGGTTACGAAATTGAATAGTATTATTCTGTAGAATCGTCTTATGTCGATCAACGCTGCCTTTACATATCTATGTATGACCTCGGCACATTCCTCGTAGCTGGCCTTATCATATTTGAAGTTCTTTCCTCCGTTATCTTTGCTCCAGCCGAGCAGTGCAGCAAAGTCCTCTTGCTTGTATTTTCCTTCCGGATGAACATCAAAACGGCGTGTGATATATGCGGGCTTGCCATCCTCGAAGAAACACAGAGCATTAGGGGCGGTCTCTATGCCGTAGACTTGAGAAGCAATCTGCATTGTGACGTGTTCATTTGCCGCACAGTAATCCCTGTTGATGATCTGATAGCCGGTCGGACGGGGCTTCAGGATATATGTGCCTTGTTCTCCGTCGCGTGTGTATCTCAACTTGTTATCCTCTCCGATGATTACGGAAAACTTCGGCTGAGCTCCTGAAAGAGAGATACGGCCGATGTTCTTTATCGGCTCACTTGATCTGGCGGCTTCATCTTCAGGACTCAAACCAGGAAATATGTGAGGGACCTGAACTCCGTCGAAAAGCGCTTTGACTGCGACCGGTGAGTATGTGCTGAATCCATCCTTTAATGTGGACGGACATATATTCAATGTCTTCATAGTTCGATTGGTCTGACTGTTATAGCCCCGATAGTATCTGTACTGCAGGTTGCCAGCAGAATGCCGAAGTCATCTTCCGGATCGATCCTCAATAGTTGCGACTGGATCTGGCGGTTCTCGCCTTCTGAGAGCATATTTGCGAATGCCGGGAATAAATAAGGAGATGTATGAGGCTCGATCTGAAGTGGCAGAGTCAGGCTTACCGGCTCTGCATTGTCTCCAATGAGATATGCCTTGTCATAAGTGAACGTGAAGGTCCTGTTGTCATCTTCAGTCAGTAAACCGCATCTTATTCCGTGCAGATAGATTTCACATTGTCTCATAACTGTGCTGTCAGTTTAAGTCCAAGGACATTACATATTGCCAGATAGGTCGAGATCTTAGGGTCTCCCTGACCTCGTTCTGCTGCAACAACAGTGTTTATGCTGATTCCTGCCAGATCAGCCAGTTCC
>SFMU01000025.1 GCA_004552965.1 Bacteroidales bacterium | reverse complement strand
ATCCGATTTCTAAGTATCATCTCATCCCTCAGAGGAATCATGAGTTGAATCATGCTATCTGTTGCTTCTTTCTTACCAAAAATGGTATATTGGGCCATTTCTCCCAACATTGCGTTGAAGTAGTTGGGTTTCCAATCGCATTGCAGAGCAAGGACCTGGGCTTTCCGATAGGCATTGACCGATTTCTCAAGGTCATAGTAGTGTTGGTAGATTCTGCCTTTCTTCATGTACAATGAGGTCAGGTGCCTAAGTGGTATTTTCTTGGAATGAATGCTTTCTGCTTCCAGATAACTAAGCATTGCAGACTCATAGTCTTCCAGATCATCATATACCCTTCCCTGGTAGTAGTAGGAGAGGAATTTCTCCTTCGCAGGTCCGAAGGTCTTGTAATAATCTACAGCTATGTTGATCAAGGAGTCATTCGGAACCTTGATCTTGCAGCGGCTGAGGGCAGTGGAAAGCATCAGCGCGTATTGCGCCTTCAGCTTGCGAGTGTTAAGGAAGTCCTGGTCAATGGCTTCCAGAGCTCGCCGTGCGCTGTCCGGATTCGATGCGGCATAGGAATCAATGTCTGCCAGCCTGGCTCGGACCGGATTCTTGTCGCAGCAAATTACCGACGACAAGAAAGCGACCCCGACCAGGAGTCTTGTCAGTGTAGGCTTCATGGATGTTTTCCTAATCCAGCGAGTGGATGAACAGGCCGGAGCGGAGTTTCGGCTCGAACCAGGTTGTCTTTGGAGGCATTATGTTGCCGGTGTCGGCAATGTCGATAAGCTGCTTCATCGAAACCGGGTAGAGGGCGAAAGCCACCTTCATCTCCCCGCTGTCCACCCTGCGGCAGAGTTCGCCGAGTCCGCGGATCCCACCGACAAAGTCGATTCTCTTGTCTGTCCTGAGATCCTTGATGCCCAGAATCCTGTCCAGAACCAGATTGGAGAGGATGGTCACATCGAGCACTCCGATTGGATCGGTGTCGTCGTAGCGTCCCTCACGGGTTTCGAGGGAGTACCACTTGCCGTCGAGATACATCGTGAAGTTGTGCAGGTGGTCAGGCTGGCATATTCCGGCACCGCATTCTTTGACCTCGAAGTCGTTTGAAAGGGCTTCAAGGAACTCTTCCTTGCCAAGACCGTTCAGATCCTTCACCACGCGGTTGTAGTCCAGAATCTTCAGCTGGCTCTCCGGGAAGCAGACTGCCATGAAGAAATTGTACTCCTCGTCGCCGGTGTGGGCAGGGTTCTGAGCCCTCTTCTCCTCACCGACCCTGGCCGCTGCTGCTGTCCTGTGGTGTCCGTCGGCAACATAGAACGCATCGACACTGCCGGTGAAGGCTTCGGTGATCCTGGCGATGAGATCATCCTCGTCAATCACCCAGAAGGTGTGCCTGAAGCCGTTCTCGTCCACGAAATCATACTCGGGCGTCCCGGAAATCTTGGCAGCGACAATCGAATCGATGGTCTCGTTGTCCTTGTAGGCGAAGAAGACCGGCTCGATGTTGGCATTCTGGATCCGGACATGGATCATTCTGTCGTCCTCCTTGTCCCGTCTGGTCAGTTCGTGCTTCTTGATCTTGCCCGAAGCGTAGTCGTCAGTGTGGGCGCACAGCACGATACCGTACTGGGTGCGGTCGCCCATGGTCTGGGCATAGACATAGTAGCACTCCTTCTCCTCCCGGTTCAGCCAACCATTCTGCTGCCAGAGCTTGAAATTCTGCACAGCCTTGTCATAGACCCTCGGATCATGGTCTTCGAGGATCGGGTCGAAATCGATTTCCGGCTTGGTGATGTGGAGGAGTGACTTCTCTCCTGCCATAGCTTTGGCCTCTTCCGAATTGAGGACATCATAAGGTGGGGCGGCGACTTCTGTCACGATTCCCTTTGGCGGTCTGATTGCTGCGAACGGTTTTACTCTTACCATATCATTATTATGCTTTTGAATATCCCTTGGCATCTGAATATTCCCTGACATGCCCGGAGGCATCTCGATGCTACTTTTTCCCGTTGACCTGGAAGCGGGTGTTGCCCGTCTCGAAGAAATCCACAATCTGGCGTGCGGCGGCAAGACCTGCATTCATGTTGGCCTCGGCCGTCTGGGCGCCCATTTTCTTCGGGGTTGCGAATATGCGGGTGCCGAACTTCTCCTTGAGCGCCTCGTAATTGCCTGGCGCCACATCCGTGATGTACTTCAGATCAGGCCTTTCCTCGAGAGCCTTCTCAAGCCCGGCTTCGTCGATGACCTCCTTGCGGGCGGTGTTGACCAGGCAGCCCCCCTTCGGCATCTTCGAGATCAGGTCGTAGCCTATCGAACCGATGGTCTGAGGAGTGGCAGGAATATGCACCGAGACGAAATCGCAGGATGAATAGAGCTGCTCCAGGCTTTCTGCCGGAGTGGCGCCGGCCTGTGCAATGCTCTCTGCAGGGATGAACGGGTCGATGGCCATTACGGACATTCCGAGGGCCTCACCCTTCTTTCCCACCAGCCTTCCCACATTGCCGAAGGCCTGGATGCCGAGGGTCTTTCCCTGGATCTCGCTTCCGGTAGCCGGAGTGAACAGGCCGCGGCTCATGTAGATCATCATCGCGATCGCAAGTTCGGCGACAGCGTTGGCGTTCTGGCCCGGAGTGTTCATCACCACGACATTGTGGGCGGTTGCTGCTTCCAGGTCGACATTGTCGTAGCCTGCACCGGCGCGGACGACGATCTTGAGATTGGAGGCAGCATCGAGAACCTCGGCGGTAACTTTGTCGGAACGGATGATGAGAGCGTCGACATCCCTTACGGCAGCGACGAGGTCTGCCTGCTCAGGGTATTTTTCGAGAGCGGCGAATTCGTTGCCGGATGCTTCAATGATTTCCCTGATGCCGGCCACTGCTGCGGCAGAGAATGGCTTCTGTGTTGCTACAAGTACTTTCATGGCCTTTTATTTCTTGAGATTCTCGAATTCCTGCATGCAGTCCACCAGAGCCTGTACATCCTCGACGGTGCAGGCATTGTAGATGGATGCCCTGAAGCCTCCGACAGAACGGTGCCCCTTGATACCGACGATGTTCCTGGTCTTGGAGAAGGCGAGGAACTCGTCCTGGAGGGCTTCGTAGCCAGGGGCCATCACGAAGCAGACATTCATGATCGACCTGTCTTCCACAGCGGCTGTCCCGACGAACAGAGGGTTGCGGTCGATCTCTGAATAGAGAATCTCAGCCTTCTTGACATCAATCTTGTGGATTGCTTCGACTCCGCCCATTCCCTTGAGCCATTTGAGAGTCTCGTTCATCACGTAGATAGGGAACACCGGCGGAGTGTTGAACATCGAAAGCTTGTCGATGTGGGTGCGGTAGTCAAGCATTGTAGGAATATACCTGCTGACCTTCCCGAGAGATTCCTTGTTGACGATGGCGAAAGCCACGCCGGCAGGACCGACGTTCTTCTGGGCTCCACCGTAGATGAGGGCATATTTGCTGACATCCACAGGACGGCTCATGATGTCCGATGACATGTCCGCGATGAGAGGTACGGGACAGTCGATGTCCTCCCTGATCTCAGTGCCGTAGATGGTGTTGTTGGTGGTAATGTGGAGATAGTCGATGTCTGTCGGTATCTCGAATCCTTTAGGAATATATGAATAGTTCCTGTCGGCGGAGCTTGCGATTGCGTAGGCTTCTCCCAGGCCCTTGGCCTCCTTGAGCGCCTTTTTTGCCCATACTCCGGTCTCGAGGTAAGCGGCCTTCTTCTCAAGGTAGTTCATCGCGACGTAGAGGAACTCCATCGAGGCGCCTCCTCCGAGGAACAGAACCTCGTGTGTGTCAGGAATATTCAGAAGCTCTTTCCAGAGCGAGCGGCATTCTTCCATTGTTGCTTCCCACTCCTTGGTCCTGTGGGAGATGCTGAGTACCGACACTCCGGTACCTTTGAAATCCTTCAATGCCTCTGCGGCATTGTCAATCACTTGCTGGGGGAGCAGGCATGGTCCTGCATTGAATACATGTACTTTTCCCATTTTTCTTTCTTTCTTTGTTATTGTTCGTTCTGTTGTGTTTCTGTCGGTTGTGCGGCTATCTGTAGCCGAGGAGATAGGAGATGATCGCCATCCTGACGTACATTCCGCCTCCTGCCTGCTGGAAGTAGTAGGCATATTCGGTGTCATCGATCTCGGTGGCTATCTCGTTGACTCTCGGGAGAGGATGCATGATCCGCATGTTCGGCTTGACGGAGGCAAGCATCGAGGCGGTCAGCCTGTAGGTGTCCTTGACTTTTTCATATTCGTCGCGGTCGGAGAATCTTTCCTGCTGCACTCTGGTCATGTAGAGGATGTCGCAGTCGTCGATCGCGTCCTCGATCCTTTGCACCTGGGAGTATCTAATCCCGCTCTCGTCAAGCATCTCGAGGTATTTCTTCGGGAGGGTGAGCTCTTCCGGAGAAGTGAAAGTGAAGACCGGATCGAAGGCCGAGAGGGCCTCCACGAGGGAATGCACGGCACGGCCGTATTTCATGTCTCCGACGAGGTTGACGTTGAGGTTTTCGAGCCTGCCCTGGGTCTTCTTTATCGCGTAGAGGTCGAGAAGGGTCTGGGTCGGGTGCTGGTTGGCTCCGTCTCCGGCGTTGATGACCGGAACAGATGCTACAGATGCTGCAATGTCGGCTGCGCCTGCGACAGGATGTCTCATCACGATCATGTCGACATAGTTGGAGATGATCTTTATCGTGTCTTCAAGGGTCTCTCCCTTTGTCTGGCTTGTATTGCGGTTGTCCGGAAAGCCGATCACCCTTGCGCCAAGCCTGTTGACCGCGGCCTCGAATGAAAGTCTGGTTCTGGTGGAAGGCTCGAAGAAGAGGCAGGCTATCACCTTGCCTTTCAGGAAATCCTGTTCACGGTCTTTTTCAAACTCTGCGGCCAGGTCGAGGATGTGAAGGATCTCCTCCTTGGAAAAATCACGGATTGATACAAGGTTCTTGGACATCTTGTTCGTTTTTTATTCAGTTAATTATCAAGTTCTAAATCAAATGTCATCATATTCTTTCCACCTCACAGCCCTCGATGTCGCCCATCCTTTTGAGGAAGTCCTCCTTCAGCGAGAGCCGCACCCTGCACTGCATGGAACAGTCTTCGCCGAACTCCTGGGCTTTCTGAGGCAGCTCCATGTCCTTTACGGCTTTCATCACCTGGTTCATCGAAAGGTAGCCGAAGCGTATCCTGTACCATTCCCCGGCGATTTTCTCCACCGTTCCGGCATTGTCGAGCGCATCTGCTGTGGAGGTCTTGTAGGCCCTTATGAGACCCGGTATCCCCAGCTTGATTCCGCCGAAGTACCGCACCACCACAACCAGGACATCACTGAGACATCTGGAGTCGATCTGTCCCAGGATCGGCCTTCCTGCAGAAGAGGAGGGTTCCCCGTCGTCATTGGCTCTGAACCTGTCTCCCTTGTGGCCGAGCCTGTAGGCGAAGCAGTGGTGTCTGGCATCGTGATACTTCTTTTTCAGTGAGGCCACGATCTCTTTCACTTCTTCTTCTGTCTCCACAGGATAGGCAAGAGCGATGAACCGGCTGCCGTTGTCTTTGAACAGCCCCTCTGCAGGAGCTGGAATACTCCTGTAAATGTCTGTCGAGATGTTCTCCGTTGCACCCATTTCCAAAATGACGAATTTAGTGATTTAAACATTATTTTGCAACGGAATGGGATTTTTTGTAATTTTGGTTCCGCTTTTCGCAAGCAAGCCTTCAGGCTTAGTACAAACGGTTTTTTTATTTGGATATGCTCTATAGGTATAAGGTGACTCTCGCCGGTATTAAAGGCTTTTTCAGAGTCTATGAGATGGATGGAGACACGACCCTCTATGATTTTCACAAACAGATGAGGGCGGACATGGATTTTCCCCAGGATCAGTTGATAATGTTCAAGGGTCTGGACTCCTCCGGTGGAGTGGTCGGGCGCTACGGTTTCTTTGACCTTGGTTCGGGCACTGTCGACAAGGTTACCGTCAATGCGACCGCCCAGGCCGGGGTCGTGTCGTTCCAGTATTTCTATGATGTTCCCAACCGCAAGAGCGTGATTGTCACTCTTGAATCGGTCGATGAGACCCTTCAGGGCGGTTCGCCATCCCTGGTTGATGTCAAGGGTCCTAATCCAGTCGAGTTCGAGAACGGCTATGTCGCCTATGAAGATCTTCCTGATTCACAGCGTCATCTGCCTGGCCAGAAGCCGGAATGGAGCATGATCGGTCTCTCCGATGAAGACGGAGGCGCCGATGCGGATCCTGATGATTTCGATGACGACGAAGACGACGATGACGATGACGACGATGAGACCGACGATGATGAAGATGGAAAGATAGTCTTTGACGGTACAGAGGATCTGGAGATCTGATGATTCCATGACCCGCAGACTTCAGATCATTCTCGGCCCTACGGCCGTGGGGAAGACCGACTTCAGTATCTCGAGGGCATTGGAAGTGGGTTCCCCGGTCATCTCCTGCGATTCCAGGCAATTGTACATGAATATGTCGATAGGGACAGCTGTTCCTACCGAAGCGCAACTCTCTGCCGTGAAGCATCATTTCATCCAGACGGTGCCGGTGGATGCGCATTACACTGCGGGCGATTACGAGCAGGACGCGCTCGAACTTGTCGGCACTCTCTTCGAGGAGGGGCACGAGACTCTGGTCATGACCGGAGGCTCGATGCTTTACATCGACGCCGTGTGCAACGGGCTGGACCGGATGCCGGAGGCGGACCCGGTGCTCCGCGCCGAACTCTGGGCCCGTTTCCATGAGTCCGGGGTGGATCCTCTGGCTGAGCAGCTGAAGGGTCTGGATCCCCTGACATATTCACAGATCGACATCCGCAATCCGCAGAGGGTCATCCGTGCCCTCGAGGGCTGCCTTGTCTCCGGCAGGCCTTTCTCTTCCTTCAAGTCGGGCGGCGGGAAGAAGCGGGATTTTGTCATCGAGAAGATCGGGCTCAACCGCTCCCGCGAAGAACTATATTCGAGAATAGATGCCCGGGTCCTTTCCATGATGGAAGCAGGGCTGGTCGATGAGGTCCGTTCCCTTCTCCCATATCGCGACTGCCAGGCCCTTCAGACGGTGGGCTACCGGGAGATTTTCGACTATCTGGACGGAAAAATTCCCCTGGAAGAGGCTGTGCGCCTTATCCAGAGGAATACACGTCATTATGCCAAGAAGCAGTTGACCTGGTGGCGGAGGGATCCTTCCATCCGGTGGATCGATCTATAGAACGGAAGGCCCTGGCCTGACAGGATCGCCAGCGTCGCCACCGATGCGCCAGGAATGGACCGTCAGAACGGAAGGTCCTGGTTCGGGTCGTCTGCCGGCAGGTCGTCGAGTGTCGGTGCAGGTGCAGGAGCCTGTGCAGGTTGTCTTGTCTGCCATGCCCCGGATGAAGCTCCGGTTCCCTGGCCTGCAGGGGTGATTCTCCAGACCCTGATGTCGTTGTACCATCTGCCGTTGAACTCCCTTGCCCTGAGGTTGAAGGAGACTTTCACCGAATCTCCTACCTGGAATCTGTCCAGTTCCGCTACCTTCTCGTCTCCGAAGGATGTGAAGCAGACCGAGGCCGGGAAGTTTCCGTCCTGATATTCAAGGATGAAATCCTGCTTTGTCCAGGTTCCACGGGCGGATTGCCCTTTCTGTGGGGCAAGTTTCTGCTGGATCTTGCCTTCTATTTCCAATGCTGCCATTGCCTGTTCTGTTTTTGAGTTGGAAAAAGCCTGCCTTCCTGAAAATGGGGAGACAGGCTTTGTTTTTCCGGGTACGATATTACTCTGCAGGTGCAGGAGCGACGTAGCGCTTTACTGAATCGAGAGTGACGTCGAAGATGAGAGTCGAGTTAGGCTCGATGCCCTGCTGTCCGCGGGTGCCGTAGCCGAGCTCTGAAGGGATGAAGAAGGTAGCCTTGCCGCCCTCGCCGATGAGCTGCATGCCCTCGGTCCATCCGGCGATGACCCTGTTCATTGTGAGCTGTGCAGAAGGAGCTGCCTCTGTGGTCTGGTCGAAGATCGTTCCGTCGAGGAGCTTGCCTACGTAGTGTACGAAGACTGTGTCCTGAGGACCCGGCTTGACATCGTTGCCGGCCTCTGAGATGATGTACTGGAGACCTGACTCGGTTGTCTGTACGCCTTCCTTCTTCGCATTGGCTGCGAGGAACTTGGCTTCCTTCTCCTTGTTGACTGCGAGAGTGTACTCGCTGATCTTCTGGAGATACTCGCCGAACATGCGGTTCATCTCTTCCGGGCTGATCTTGAACTGCTTGAGGAAGTTGGTGTCAGCCTGGTTGCCGGTAGCATGCACGAAATCGTCGATACCTTTCTTGATTTCAGCATAGTTGAGTCTGTCTCCGAAGCCGTAGCCCTTGAGGAAGCTTCCGAAGTTGATACCCATGAGGTAGCTGACCGAGTCGGTGACTGCCTTCGATGGGAGGATGTCCTTTGGATTGGTGATCTCGGCTGCCTGCCCGTCTTCAGCGGCAGGAGCGTTTGAGTTGCATGCAACAGCTGTCACGAGTACAGCTGCCATTGCTAACAGTTTGAATGTCTTCATCGTTTATCGAATATTATTAATGTTGTTCGTTTCAATCACCGGCACAAAAACCGATAATAACTGCAAATATCGTATTTTTTATTGACTTATCCTTGACAATAATGATAAAATTGTTTGGATGTCCGGAAAAGATAAACTATATTTAGGAAAGTAAAAATTGACACGATGCAAGCCGATTCCGAACTTCTGCGATCCAAGCTGAAGGAATTCTTCGGATACGATTCCTTCAAGAGCGACCAGGAAGAGATTATCCTTAATCTTCTGTCCGGGAAGGACACCTTTGTGCTGATGCCGACCGGCGGAGGCAAGTCCATGTGCTTCCAGCTCCCGGCTCTGGTAATGCCAGGCACAGCCATCGTCATCTCCCCTCTGATTGCCCTGATGAAGAATCAGGTGGATGTGATCCGCGGCTTCGTGACAGAGAGCACCGGGATCGCCCATTTCCTGAACTCTTCTCTCAGCAAGGCTCAGATCCAGGAGGTCCGCTCGGACGTGCTGTCAGGTGTCACGAAACTGCTCTATGTCGCTCCCGAGTCGCTGACCAAGATGGAGAATGTGGAACTTCTCAAGGAGATCCACATCTCTTTCTATGCTGTGGATGAAGCGCACTGCATTTCGGAATGGGGGCACGACTTCCGGCCGGAGTACCGGAGGATCAGGGACATGATCCAGACCATCGGCAGGGCTCCGATCATCGCCTTGACCGCCACGGCGACACCGAAAGTCCAGAGCGACATCCAGAAGAGTCTCGGCATCATGGATGCGACCGTCTTCAAGTCTTCCTTCAACCGGCCCAACCTCACTTATGAGGTACGTGGAAAGGACGAACCCGAAAAGGATATCATCCGCTACATAAAACAGAATCCGGGCCGTTCCGGCATCATCTACTGTCTCAGCCGCAAGAAGGTTGAAGAGATGGCGAACCTTCTGAACATCAACGGAATCAGCGCTCTTCCATACCATGCGGGCATGGATGCCAGGACGAGGGCGGACAATCAGGACGCCTTCCTGATGGAGGATGTGGATGTCATTGTGGCCACCATTGCCTTCGGCATGGGCATCGACAAGCCGGATGTCCGGTTCGTCATCCACTACGACATCCCAAAGAGCATCGAGGGCTATTACCAGGAGACTGGCCGTGCAGGGCGTGACGGCAAGCCGGCGGACTGCATCACCTATTATAGTTATAAGGACATCCAGAAGCTGGACAAGTTCATGCAGGGGAAACCGGTGTCCGAACAGGAAATCGGCCGCCAGTTGCTGATGGAGACGGTCGCCTATGCGGAAACCAACCTGTGCCGCAGACGCTTTCTCCTGAATTATTTCGGAGAGGAATATCCTGAAGCGAACTGCTGCGCCTGTGACAATTGCCTCAATCCGAAGCCTATGTTCGACGGCAGGAAGGAGATGGCTCTGGTGATAAGTACGGTCAGCGAACTTCCGGAAAGGTTCAAGATGGAAATCATCTCGATGGTTCTCTGCGGGAAGGTCAACAGCACCGTCAAGACATATTCGCTGGACAAGGTGAACTCCTTCGGCAGGGGCGGGCATGACGAAAAATTCTGGAATTCGGTCATCCATCAGGGGCTTCAGCTCAGACTGCTTCAAAAGGACATCGAGTCCTATGGGCTTATTTCCGCTACCGAAGCCGGTCTGGCGTTCCTGAGCAATCCCTATGAGGTGATGCTTGCCGAAGACCGGATCTTCGAAGAGAGCACGGCAGACGATGAGGAGGCCAAGGCGATTGCCGGCGACAGGGCCGCGATGAAGGGAGGCGGAATCGACGACACCCTTCTGTCCATGCTCAAGAATCTCAGGAAGGACATCTCCAGGAAACTGAATCTCCAGCAATGGATCATCTTCTCCGACTCCTCTCTCGAGGACATGGCGATAATGTACCCGATCTCCTTCGAGGAGCTGCACAACTGCCAGGGTGTCGGCGAGGGCAAGGCAAGGAAGTACGGAGCGGAATTCATTTCCCTGATCCGGAAATATGTCGAAGAGAACGAGATTGTCCGTCCGGACGATTTCGTGATGAAGTCGGCGCCGTCGAAGAGTGCTGACAAGATTTTCATCATCCAGAGCATCGACAGGAGAATGGCCCTGGAGGACATTGCAGATGCCCGGGAGATGGACATGGATGAACTGATGCGGGAGATAGAGACCATAGTCTCCGCAGGCTTGAAACTGGACCTGAACTACTACATCAGCCAGGAAGTCGACGAGGATGATGTCGAGGACATCTACTCCTATTTTTCTCACGAGGCGACTTCCGATTCGCTTGATGATGCGATAAACGCATTGGGGATGGACTACGATGAGATGGCCATCCGTCTGGTGCGTATCAAATTCCTGTGCGAGGTCGCCAGTTAGGGCCTGCCGGCACTTCGGCGGATGCTCGCCAAGTTCCTGTGCAAGGTCGCCGGTCAGGGCCTGCCGGCAGTCTAGAATGAGAAGGTGTAGCCTATTCCTATGGCGATGAAATTCCTTTCAGTCGTGGTGACCGGCATCTTGAGGACCGGTTTTGTCTTCTTTGCGTCAATCTCCTTTTCGGTAATCCTGTCGTACAGACTGTAGATTTCCACTGCGTGCTGGCCGTCAATGTCCCATTCCAGTCCCACCTGGGCTCTGATCCTGTTGGTGTAGACATCAGAGTGGCCAATGAAATTGCTGTTGGCATATTCATAGATGTGGGTGGAGCGGCTGTCCCATTCTGCGCCGTTCATCAGAAGCCTGTGCTCCACGAATGCGTATGGCTCCAGACCCAGCCTGTAAAAATCGTAGGAAGCCTTCAGCCTGGATTTGAGGACCATGGCCGTCTTCGGCTGCTGCCACTCGTTCACGGTCTTGGTCCTGTAGGTTGCCTGGAATCTTTCGCGGAGGGAGAATTTCCAGGCTCCGGCCTTGACGGTTCCGGTGACGTCGAAAGTTCCCCTGTGCCTCCAGTCCCAGACCATGCTGCCGGGATTGAGGTCATCGGCGGTCCTGGCTCCTATTGCCGAATAGCCCGCTCCGATCTTGAGGAAAGGCAGAACTTTCCAGGACACTCCAATGGTCGTGTAGGACTTGTCGAGGGCGGAGATGCCGTCGAGCCTGAGTTCTTCTTCGAAGTCGACGTGGAGACCTTTGATGATTTTCTTGTCTATGCCGGCTGAATATCTTGTACCGAAAGAAGTCGCCAGATCATCATCGTCGTCGGCGAAAGCAGGAAGCTGCGCGGCGAATATGCCAATGAGCGCCACGGCCATAAGTTTGCTGAGGTAAGTTTTCATGCTGTCAAAGATTTTCATGTTCGGGTTTATTGATTGCTCAGCCATTGAAATCCTTGGTTCTGGTGAGTTTGTCGATGGTGTTGACCTGTCCCGCAGGCAACTCGTAGGTCACTTTGATCCATGCCGTGTCCTTGAGGAAGTCCACCTGCCCGATCTCGATCTCCCTGATGTCGAGGCCGGTTCTCTTACGGAGGTCTTCGACGAGTTCATCCCTCCTTTCCGGGAGAATCAGGTCGACCCTGTCATAGATGATGAGCTTCACCGAGGTACGGCGGACGAATACTCCCCGGGATTCAAGAAGCCAGATAAGCAGGATGATGAGCACGTTGGCTGCCACCAGCTCTAGGAAAGGCACGTCTGCTCCGATACCGTTGATGACGGACACCGCGATGATGATGAACAGGTAGGTCATCTCTCTGACCGGTACGGTCTCTGTCCTGTAGCGGATCATTCCGAAGATGGCGAAAAGTCCGAGGGTGAATCCGATCTCAAGGCTGAGGTTGTTCATCAGGAACAGCAGGAGGCACATCGCCGAGGAGAACATCATGAAGGTGAAGTAGTAGTCCATCCTCCTGCTCTTCGGATAGTAGAAGAACTGGATGATCAGGAAACTGACCAGGAGGTTGAAGAAGAAGATCTTCACCAGGTTCAGAACTGCCTCCAGAATACCGGCCGCTCCCTGGGTGATCTTGTAGTCGCCTTCCTCGGTCATCTCGATCGAGTAGCCGTTCTCGGCCGCTATCTGCGGGTCGAAGTCGGCTCCGACGAAGTGGTCTTCAGTCTGGCCGATGACGGCCCCGGCCTCTTCTGCAGAGGAGGTCTCAATCTGGGAATATGCCGGGAAACACAGGCCCAGCATCATCAGTACGGTTGTCAGAACCGTCAGGAGTCTTTTCATATTCATTGTGCGTTTGCTTTTCTCATTTTCTCTATTCTGCGGATTTTCTCCTTGAATCTGCCGCGGTACAGGCCTGGTGTGGTCAGGACTGTTCCTATGCAGTACTTGCTGACCTTGAAAGGGTGGATCCTCAGGTCCAGCAGGATGCCCTTCATCGTCGAGGAATGCCTTCCGTCCTGCTTGAGTTCGATGATGACCGTTCCCGGAAGGGATGCCTCGCAGCCCGTTCTCGGATTGGTGAAACTCAGATTGGTGTCCAGGGTGATCCTTTCGGTCTTTTCCCTGTTGACAAGGGTTATCCTGTAGAATGATGTGGTGCAGGCTTCGCTGACTCTGTCCAGGGTATACCGGGATTCCCGGCTGATGAAGTCCGAAGCCTCAGAAACTTTGCCCAGGTCGGCCACAGGAATCAGGATACGCTTTTTCTTCGTCCTTCCCTTGTTGTTCTTCCTCTTGATCTCCAGGTAGGTGGTCCCGGTCAGAGTGTATGTCCTGACCCTTATCTTCTGCCTGACCGAATGTCCCGCACGGTGGATCCTGAACATCTCCAGGTCCGGAGTGTCGTAGTACATGGAGAAATAGGGGGTTATCTTCTCTCCTGCGATGATGCAGGCCCTGTACCCTTCCCGGGCGGCTCTTTCAAGAAGCAGGTCGAGCTTGTCGTCCGTCGTGACGTACTTCGAATCGATTCTGTTCATGAGCTTCACAGACTCCATCTCCTCCAGGGTGATGGAGTCCATGCCGAGCACGGCCGGATAGGTTCTGATCCTTCTGTCCATCAAAAGAATCAGTAGGATGTGGCATATTCGAAGACCTTGACAGTCTCAAGTTTCCCGTTCGGAGCGTAGTTGAACTGCTTCTTCTTGGAACCGTCAGGGTTGTATTCGTACTTCCTGACCAGGACGACCTTGTCTCTTTCGTTGTAGAGAACATCCTTGCTGATGCGGTCATCCTCGCCATATTCGTAGGTCTCGCGCCATTTCTGGCCGATCTTGGTGTATTCGATCTCTTCTATCTTGCGTCCGAGGGCGTCATAGGTGGTGACTCTGTCGAGCCATCTTGTCTTGGTTCTCGGGTCGGTGTTCCATTCGCGGACCACCATGTTCTTTCTGGTTTCCCGTTTTGCCCGGGTGGCTTCGTCTATCTGGGCGGAGGCACTGGCGCAGGCAAGGGTGCAGAGCATCAGCCAGAACAGAAAAATTCGTTTCATTATTGTTCGTGTAAGTTAGGGGTATCGGTTTCGGTGTCTCCTTCAGGCGGAGCTGCATCAGATGGTCACCATTTTCAACTTTCGGTTTTCAAAGTGAGCCAATCTTCTGAATCCCAATGATTTGACAAACTGGGCATAGTATTCGAACCTGTATCCTACCTGTTCGCAGTCGTGGGAATCGGAGCCAAGGACGATAGCTTCTCCTCCAAGTTCCATGAAGCGGATGAATATGTCCCTGTCCAGCTGCGGTGTCCTCATCCTGTAGGTCTTGTAGGTCTTGGTGTTGATCTCGATGGCTTTGCCATTCTCTGCGAGAAACCTGAGGATCTCGTCGAACAGGCCTGGGAAATCCCGGTAGAGGATGCTTTCCTTGGGGTAGGGGGCATAGCGCGTGATGTAGTCGAAGTGCCCCATGATGTCGAATCTGTCCCCAAGCCATTTCATTTCCCTGAGGTAGGCTTCCAGATAGCGTCCGTAGGCTTCCTTCCAGTTCTTTCCTTTGTAGTACGGGCCGTAGTACGGATCGGAGTCCTCCAGATAGTGCACCGAGGCAGTTATCTGGTCGAAACAGTTTTCGGCAAGATGCTTCTCCAGTTCCGGGCGGGACTTCTCCTCCATCCCCACTTCTATTCCTTTCAGGACTTTGAATTTCCTGGCGGCTTCCCTTCCGAATTCTCCGCCTGCAATCCGGGCATTGATGCTGTCAATCTCCTGCTGCTGGGCGGCAACATCGAAAACTTCGCAGACAATCGGCTCGAAATCAGCCTTCATCTCCGGGACGTAGAAATCGCAGTGGTCGGTAAAACAGATTCCCCCAAGACCTTTGGAAATGGCAGATGCCGTGCTCTTCTCAAGGGTGGTCCTTGCTCCGTCAAAGGAAAACTGACTATGGTTATGAGTGTCATAATACATGGTAAGACAAAATTAGACAATTATTCTTAAATTAATGGCATATTTAGTAAATTTGTGGTTCATTGAAATCTATTGGAAATATGTTTACTTTCGGATACAAGACAAAACTCAGCGGTATCATCCGCGCCCTGCTTGCCATCGCCATCGGTCTGGTGATGGTCATCGGAGCAGATGCAACCCGTACCGTGGTCAGAATCATCGCGAGCTTCATCATCGCGGCAGGAGTCGTCTCCCTGATCGTCGGTCTGACCTCATCCAAGGACAAGGCTCCTCTTCTTACAACTGCCAATGCCGTCTTCGATTGCATTCTGGGCTTGATCCTGTTCCTGAATCCTTCCTGGTTCTCGGGCTTCATCGTTGTGATCATCGGTGTCGTCCTGGTGCTGTTCGGAATTCTCCAGCTGATTGCCCTCACTACGACCGTCTCCCTCCTCGGAGGCGGAAGGGGATTCCTACTGCTGTCCATCCTGGCAGTGCTGGGAGGCGCCCTCCTGGTGTTCAGCCCGTTCAGCATGACGGTGATGAGAATCCTTGCAGGCCTGTTCCTGCTGTTCTACGGCGTGTCCGAACTGATCTCCACATTCCGGATGAACAAGGCGAAGGAAGCCTACGAAATCCGTTACGCCAGCGACATCTCTAATCCAAGAAAAGAACCTGAAACGACCGTGACCGATGCCAAGGAGGCGGAATTCCGGAAGATTGACGATTAGGGACATCAGATGATTCCGCAGGAGACCATTCAGCTCATAAATGACACTGCCCGGATCGAGGATGTGGTAGGGGACTATGTGACCTTGCGCCGCCGCGGTTCGGACCTGTGGGCCTGCTGTCCTTTCCACAATGAGAAGACTCCTTCGTTCCATGTCGTCCCATCCAAGGGCCGGTACTACTGCTTCGGCTGCCACAAGGGAGGCACGGCGGTGGATTTCCTTATGGAATGTGAGCACCTCAGCTACTGGGATGCCCTGCGTTCCCTGGCAAAGCGGTACAACATCGAAATAGTCGAAGAGGAAGAGACTCCGGAGGTCATTGCCAGGCGCCAGAGAAGCGAGAGCCTGTACCTTGTCTCCGAATATGCCGCAGGCTTCTTCCGCGATGCCCTCAAGGAAGGCGAAGGGCGCAGCATAGGCCTTGAATATTTCCATTCCCGGGGGCTGGAGGATGAGACCATCAGGAAATATGGCCTCGGCTGGGCCCCATCCGGGCGCTCCACCTTCGCCGATGCCGCCCTTGCGGCAGGCTACAGGAGCGAGTATCTGACAGATACCGGCCTTTGCTACCTGTCGGAGAGCAGCGGGAAACTCCGTGACCGCTTCTGCGAGAGGGTTGTCTTTCCTATTCATTCCGTTTCCGGACGTGTGATCGCATTCGGAGCCCGGACCCTCAAATCCAAGGTGGAGGGGGAGCCTTATGCGAAATATGTCAATTCCAAGGAATCGGAGATCTACGTGAAGAAGAACTCCCTCTACGGCATCTGGTTCGCCAAGAAGGACATGGCAAAAGAGGACAAGTGCTATCTGGTGGAGGGCTATCTGGATGTGCTCTCGATGCACCAGCTGGGCATCCTCAATGTGGTCGCTTCGAGCGGAACCGCTCTCACAGAGGGCCAGATCGGTCTCATCAAGAAGTTCACTGACAATGTCACCATCCTTTATGACGGGGATTCCGCCGGCATCAAGGCGGCTCTCAGGGGAATCGACATGTTCCTGCGCGAGGGAATGAACGTCAAGGTTGTCCTCATCCCTGACGGTGACGATCCGGATTCATATTCAAGGAAACACACTCTCGAGGAGGTAAAGACCTTCCTGAAGGATTCTGAGACTGATTTCATGGATTTCAAGGCCTCCGTGATCATGAAGGATGCCGGCCGCGATCCGCTGGCCAAGGCTGAAGCGATCAATCAGATTGCCGACACAATAGCTCTGATCCCCGATGCCATCAAGAGATCCGTGTATGCCGAACATCTTTCGGAGCAGCTGAATGTCCGCAGGGATGTCCTGGAGACGAGGATCAATTCCACCAGAAACAAGGAGATGACGGCTGCTGCCAATCGTCGGAAAAGACTGGAGGTGACAGGAACCGGGAGTCTGGCTTCCGACATCAATCCTGTCGCCCCTGTTCCGCAGGATCCGGCCGTGGCTTCGGCCCTTCCGGAGTCAGGAAATCCTTCCGGCGGTCTGGAACGCTTCGAGGAAAACCCGGTCATGGCCAAGGCTGAGCGTGACCTTCTGAGCTTCATCCTGACCGACGGGACCGAGATTCTCCAGTTTACCTCCGATTCGGAGTTCTACATCGAGCGTGAAGAGGACAGGCCGACTGTCTTCGATTTCATCTCCCAGGCTCTGGAGGAAGACAATGTCACTTTCGAGAACAGTCTGTACCGTCAGATCTATGAGGCATATTCCGAACTTTACTACCAAGGTCTGGACCAGGACCTTATTGTCAAGCGTCTGCTTGACGGCGAGGACCGGAGGATAGCCTTCGCGACCGAGAGGCTTTCCAACGTCGAAACCTATGAACTTTCGGTCAAAAATCTGAAGGACTCGATGATGAACAGGGGAACCTGGCTGACCAAGTTCGTGCCCAAGGCTATTCTTGTATTCCAGAACAGCAGGCTGGAGAGCCGTCTGGATGAACTGAACGCGCGGGTGAAGCAGCTGACAGACCCTTCGTCCGAGAAGGAACTGAATGCAACACTGGAGGAACTGATGGAGGTCCAGAAGATGATGAAGAAGGTGAATGTCCTGCTGGGAAGAGAAAAAGAATGATAACAAAGAATTGAAATCATATGAGCAAGAATTACAAAAGAACCCTGGTGACCTGTGCGCTTCCTTATGCCAACGGTCCTGTCCATATCGGCCATCTCGCCGGCGTCTATGTGCCTGCCGACATTTATGTCAGGTATCTGAGGATGCGCGGTGAGGATGTGCTCTATGTCTGCGGCTCCGATGAGCATGGAGTTCCAATCACCATCAAGGCACGTGCCCAGGGTGTCAGCCCTCAGGACATCGTGGACCGCTATCACCGGATCATCAAGGATTCGTTCAGCGGGCTGGGAATCAATTTCGACATATATTCCCGTACCACTTCCGATGTCCACGAAAGGAATGCTTCTGAATTCTTCAGAAAGCTATACACCGAGGGCAAGTTCATCACGAAGGAAAGCGAGCAGTACTACGATCCGGAGGCAAAGACCTTCCTGGCGGACCGGTACATCGTCGGTACCTGTCCAAAATGCGGGGCAGAAGGAGCCTATGGCGATCAGTGCGAGAAGTGCGGCAGCACCCTCAGTCCCGAGGAACTGATCGATCCTAAGTCCAAGCTCAGCGGAGCCGTACCTGTCAAGAAGAAGACTACGCACTGGTACCTTCCTCTCGACCGGTATGAGAAATGGCTCAGTGAGTGGATCCTGGACGGGCACAAGGAGTGGAGGAGCAATGTCTATGGTCAGTGCAAGAGCTGGATCGACGGAGGTCTTCAGCCGCGTGCGGTGAGCCGTGACCTGGACTGGGGAGTCCCCGTTCCGGTCGAGGGCGCCGAAGGGAAGGTCCTCTATGTTTGGTTCGATGCTCCGATCGGCTATATTTCCAACACCCAGGAACTTCTTCCGCAGTCATGGGAGAAATGGTGGAAGAGTGAGGACACCCGTCTTGTGCATTTCATCGGCAAGGACAACATCGTCTTCCACTGCATAGTCTTCCCGTCGATGCTCAAAGCCTACGGCGACGGCTATATCCTGCCTGACAACGTCCCTGCCAACGAGTTCCTCAATCTCGAGGGCGACAAGATCTCCACTTCCCGCAACTGGGCTGTCTGGGCTCATGAATATCTTGAAGATTTCCCGGGGAAGGCAGACGTGATGAGGTACGTCCTGACTGCCAATGCGCCTGAAACCAAGGACAACGATTTCAGCTGGAAGGACTTCCAGACCCGCAACAACAGCGAACTGGTCGCCATATTCGGCAATTTTGTCAACCGTGCGATCGTGTTGACCCACAAGTATTTCGAAGGAGTGGTCCCGGCTGCCGGAGAATTGGAGGACATTGACCGCGAGACTCTTGCCCAGATCCTTCCGCTCAGGAAGTCGCTTGAAGACAACATCTCCCAGTTCCATTTCCGCGAGGCTCTCAAGGACGCGATGGGAATCGCCAGGGTGGGCAACAAATACATCTCGGACGCAGAGCCTTGGAAGGTGGCCAAGACCGACATGGCCCGTTGCGCTACCATCCTGAACGTCAGCCTGCAGATTTGCGCGGACCTTGCGATAGCTTTCGAACCGTTCACTCCTTTTGCTGCCGAGAAACTGCGCAAGATGCTGGGTGTCAGCCTTTGTGCGGGAACCGACCACCGCAAGGGAGAACAGGAGACTGTCAATACCTACAGGGAAGGTGAGGGAAGTGCCCTGCACACCGTTCCGGCATCTTGCTGCGGGGATGCTGCGGCAAAGTGCCCGGACTGTTCCTGCGGGGACTCCTCCGTGTGCCTGGAATGGGACAATCTCGGAGCCGAGAGCCTTCTGCCGGCCGGTCACAGGCTCGGTGAGGCGGAACTTCTCTTCGCGAAGATCGAAGACGAAGCCATCGCGGCTCAGCTTGACAGACTCGCCAGGATAAAGGCCGAAAGGGAAGCTGCAGAAGCTGCAGCGGCAGCCGAGGAGGCAGCAAAGCGGATCGAGCCTCAGAAGGATCCGGTTTCATTCGACGATTTCGGCAGGATGGACATCCGTACCGCCACCGTTCTCGAGGCCGAGAGGGTTCCGAAGACAGACAAGCTTCTCAAACTGACAATCGACACCGGAATCGACCAGAGGACAATAGTCTCAGGCATCGCTGAGTACTATTCTCCTGAAGAGATGGTGGGGAAGCAGATCTGCATCCTTGCCAACCTGGAGCCGAGAAAGATCCGTGGCATCGAGTCCAGGGGAATGATTCTGATGGCGAAGCAGGGAGACGGCAAGATGAGGTTCATCACTCCGGCCGAAGCCCTTGTCAACGGTGCCGTCATCGGCTGATAAGGAGGTATGTCATGAGACGCCTGAGCTTGCTTCCGGTTTTCCTGCTGCTCTGCGCTGCCCTGTCCGCCCAGACTGTCACCGTCAAGGACACGGTGATGCGCACCTACGGCTATTCCGACCCCGATCCGGTTCCCCGGACGGGAAGAATCTACCCTTACCATCGCTACCAGTCCTTTGCCCTGGAGGGAGAAGACCGGCTCTGGAAGATGGTGGTCCTGGAGAATGACTTCCTGAGGGTCAAGATATTCCCGCAGATCGGAGGCAAGATCTGGTCGGTCTATGACAAGAAGGCTTCCCGTGAGCTCTTCTACGACAACCCGGTGGTCAAGTTCAGGGACATTTCCCTGCGGGGGCCATGGACCAGCGGCGGTATCGAATTCAACTACGGGATCATCGGTCACGCTCCTTCCTGCTCTTCCCCGGTGGACTACAAGGTTGAAAAGAAGGCGGACGGGTCGGTCAGCTGCTACATCGGAGTGCAGGAACTGCTGACCAGAACCCGCTGGATGGTCGAGATCAACCTCCCGAAGGATGCCGTCTGGGTGCGTACCAGAACCTTCTGGCACAACTACAGCGGTCTTCAGCAGCCTTATTACCATTGGGCCAATTCCGCAGTGACCGCCTCGGAAGACCTCAACCTGGTCTATCCGGCGACATATTCGATAGGCCATGATGGCAGGACCACTCCATACCCTTTCGAGCAGGGCCACGACTTTTCGAAATATTCCGACCAGAAATTCGGAAGGGACAAGTCCCTTCACCCGGGAGGTTCGCAAAAGGGCTATTTCGGGGCCTACTGGGAAGGTGACGACTTCGGCATGCTCCACTATGCCCGCAGGGATGAGAAGCCGGGACGCAAGTACTTCACCTGGGCTCCTTCGGAAGAAGGCTCGATCTGGATAGACCTCCTGACCGATGGCAATCCCCAGTATGTGGAACTTCAGAGCGGACGTCTGTTCAACCAGAACATGGTTCAGAGCAATGACACTCCGTTCAAGCAATTTCTCTTCACCCCGTACGGCACTGACGAGTGGAATGAGTACTGGCTGCCTTTCTCCGGCATCGGAGGAGTCGATGATGTGACCCTGAAGGCCGTTGTCAACCTCGAGCGCACGGACGAAGGGAGCATGCATCTGGGAATATACCCGCTCCGGAGGCTCGCCGGCGTCCTCGAAGTGAGGGATGCTGACGGCAAGGGAATATATTCGGAGAATGTCACCCTTGAGCCTGGGGAACCTTTCAACAGGA
The DNA here is from genome assembly GCA_004552965.1 of Bacteroidales bacterium. GTDB lineage: Bacteria > Bacteroidota > Bacteroidia > Bacteroidales > UBA932 > Cryptobacteroides. The sequence continues at coordinate 7,736 of SFMU01000025.1, read as the reverse complement.
CTCTCTCCCTGGGTGCCGTTCCCGCCTCCGTTTATGTCAGGGGCGACAGGCTCTGGTCTTCAGACTCCCGGCAGACGGAGCGTCCGCATCAGATTGACAAGGACTTCGACAAGACTTCCGTCGAGGGTCTCGTGATACATGCCCGCTGCCTTCAGGGAATGGGATTTTACGATCTTGCCGAGGAATATGCCGATTCCGCCCTTGCCGGAAATCCTTCTGCAACAGGTGCGCTTGTCACGAAGGCTGCGCTACGCTACCGTGCCATGGACTGGGAGGGATGCTACTCTCTCTGCAACAGGGCGCTCTCTATCGATGCCTACGACCCCGGGGCCAACTACACCGGCGGCCTTGCGGCATGGAAACTGGGCAAGGTCTATGATGCCCTGGACAGGCTTGAGATCGCCGCCTTGACAACGGAACTCCGCAGTGCCGCCCAGACTGCTCTGGCAAAGATACATTTCGCATTGGGAGACAGGGAGGCTGCCACTGAATATGCCGCCAAGAGCCTTGTGGGCAATGCCTGGAACATGACTGCCCTCCAGCTGCTCTACCAATGCTGCCCTGACCGGGAGATTCTTGACAGGATCCGCAGCCTTGATCCTCTGAGCCATTTTCCGGATGCTGAACTGTGCCTGGCCGGCGAGCTGAGCCCCGGACAGCTGGACGAGGGGATAACCGAAGAAATGAAGTGGCAGAACTATCTTCATCTGGCATCCTGGTACCACGAAATCGGCCTTGACGACAAGGCCATCCGGATTCTGGATGCCTGCATGGAAGACAATGTCCTTCTTTCTGTCTGGAAGGCCTGGCTCCGGAAGGATCCTGTCGCCCTCGAGGAAGCAAGACACCGTCAGCTCGATCTGGTATTCCCGTTCCGCAGCGAATCCTTCGAACCGCTCAGGTGGGCAGTGGAAGAGAATGGAGGCTGGCAGTTCCGCTATCTTCTTGCCATGCTCTCCGACTACCTCGGGGATGACTCCTCTGCCATCGGACTCCTCCTTGGGGATGACTCCGGCTTCGCTCCGTATTATTCCTACCGTTTCACTCTCACGCATGACCTGGAGGATGCACGGAAGGCCGCCGCTCTCGATCCGGATGAGTGGAGGTACGTCTGCGACCTTGCCGGGGAACTGCGGAACAGGGGTGAATATTCGGAAGCGGAAGCCGTGATCGCTCCTTTCTACGCCTCCCACAAGGACAATGTCCACGTTGCGGATGCCTATGTCCGCGTGCTGATGGCACTGAAGAAGTACCGCAAGGCTGACAAGGTGATGGCCTCGATGCAGGTGCTTCCGTTCGAGGGGCAGAGCGCAACGCATTCGATGTACCGCACGATCAAACTCGAGCAGGCAAAGGAATGTCTCGGCAGGAAGCAGTACGCCAAGGCTCTTGAATATGTCGCCCAGGCACGGCTGTGGCCTGTCCACCTTGGCGTCGGCAAGCCTTACGACTATCTGATCGACACATCTGAAGAGGATGCCCTGGAGGCTGAGATCAGAGCCGCGATGGGCGGAAAATAGCCCTTCCTTATTTCTTTCTTATGATGTTGAGGCCGTCACGCCATGGCAGGATGACGGATTCGACCCTGCTGTCTGCCGCAACCATGTCGTTGAAAGCGGCAATCCCGAGGGTCTGCTTGTCTGAAGGCATCGGATCCTGCCAAAGTTTTCCGTCCCAGAGTACATCGTCGGCAAGAATCAGCCCTCCCGGCCTGACAAGGTCAAAGATGAGATCGTAGTAGTCACAGTACTCCCTTTTGTTGGCGTCCATGTAGACGATGTCATAGGGCCCGGACAAGGTCCTGAGTGTCTCTTTTGCGTCACCGATGTGGAGAGTGATCCTGTCCCTGACTCCGGCTCTTTCCCATCCTTCGCGGATCAGGTCCTCGAGCTCATCGTTGATTTCCAGGGTGTCGACCATGCCGCCTTCCTTTATCCCGTACGCGAAACAGGTCGAGGAGTAGCCGGTGAAAGTCCCGATTTCGAGCACCCTTTCAGCCCCTGAGATCCGGGCGAGCATGGTAAGGAATCTTCCCTGGACGGCACCGGTGAGCATCCTTGGATAGTTGGTTCTGATGTGGGTCTGTTTCTGGATCCACTCAAGAGCCTCGCTCTGAGGAGAGGAGTGCTCTGCAACGTACTGTTCTTCTCTGCTGTTTCTCATCTTGCTCCATGCAGCTATAGGTAAATCAATGATGACATCCGTTCCGGGGCGAGTATCTCGCAGGCGATGCTTCTGAGCTGTTCGGCGCTGACATTCTCGATGGCGGCGACATTCTCTCCGTCGGAGAACACTGTGCCGAAAGAAAGCAGGCTCTTGCCCATTGACAGGCATTGGGTCTCCCCGTTGTCCGAACTGATGGCCAGCTGGCCGAGCAGCTGCTTCTTGGCCGCCTTCAGTTTCCTCTCCGAAAGAGGTGTGTCCTGAAGCCTGCCGATGGCCCTGAAGGTCTCCTTCAGACATTTTTCCAGGTTGCTCCTGTCACAGCCGAGGCTGATTGCAAGAATCCCCGATTCAGAGTATTGGGTGTACGAAGCCTCCACACCATAGACCCAGCCGTTCCTCTCCCGGAGCAGGTCGTTGAGGACCGAGTTGGAAGCCGGACCGCCCAGGATGTTCGCCAGAAGAATCGTCGCGAATCTCTTCTCTCCTCCATAAAGAGAAGGTGCCAGGCTGCCCAGAACCGCGTTCACTTCGTGGTTCCTCTTCTCGATGCGCCTGTTGAAAGGGACATATTCGGAGATGGTGACAAGCTTTCTTTCCGCAGTCGGGGCGAAGCCGCTTCCGAACACTTTTTCAGAAAGAGACAGCACTCCCTGCTCCATCTTGCGTTCATCGATGTCGGCGACTATCGACAGGGCCATATTCCCCGGGGTGAATCTTTCCTTCACGAAGTCGTGGAGCTCTTCCGTGGTGATTTTCCTGACGCTGGCGGCTGTGCCCAGAATCGACCTTCCGAGGGGATGGCCTCCGAAGAGAGCCTCCTCGAACTTGTCATAGACATCATCTGCCGGAGCATCCTTGTAGGATTGGATCTCGTCGATCACCACTCCGCGCTCCACTTCGATTTCCTCTTCCGGGAAAGAAGGGAAGGTTGCAAGTTCGAGCAGAAGTGAAACGGCTTTGCCGAGATCTTCCTTCAGCACAGTGGCATGAAGGACAATCTCTTCCTTCGTGGTGAACGCATTGAGCTCTCCTCCGAGTTTGTCGAGGAAGCCGTTTATCACTCTTGCGCTTTTGTATTCAGTGCCTTTGAACAGTGTATGTTCTGTAAAATGGGCCAGTCCGCCGTGTCTCTCCCCTTCATCACGCGTACCGCATCTGATGCTGAGGGTGCAGTATCCTACTGCCCTGCCGCTTTTCCTGACGGCGTACTGAAGCCCTCCGGTCGCCTTTCCGACTATCATTATCGTTTGTTCTTCTTACGGACTCCCGTGATCGCCTTCATGTCCGAATTCAGGAATCCTGCGCCATTCGAGGCGGTAATCTGGTGTTTCTTGAAATAGTAGATCTCGTGTGTGTCCGCCCCGATGAGCATCTTGTAGCATATGGAGCCTTTCTGAGGCTCGAGCGGAGCGACCACATAGCTGACTACGGCATTGTAGTCGCCGTTTTCGAATATCTCGGTGTTGTCTTCATCAAAGAATATGTCGGGGTCGAGAGAGGAAATGACTTCTGTGTTGACCTGCGGACTGATGTCCTCCTCGCTGAAATAGATCTGCTTGTTCCACAGTTTGGCGAATGTCTTGGGCTTGATGGAGATGCCCGACGAATATGCCTTCAGTTCCGAGCCGACCTTTTCCATGACCTGGTCCTGGATGAAACGGATGATCACCGGCAGGAATGCCATCTCTCTCCCGAAAGGAGCATCGGCCGCCTTGAGAGGGAAACTCGTCAGCTCCATCATGTCTCCGATGCTTTTGTCCGCTGCCACACCGCCTTTGACAAGGGTGAGCAATGTGATTCCCGGTTCGCTTTCCTTGCGGAATTGTCCCTGCACAGGTACCAGGAAGTACAGGCCGGGATTGGTCTTGAGGGCTTCGAACTGCTCCTTAGTGCAGAATTCGTATGGTGAAACGCTCCAGCTGCTGGAGATGCAATCCTGGAGCACATTGTCAAACAGTTCATCGCCCGTAAGGACTATTTCGGTCGTTGCGGTAGGGAAATTCTTGATTTTTTCCTTCTTTGTCGTGATCTGGGCCTGACCGAAAAGGTCTGTGGCGAATATCAGGGCGGAAATAATTCCAATCAGAGTGCGTGTGCTGAGTTTCATGGCATTGTCACAATTTGAAATTGAACATCTATCAACTCTTTCAAGGTTTATGCCGCAAATTTAGCAATCTTAAAAATAACATTCATCATCCGATGAATATGAAGCGGGTGATAATTGTCAAATTACTTGGCAATTCTTGGCGTGATGACGTATATTTGTAACTTAAGTTTCGCAAGTGCGAAACAACCTTGTCTGGAGGCCGATAGGCCGATAGGTAAGTCCCTTCCCCAAGGTCGGGAGCGAAAGTTCGCGGGCGTTCCCGCAGCGGATGCCTGAGTCCGTAAGCATATTTGCAAATATAAAATTTTCAAGGATATGAAAACATCAAAGAAAGACAGCTACCTGACGCCACAGGCGTTCAGCCTTCCTCTGGAACCCGAGGACGTGATTGCTGCAAGCGGCAACATCGAAGACTACACAAACGAAGATTTCAACTGGGAGGAATAGGCTATGAAGTATCTGAAGACATTTTTCGTCCCGGCTGCGGCCACACTTCTGTTTCTGGCTGCATCCTGTGCCAAGGAACAGTTTGCCGGCAGCGCAGACACCCTGGCGGACTCTGAATATACTGCAATGACCCTCACGGCAGGTTTCGATACTTCCGTAAGGACAGCTGTCGATGCCGAAGGCAAGGTCAGCTGGAAGGCAGGTGACATCATCCGCTACTATTCCGAGTCCGGTGGCACGGTCGGTTCGGCGACAGTCGGGCAGGACTGCGCAGTCGCGGAGTTTGAGGCCACTGTCGCTCAGAATGCATCCTTTCTGGTTGCGGCCTGCGGGGGAGAGTCTCTCACCGGCAACACTTCCGGAGATGTTTTCTCCCTTGAAGGCGCTGTCTGCGCCCGGCAGTCCGGACGGTTCACAGATGCCCATGTCGCTGTCGCAAGGACCGAAGACCCTGAGGCCGGAATGCTGACGTTCAGGAACCTGACCGCTCTGGTGAAGTTCACTCTGGAGCGCAGCGACGTTGCCCTCATCTCTTTCGCCTCCAACGACCAGACCCTTCTGCACGGCGACGGGGTACTGAATGTCACCTTTTCCGGAGGAAATCCTCAGGCATCCTTTGGCGGATCCGGAGGCAACAGCATCGAGGTCAGCACCTCGGGCGCGGGGACATTCTTCATCTCGTCCCTTCCCGGTACTCTGGGTGAAGGCTTCACCATCAGTTGCTATGACTCCGGCGGAAAACTTCTTGGAGAGGCGTCAACCCGCAAGGCTCTTGTCCTGAAACAGGGCACCATCACCAATCTTGGCACCATTGACGGCAGAATATCCACACCAGCCCCCGATTACGATCCGGACCTCAGCCGTTCGGGTACGGCAAACTGCTACATCATTCCTGTCGGCGGGGAGTACTTTTTCGATGCTTCTGTCAAGGGTAGCAGCACCGAGCCGGTAAAAGGCACACCTGCCGGAGCAAAGGTGCTCTGGGAGTCCTCCGTTTCGGGGTCGGCTCCTTCTGCCGGTGACATCATCACCGGTGTCGGATATTCACAGGGCAAGATATCTTTCACCGCGACAGGCTCTGACGGAAATGCCGTGATTGCCCTCACCGATGCTTCCGGGGCTGTTCTCTGGAGCTGGCACATCTGGTGCTGCAAGGGTTATCGGCCGGATGAATGCTTACAGACCTATTTCAACAATGCGGGAGTCGTCATGGACCGCAATCTGGGTGCGGTTTCCGCCGTTCCGGGCGAGGCCGGAGCCCTTGGGCTTCTCTACCAGTGGGGCAGGAAGGATCCTTTCCCGGGAGGCTATTGCGCAACTGCCCCGGCTTCCTTGCCATCGCCTGTAGAATCGGATGCTTCGACCGGAACGATAGCATATTCGGTCGCCAATCCTACTGTCTTCATCACCTGCAACGAGGACAATTTCAACTGGCTCACAAAGTCAGACAACACTCTTTGGCAGGACAGCGGCAGTCCGAAAGGAATCTATGACCCTTGCCCTGCGGGATACCGTGTCCCGGACGGAGGCAGCTCCGGGCTCTGGGCGAAGGTGCTGGGCACGGCAGCCTGGACAGCCAAGGGTTGCTGGGATCTGAATATGAAGGGAATCAATTTCGGAACCAACGACAAGCCTCTCGGCCCGGACAAGGTAATCTGGTATCCTGCCGCAGGCTACATCAACAGCACCGTGGGAGCCCTCAACAATGTCGGATACAGTGGCTCCTACTGGTCCTCCACAGTTGACGAGGACGGTTCCTGCTGTTTCAACATCAGCCCTTATTTCAGCTCCAGCACCAGCTACGTCCAGCCTACCCAGACATATGACAGAGCCTATGCTATGTCAGTCCGCTGCGTGAAGGAATAGAAATATTTTGCTACATTTGCAAGTATGTCAGAATACATCGTATCAGCCAGGAAATACCGTCCGGACTCGTTCGAGACACTCATCGGGCAGGACAACATTGCGCAGACCCTGAAGAACTCCATCATCAGGGGGAAACTGGCGCATGCCTATCTTTTCTGCGGTCCCCGGGGAGTGGGAAAGACCACAACCGCGCGAATCTTCGCCAAAGCCATCAACTGCTCGAATCCGTCCCCGCAGATGGATCCGTGCGGGAAATGCGAATCCTGCCTTTCTTTCAGCGAGGGACGTTCCTACTGCATCCACGAGCTGGATGCCGCTTCCAACAACGGTGTCGATGACATCCGCAACCTGATGGAGCAGGTTCAGATTCCGCCTCAGGTGGGGAAGTACAGCGTCTACATCATCGATGAGGTACACATGCTTTCTCCGGCTGCCTTCAATGCTTTCCTCAAGACTCTCGAGGAACCGCCGGCACATGCAATATTCATCCTTGCAACCACCGAGAAGCACAAGATTCTTCCTACCATCCTGTCCCGTTGCCAGACCTACGATTTCAACCGGATCTCAGTCCCGGACATCGTCTCCAATCTGAGAAGCATTGCAGGTAAGGAAGGAGTGAGCATCGATGACGAGTCTCTCCATGTGATCGCGCAGAAGGCGGATGGGGCGATGAGGGATGCACTCACCATATTCGATCAGACTGTCGCTTTCTGCGGCACCGACGTCCATTATGCCGATGTGCTCAGGAATCTCAATGTCCTTGACTATGAGTTCTGTTTCTCGCTTGTGAATTCCTTCCTTGCCGGAGACTACGGTACGGCGTTGCTGACGTTCGACGACATCCTTTCCAAGGGTTTCAACGCCTTGCATTTCTGCGCTTCCCTGAGCGCCCATTTCAGGAATCTGATGGTCGCCCGCAACGGAGGTCTGGATGCGCTGCTGGAACTTCCGGATTCGATAAAGTCAAGATATTCGGAGCAGGCTTCCGTCTGTTCCCTCAGGTTCCTCTATGATGCCTTGAGCACCACTACCGCCTGCGAAGCAGGTTACAGGCTTGCGGTCAATCCGCGGCTTCACATCGAGTTCATGCTGATGAAACTCAGTTTCCTCTGCAAGGCGCCATCCGCAACTGCGGTTGCCGCTGCCCCTG
>SFMU01000024.1 GCA_004552965.1 Bacteroidales bacterium | reverse complement strand
GCTTTCTCAGAGGAGCGAGGCCAGATTGTCATAGTACCTTTTCGAGACTGGCACGAGTGCAGGGCATTCATCCAGCTCTGCCTGCAGAACCCCTTCCTTGCCCTTCTTGAGCATCTTGACGTGAGAGGGGTTGATGAGGAAGGACCTGTGGCAGCGGACCAGGCCGTAGCGGCTGACCAGTTCGTCAATCTTCTTCATTGAATTCCTCAGCAGGAACTCCTTCTCGACACCTGATTCAAGGTAATGTATCCTTACGTAGTTTTCATCCGCCTCGATGAACAGAATTGCAGATGAAGCGATTACCAGTTTCATTCTCTGCTGGCTGTCCGGGAATCGTACCAGGGTGTCCTTTGGCGCTTCCTCTGACTTGCTTTTGCTGTCTGCCAGATAGAGGGCAAGTGATATTGCGAGATAGGGATAAATCAGAGTCGTCGTGCATATTCCGAGCATAGTGCCCACGGCGGACATGTATGGGATGCTCCTGTGCAGCATCAGCCACATGTAAAGTCCGCAGAACAGGGACATTATCGTCACCTCGCCAACGCAGAATGCTGAATATGTGATAAGGGAAAGGCTTCGTTTTCTCCAGATGTAGTAGAACGCGACTCTTGAAACGGATATGCAGCCCAGGATGATGCACATGCACATCGTTACGTCGAAGGCATATAAGCCTCTTCCTGCTTCCAGGAACGCGTACGACCTGGATGGTGAGTAGACAAGCAGGAAGGCAAAGAAGAATGCCGGAATCACTGTCATGTGCCAGATCTGGCAGGCAAATCTGTGGAATATCTTTGGAATATAATCCATCTCCTCGTCGTTTTTTTTGTCACTTCAAATGTAGTGACAAAACACCTCATGTCCAAATATCAGTCACTAAATTGGCCATATTAGTCACAATATGCCAATTTTTGTCACTTTAACCCGTCACAGATGTCATTCTCTTCCCCGGCCCTTTCTCCTTGTCTAATTTTGCTTGCAGAACTTAATGTTTATGTAATCGAATCCAGACACTATGACAAAGATTTCAGCATTCGGCGATTCTGTCCTCAGGGGAGTCGTCATCGACAGGGAAACCAGCGATGATTCCCGAATCAAATATACTTTCCTTCAGAATAACTTTACAAACCTCTGTGCTTACCGGCTTGGCATGGAAATCCTGAATTACGGCAAGTTCGGGAGCACGGTTGATACTGGTGAGAAGATGCTCGGCCGCCATATTGCGTCAGTCAGGAACTCTGATTGTACTCTTCTTGAATTCGGTGGCAATGACTGCGATTACAACTGGTCTGCGATAGCCGATTCGCCCGACAGCAAGCATTGTCCCAATAATGACCCCAATACCTTCAGCAGCAAGTACCGTAAACTGATCGCTTCGGTCAGGGCCCTCGGCTCGAAGCCTGTACTTCTTTCTCTGCCGCCGCTTGACTCCGACAGATTCTACCTTCATGTCACGCGAGGAATGGATCCGAAGCGGAAAAATGCTGTCCTGAGATGGCTTGGAGGCAGTGTCGGTACCATATCTACCTGGCATGAACTGTACAATCTGCAGCTGTTCAAGCTCGGAAATGTCTTGGATATTCCGGTAATCGACATTACGTCGGCCTTCCTGTCCAGACTGAATTACCGTGATTATCTCTGCGAAGATGGAATTCATCCGAACGAGGCTGGGCACAGCCTTATTGCCGATGCTATCTGCAGTTGCATTCAAGTTCAGCCTTCATTTTCGCTATGCTTGTGATTATCATTACCTTATGCGTCAAATCTCTGGTCTGCCGCGTAAGTCATGGCAATAAATGAATATGTTGCCTTGAATATGTTGACCTTCTCCCGTCACTCCAAACTCTCCTCCGGATCGGCACTTCCTGCCGCTCCCGGGCCGGCTGAAGTTGTTGTGAAGCTGCTCCGCATGCTGCCGCCACTCCAACCTCTCCCGGGCCGGCTGGAGCTGTCGTGAAGCTGCTCCGCATGCTTCAGGTACTGCCCTAGCCTCCTAAACGCCACTTCCTGCTGGAGGTCGTCGGCTGATGCATTCTGCATCTAACTGGAACCCTGCCGGAAACGGTCAGACTCCGACACCATATTCATGCTTGACTTCCTCCATGACGAATGTGCTCTCTATCGAACTGATGTTCTCGTGCCTTCCAAGCACATTCAGCAGGAGCTGCTGGTAGGAGTGCATGTCTGGAGCCTGTACTCTGAGCAGGTAGTCGAAACGACCGGAGATGTTGTAGCATTCGGTCACTTCCGGAATCCTCTTCACCATCTCGGTGAATGAGTCGGCATATTCCTTGTTCACGCTGCGGAGCTTTATGCTGCAGAAGACAGCGAAGCCTTTGTTGAGCATGCTCTCGTTGAGGATGGCGGCATATTCCTTTATGAAGCCCAGTCTTTCCAGGCGTTTGACCCTTTCGTAGGTCGGCGTCGTGGAAAGATTGACTTTTGCCGCAAGCTCTTTGTTGGAAAGTCTGGCGTTGTGCTGAAGGGCGCGCAGGATTTCGGTGTCCTTTCCGTCGAGTCTGAATGATTCTGCCATCTCGTTGTTTTTATATGTCCAAAAGAATAAAATTCTTCAACTTTCGGTAAAACTAGTAATATATTCCTAAAGTTCAAAGTTTGCTTGGAAGAAAATGCCAGGGAATATACCTTTGCATCAAACGAACACAAACAGACAACAAACAAAACACACTATCGATTATGGCAACGAAGAATTTACATCTCGAGACACTCGCTCTCCACGTAGGACAGGAAACACCCGATCCGGCAACCGATTCCAGGGCTGTGCCGATCTATCAGACAACATCATACGTTTTCCGCAATTCACAGCATGCAGCCGATCGTTTCGGCCTTCGCGATGCCGGCAACATCTATGGCAGACTCACCAACTCTACCCAGGATGTGTTCGAGAAGAGAATCGCAGCACTCGAAGGTGGTGTGGCTGCGCTCGCAGTGGCCAGCGGAGCCGCAGCGGTCACCTATGCCCTTCAGAATGTCCTCAGTGCAGGAGACCACATCGTTGCTGCCGACAACCTTTATGGCGGTTCATTCAATCTGATCACCCACACTCTCGCGACTCAGGGAATATCCAACACCATCGTGACCGTCAATGACCTGGATGCCCTCGAGAAGGCCATCCGTCCGAACACCAAAGTAATCTATGCAGAGACTCTGGGCAATCCGAATTCGGATGTCACCGATCTTGATGCGATTGCCGAAATCGCCCACAAGCATGGCATTGTATTCATCGTGGACAACACTTTCGCTCCGCTTCTGATCCGTCCGATCGAGCATGGTGCCGATATTGTGGTGCACAGCGCCACGAAATTCATCGGTGGTCACGGCTCATCTCTGGGAGGTGTGATAGTCGACAGCGGAAAGTTCGACTGGAAGAAGAATGCCGAGCGCTATCCTAGCCTTGCAGCTCCCGATCCTTCCTACCACGGAGCAGTGTTCGCTGATGTCGCAGGAGCCGCTGCCTTCGTGACCAGAATCAGGGCCGTCATTCTCCGTGACACCGGTGCGACCATCTCTCCTTTCAATGCCTGGATTCTTCTCCAGGGTGTCGAAACTCTTCCTCTCCGCATCGAGAGGCACATCGAGAACACCATCAAGGTCGTAGACTTCCTCACCAGACATCCTAAGGTAAAGTCAGTCAGCCATCCTTCCCTGGAATCTCATCCTGACCATGCCCTCTATCTCAAGTATTTCCCTAAGGGTGCTGGCTCCATCTTCACATTTGAGATCAATGGAACTCAGGAAGATGCATGGAAGTTCATCGACAGCCTGAAGATCTTCTCCCTGCTGGCGAATGTCGCCGATGTCAAGTCCCTTGTCATCCATCCTTACACTACGACTCATTCGCAGATGTCTCCGGAGGAACTTGCCCAGCAGCATATCACCCCAACCACAGTCCGTCTTTCAATCGGTGTAGAACACATCGACGACATCATCAACGACCTCGCATCTGCTTTTGATGCCATCCAGGAACCGGAAATAAGTCAATAACAAATCCCGAAGAAAATGATTTACAAGAATATCACCGAACTCATCGGAGGAACTCCGTTGGTCGAAATCTCAGGCGTTGAAGGCCAGAAGGCCAGAATCGCAGTCAAACTGGAGAAATCCAATCCGGGCGGCAGCGTCAAGGACAGGATCGCTCTCGCGATGATTGAAGATGCAGAGGCGAAAGGCGTGCTCAAGCCAGGAGCAACCATCATCGAGCCTACCAGCGGCAACACCGGTGTCGGTCTGGCCTGGGTGGGAGTCGCAAAGGGCTACAGGACCATCCTCACCATGCCGGAGACTATGAGCGTCGAGCGCAGGAACCTTCTCAAGGCCTATGGCGCAGAACTGGTTCTTACCCCTGGCGCCGAAGGCATGAAGGGCGCGATCAGGAAGGCTGAAGAATTGCGTGATGCAACTCCCGGAGCCGTCATTCTCGGGCAATTCGTCAATCCTGCCAATCCTGCAGTCCATGAAAGGACCACGGGGGAGGAGATCTGGAAGGACACCGACGGGGAGGTCAGCATATTCGTTGCCGGAGTCGGCACTGGCGGAACTGTAAGCGGAGCAGGACGTACCCTGAAGCGCCACAACCCTTCCGTGAAGGTTTATGCTGTCGAGCCTGCGACTTCTCCTGTCCTTTCCGGAGGGGCTCCGGGAAAGCATGGAATCCAGGGAATAGGCCCGGGCTTCGTGCCTCAGACCTATGATGCCGGGACTGTCGACAAGGTGCTCACGGTCAGCACGGAAGAGGCATTCGAATCTGCCCGCTTCCTTTCGAGAAAGAAGGGTATCCTTGTGGGAATATCCTCAGGAGCCGCCTTCCATGCTGCAGCTGAACTCTCACGCCTCCCTGAGAATGAAGGGAAACTGATTGTCGCAGTCCTTCCCGACACAGGCGAAAGGTATCTTTCGACGGCCCTGTTCGACACCGCCGAGTAAGGTTATGCTAGAGGCCTGTTTCCATGAACACCAGGGTGACAAAGCCAAGTATCAATGAATATGTAGCCAACTTCTGATGCCCGTGTGCGTGTGTCTCCGGAATCATTTCATCGCTTACGACGTAGAGCATAGCCCCTCCGGCCATTGCAAGCATGACCGGCAGAAGGATCCGGGAGATAGCACCGATACCGTAGCCGATCATCACTCCGACAACCTCGAGCATAGCGATGGCAAGGGAAATGAGGAAAGTCCTCATTTTGCTGACGCCCGCGATGATAAGGGGAGCGATCACTACCATGCCTTCAGGAATATTCTGAAGCGCGATTCCGAAAGCCACAGCCCAGGCATCTGAAGTTTCTTCAGAATTGAAACCGACGCCCGCCGCAATACCCTCCGGCAATTTGTGAAGAGCAATCGCCATCACGAAGAGGAGGACATTGTTGAGGTGGGCGTTGTTGATGTGTTCTTCCGAGTCCAGCCCGGCGATCCTGTGCATGTGCGGGATGAATACATCCAGAACATTCAGGAACAGCATTCCGGCGATCACTCCGCCAAGAACCAGCCACCATTTCTCCAGACCGGCGCTTTCCGCTGCGGGAACTATCAGTCCGATGGTGGAAGCAGCGAGCATCACTCCGGCGCAGTAGCCCAGAATCGCATCGTTCCATTTGTGTGGGACTTCCTTGATGAAAAAGCCGAGAATCGAACCTATTGTCGTCGAGAGCGCCAGTCCGGCAGCGCAGATCAAAACCTGTGTCATACTGATGTTTTCCATAACAAATCCCCGCAATGCGTCTGATGCGCATGCGGGAACACTTGATGATTCTGTCAAGAAGTCTAAGTCTCGCACTTGCGAAACTTAAGGAGTCCGCCGAAGCGTACTCCTTCAGATGATTCTATTCCTGGGTGAACTGGTCTTTGCCGACACCGCAGAGAGGACACTCGAAATCCTCAGGGACATCCTCCCATGCGGTTCCAGGAGCTATTCCTCCGTCAGGGTAGCCTTCTTCTGTATCGTAAACCCAGCCACAGACATCACATACGTACTTTGCCATATTTCTTTTCTTTAGATTATATTGATACTGCCGGTCCCGGTGATTCCGCCACAACGGAATCATCCGTCCGGTTCAATGCAAAATAATGAATTTTATCTCAAATTATGAAGGAATATGCCGGTATTTTGATGGAAATTCCTTCTGCATTCGGGATACTCGGCTTCAGTCTTCAGCGGGAACGGGGAATATGCCGGAAGAGCATATTCTTTTCCATTTATATTTGAGAACATAAGGTTGATTTTTGGACATAAAGTCTTATATTTGTCAATTGGTAATATCCAAGAAACTATTGTATATTTTGGTATATTCATACTATGAAATTTTCTGATTCATCGCCAAGACTGTATCTCATTCCGGTCTTGTGTCTTTTCTTCCTGTTTCATGGAGAAGCGGGAGCCCAGAACGTAGCCTTGAAAACAAATCTTCCCTATGCTGCAGCCGCTTCGGCCAATCTCGGTCTCGAAGTCGGTCTGGCACCGAGATGGACATTGGACATCAGCGGAAACTACATGCCGTGGAAATTCTACAACGGCCTGCTCCGCAAGCATGCCTTCGTACAGCCGGAAGCCCGCTACTGGTTCTGCGACAGGTTCTCCGGCCATTTCATCGGTATACATGCCCACAGCGGTCTCTTCAATGTGACCGGTTCCGGTGTCCTCGCAGATGTCCCTCTGATCAACAAGGTCTTCGACGATCTCGACCAGAGACGCTATCAGGGATGGTTTGCGGGAGCCGGCCTTTCCTACGGCTACGCATTCATCCTCGGCAAGCACTGGAATCTTGAGCTCGAGGGGGGAGTCGGATATTCCTACATCGACAATGATGTCTACGAATGCGAGGAATGCGGTACCCTGCTTGAAAACCGCCACAATCACTATGTCGGCCTGACAAAAGCCGCTCTCAACATTGTCTATGTATTCTAACAGGAGGAAACCGATATGAGAAAATATATATTCGCAGCAATCTGCCTTTTCTTCGGAGCCGCTGCAGGCGCGCAGGAACTCAAGGAATATATGACCGATCCTCTCGGGGTAAGTCTTTCCCTCGAAGGTAGCAATCTGGATGTTTCGGTCGACCTGAACATCGAAGAACTGCTTGTGAAGAACAACACTCTCGTCACCCTTACTCCGGTGCTGATCAACGGTGAGGATTCCACCTGCCTCTCCACCGTCGGGTTTTACGGTCGCAGGAGGTGGTTCTGGTACCAGCGTAACGAGAACCGTGTCCCGGATGCATTCAAGGAGTTCAGTGTCAGGGAAAAGGATATTCCACAGACCTGGAGCTGGAAGGAGTCTCTGCCTTTCGAGGAGTGGATGAACGGTTCGACTTTGGCTCTCAGACGTCAGGTTTACGGATGCTGCAATGAGGTAAGGTACGAGGACATGGTGGATCTGGGACATTTCGTTCAGTACATCCCCAAGTTCATATTCATAACTCCTGAATATGAGACTGTGAAGTCCCGCCATGTCGAAGGTCGCGCCTATGTCGATTTCCCTCTCTCCAAGACTGTCATCTATCCTGACTATCGCGACAACCAGAGGGAGATCGGAAAGATTCTTGCCAGCATCGACACCCTCAAGCGTGATTCCGACATAGAGATCAAGTCTTTGTCAATCAAGGGTTTCGCCTCTCCGGAAGGCCCTTATGACAACAACACCAGACTGGCCAAGGGCAGAACCGAGGCTCTCAAGACCTATGTCAGCAACCTCTACAGTTTCAGCGACAATTTCATCACCACGTCCTTCGAATCGGAGAACTGGGAAGGTCTCAGGGAATTCGTTGCATCCTCTTCGGTCCCTCACAAGGCCGAGATTCTCGACATCATCGACCATTCCCAGCGAGATCCCGACACCAAGGAATGGCTCATCAAGAGCAGGTATCCGGAGGATTATGCCTTCATTTACAAGAGCTGCTATGCCGGACTGAGGCGAAGCGACTATTTCATCGACTACACCATCAGGAACTACACCGATGTCGATGAGATTGAAAGTGTCTTCTTCAAGTCTCCGGGCAAGCTGAGTCTGTACGAGCTCTTCACGCTTTCATCGAAGTACGAGCCGGGCAGTCCTGAGTTCGAGAAGGTCTTCGATGTCGCCGTCACTCTTTATCCGGACAATGAAATCGCCAACATCAATGCTGCCGGGTCCGCTCTCAAGGCCGGTCGTCTTGCAAAGGCTGAAGAGTATCTTCTGAAGGCTGGAGATTCTGCACATACTGACTATTTGTGGGCAATTCTCAAATGGCTGTCCGGAGACCGCTATGCAGCGCTGCGTTTCTTTGAGAAGGCTCAGGAGGCAGGAATCCCAGAGGCAGGTGATGCGATTGACAAGATCAATGCCTCTTCCCGCTGACAGATCTGCCACTTCCGTTGCAATCAGATACAGAAAAGAGAGGGTGACTTTTTCGGTCATCCTCTCTCTTTTTGTCATGTCTGCTTCTAGAAGTTCTCCTTGTGGAGTTCGAAATATGCCTTTGGATGGGCGCAGACCGGGCAGATTTCCGGAGCTGAGGTGCCCACGACGATGTGACCGCAGTTGCGGCACTCCCAGACCTTGACCTCGGACCTCTTGAAGACTTCTGCAGTCTCGACATTCTTCAGGAGCGCGCGGTAACGCTCTTCGTGACGCTTCTCGATGGCGGCAACCATTCTGAACTTGATTGCAAGCTCAGTGAAGCCTTCCTCTTCTGCTGTCTTGGCGAAGCCTTCGTACATGTCGGTCCATTCGTAGTTCTCACCCGCAGCTGCATCGGCGAGATTCTGCGCTGTGTCATTGATTCCGTTCAGTTCCTTGAACCAAAGCTTTGCGTGTTCTTTCTCGTTGTCTGCTGTCTCAAGGAACAAAGCTGCGATCTGCTCGAAGCCTTCCTTCTTTGCGCGGGAAGCGAAATAGGTGTACTTGTTACGGGCTTGCGACTCACCGGCAAAAGCCGCTTCCAGATTCTTTTCTGTCTGGGTTCCTGAATACTTTGTTGCCATAATTCTTGTTTGAATAGTTGATGGTCAATTAATTAACACTGATTTGCGATACCGTTGCCGAGACATGGAACCGATACGTTCGGCTTTTCCCGGCAAAAGTCGGCATCATCAAAGTTAGGTATAATTTTGAAATATTCCAAGTTAGGCAGTTCCACCCCGCCGTTCGGTTCAACCTGCATGACGGTTCGCCGACTATTCGAACCATCTCAGGAAATTTTCCACTCTCGCCCTGGACACGAACAGTTCTTCTGGGGTGAGGACGCTCAATTCAAGCTTGAGCCGTCCGTTGGCATGGCGGATAGCCTTTCTGACCGTTTCACGGCTTACGATGCACCCCCTGGAAATACGGAAGAACGACTCCGGATCCAGACCCTCGCAGATCTTGTCCATTGTGAGGTCAAGAAGGTATCGCACTCCATCCTTCATGTAGACATAGTTGTATTTGTCCTCCGAGTAGAAAAAGGCGATATCTTCTATCATCAGCGGCAGGTAACGCTCTCCGATCCTGACAAGCATCCTTTTCTTCCATTTCTTCGCATCGTGGACGGCATCCATGATTTTCCCCGCATCCGAGTCTTTTGTCTCGGAGCCTTCTCCGGCAGGGTTCGGTGTCTGCTGCAATTGTGCGGCCCTGAAATATTCCGTGCAACGTCTGACCGCCCTTTGCAGTGCTGCAGTGCCTATCGGTTTGAGCAGATAGTCGATGCTGCCCGTCTCGAAAGCCTTTACTGCATAGGAGTCATAGGCGGTTGTCATGATGACCTTGGATGTGACATCCCGCTGGCGGAATATCTCGAAGCAGTCCCCGTCAGAAAGTTCGACATCCATGAATATGATGTCAGGGTCGCCGTTCAGGCGCAGGAAATCCAGCGTGCCGGTAATCGAATCCGTCTGGCCGACCACCTCCACTTCGGGAAAATCCGTTTCTATCATTCGGATCAGCCTGGCTCTCGCCATCTGTTCATCTTCTACTATGAGCGCTTTCATATCAATGGCAATTTTACTGTGTAGTTCCCGCCATCGGAGAGGATTTCGATCTCCCGGCTGCACAGGTCGGCGTACTGCCGATGCAAGTATTTGAGTCCGAGGCCGGTAGAAGAAGCATCCGAAAGGCGTGGCTGCAAGTTGTTGGAAATGGATATGCTGTCGTCATCGACGCTGATTCTGATCCGGAGCGGGGAAGAGGCGCTGACCATGTTGTGCTTGGTCGCGTTCTCTATCAGAAGCTGCAGGGAGCATGGCACTACGCTTTTGTTGAGGCTCTCTTCAGGTATGTCGATTATGACATCCAGCCCTTCCGTGAATCTCACTTTGAGAAGGCTCACATAATCGTCCACCAGTTCAAGCTCATCCCGGAGGCGGACAAGAGTGCAGTCCTCGTACCTGAGCATGTAGCGGTAGATTTCGGCAAGTTTGGAGGTGAACTTGCTGGCTTCCGCGGTGGACTTTTCCTGAATGAGGCAATCCAGCACATTGAGTGAGTTGAACAGGAAATGCGGGTTTACCTGTTGCTTGAGTCTCAGGTAACGGTAGTGGGCGAGATTCGTTTCTTCCCTTGCCTTCTCGGCCTTGATCCTGTAGCGGATCGCATATTCGGACACTCCGATGATGGCCAGACAGCTGAACAGGTAGTTGAGGAGGATTTCCAGGAACAGGCTCCGCGGAACCGTACCCTTGTTGATGTAGAGGAATCCCAGACGGCAGATGATCACTATGATGAAGGCGACCAGAAGCCATCTCAGTCCTGCGACCGAAGAGCTCTCCTGCGAGTCCGAAGCATTTGCCGGAGTTGCCATTCGCGCCGCCATGACGGTGCTCCACCCGATTATCTCAGTGGAGACCAGTGTGGAAACAGGATGCACGGCAATCGGCGCCAAGGCTATCAGCGACAGCAGTTTCGCGAAACCCATTCCGAGAATGAAACCGATGATGTTCACCATGACTGCTGCCAGCATGATGAACAGGGTGCCGGTCTTCATGCGGAGACAGAGAATCACTACCAGGAACATGGTCAGGAGTGTCAGCATCAGATCGTCTGCAATCCCCAACGCCTGACAGGCGAGGGAGACCGCTGCATGCATCAGGGCAAAGCCGTGGATTATCCAGGAATTCTTGGAAAAGGTCATCGGTCCGGTGTTACTACGATTGTTCAGCACAATGAAGATAGGCAAAAAAACTCTCAAATCCTACCATTCATCCTGAAAAATCAACCGTTCATCCAAAAAACGTTTTTGCTTTGATTTTGTTTGTTATTTTTGCTGATGCACATTAAAAATGTGCAGCCAGAGCTAACGATTAATAACATTATTTCTAAACCAAAGATGACCAATCGTCAGACAAAATTGTCTTTTGCCCAGATGTGGAATCTCAGCTTCGGTTTCTTCGGAGTTCAGATTGCATATTCGCTTCAAAGTGCGAACATCAGCCGCATATTCGCCACTTTGGGCGCTGATCCGCATCAGCTGAGTTTCTTCTGGATACTCCCTCCTCTGATGGGAATGCTTGTCCAGCCGTTCATCGGAAAATGGTCCGACCGTACCTGGTGCCGGATGGGACGTCGCAAGCCTTACCTGCTTGTCGGTGCGTTGGTGGCAGTGATAGTGATGGCCTTCCTTCCGAATGCCGGAAGCCTCAATTTCTCTTCCAGACTCATTCTCGGTCTGAACGGAGCGATGTGGTTCGGCCTTTTCTCCCTCATATTCCTTGACACTTCGATCAATGTCGCCATGCAGCCTTTCAAGATGATGGTCAGCGACATGGTAGGGGAGGAGCAGAAGGCCCAGGCATATTCCATCCAGTCACTCCTGTGCAATGCGGGAAGCCTTGTCGGCTACCTTTTCCCTATCTTCTTCACCTGGATAGGAATAGCCAACACCGCTCCCAAGGGCATGATACCGCCTTCCGTCGTATGGAGCTTCTACCTCGGTGCCGCCATCCTCATCCTCTGCGTCCTCTACACCTTCGCGAAGGTCAAGGAAATGCCTCCAAAGGAATATGCCGAATTCCATGGCATCGACCCTGTAAGGCAGGAAGAGGAAAAGAACAATGAGCCGGGCCTGCTGAAACTTCTTGTCCACGCTCCGCGCACTTTCTGGACCGTCGGTCTTGTCCAGTTCTTCTGCTGGGCTGCATTCATGTACATGTGGACCTACACGAACGGTGCGGTGGCCGCAAATTGCTGGAACACTACCGACCCTGCCAGTGACGGCTATCAGGCCGCCGGCAACTGGGTGGGTGTGCTTTTCGCCGTACAGGCTGTCGGATCCATCCTCTGGGCCATTGTGATCCCGAAGTTCAAATCGCTCAAGTTTTCCTATGTGCTCAGCCTCATCATCGGCGCCATAGGATTCATTTCCGTCATATTCATTCATGACAAGTACTTCCTTCTCGGGTCCTATTTCCTTGTAGGTGCAGCCTGGGCGGCGATGCTCGCCCTGCCGTTCACCCTTCTGACCAATTCGCTTTCGGGTGAGCACCTTGGAAGCTACCTCGGCCTTTTCAACTGCACCATCTGTCTTCCGCAGATTGTCGCAGCGGCTCTCGGAGGTGTCGTCCTCAAAATGGTCGGCAACTCCCAGGCCGGGATGCTTGTCCTCGCGGGAATCCTTCTGCTCTGCGGCAGTGCTGCCGTAAGCCTCATCAAAGGGAAAAAATAGCATACTCAATAACTATTAACCTTAAAATCAATGAATAGAATCCTTACTCTTTTAGCAGGTGTCATCGCCTCAATGGCAATGGCCGCTAATGTGTCCGCCCAAAACGGATATGAAGTCAAGGGTGTGGTTATTGACCAGATAGGTCCCGTCGTCGGGGCCACAGTCATGGAGGCTGGCACCAGCAATGGTGTCTCCACTGACCTGGACGGTAATTTCATCCTTAAGGTATCTTCGAAAGATGCTGTCATTGAAGTCAGCTGTATCGGATATACCACTCAGACTTTCACTGCATCCCAGATGCCTGCGACTGTCAGTCTCGAAGAGGATACCAAACTCCTCGAAGAGAGTGTCGTCATCGGTTACGGTACGGTGAAGAAAAGCGACATGACCGGTTCCGTGACTTCGATCCGTGCCGAGAGTGTCAACCGCGGAGCCGTCACTTCTCCGAGCTCACTGCTCCTGGGAAAGGTTGCCGGTCTGAACATCACTCCTGCAAACGGACAGCCTGGCGCTTCTTCCACGATCCGTGTCCGTGGAGCCGCTTCGCTCACCGCTAAAAATGACCCTCTCATCGTCATCGACGGTGTGCCTGTCACCAGGGAAGGCGGCGCCGGCATGGGCGACCCTCTCGCTACCATCAACCCTAATGACATCGAGTCATATTCAGTGCTCAAGGATGCATCCGCAACCGCAATCTACGGTTCCAGGGCTTCCAACGGTGTGATCATCATCACCACCAAGAAGGGTACAGGCACAGGAATGCATGTCAGCTACAGCGGAAGCGTCTCCGCAAAGCAGAACAAGGATGTCATCAAGATGATGGACGGTCCTACTTTCGCTGAATATATCCAGACCTACCGTCCTGATTCCGCTCCTCTCCTGGGCGTTGACGGCACTCTGTACAACACTGACTGGCAGAGCCTCATCTACCGTGTCGGCATCAACACCGACCACAACGTGAGCCTCTATTCCGGCGGCAAGTTCCCTTTCCGTGTCAGCATGGGCTACAACCTCGACCAGGCTACCATCAAGGTCGGTGACAACCAGAGAGGCAACATCGACGTCAGCCTTTCTCCGAAGTTCCTTGACAACCACCTTTCACTCAACGTGAATGCCAAGGGTGTCTATCAGAAGACCAACTGGGCCAACAACCCTGTGGGAAGCGCCCTCACTTTCGACCCTACCAAGCCTCTGTACTTCACCGATGCTTCCGGCAACATCGACAAGTCCCAGGTCAGCAACGGCTACTGGAACTGGATGTCTGCAGGTAGCGCAAACACAATGGCAGGCGTCAACCCTCTCTCGTCAGTCTATGACTATGTGAATTATGGTGACACCTACCGTGCTATCGGCAATGTCCAGATCGACTACAAGGTCCATGGTTTCGAAGCCCTGAGGGCCAACGTCAACCTCGGTCTCGACATGGCTGAGACCAATGGCACCAAATACAACACCCTCGGTTCCATCTGTGCCATGAGGACAACTCCTGATCTCTACGAGACTTACAAGAACAAGAACAGGAACACCCTCCTCGAGGCCTATCTCGACTACAACGAAACCTTCGGAAAGCATAATGTGAATGCCATGGCTGGTTACTCCTGGCAGCACAACTTCGTCAGCAACGACAACTCGCAGTATTACAACAACGACAGGGAGCGTGAGTATTACATCAAGCCTAACGACTCGAAGGAGTACTACCTGATTTCTTTCTTCGGAAGAATCAACTACAGCTATGATTCACGCTATCTCTTCACATTCACTGCCCGCGGTGATGCATCCAGCCGTTTCTCTCCTTCCAACAGATGGGGTTTCTTCCCTTCTGCAGCTTTTGCTTGGAACATCGCAAATGAGAAATGGATGAAGAACTTTGCCGATCTATCATCCCTCAAGCTCCGTCTCGGCTGGGGCCGTACCGGACAGCAGGACATCGGTGACGACTACTATCCTTACATCGCCCGCTACTACCAGAGCGCATCCATCACGATGCAGTATCCTATGCTCAGCGGAGCAAACGGTACTTTCCCTGTGCTCTCACCTCTTGCCTACAATCCTAACATCAAGTGGGAGACCACCGAGACTTACAACGTCGGTCTGGACTTCGGATTCCTTGACGAAAGGATCACAGGTACCGTCGAGGCATATTACCGCAACACTTTCGACCTTCTGAACAACATCTCCATTCCTCTGGGATCCAACTTCGGCAAGCAACTGATTTCCAACATCGGTACCATGACCAACAAGGGTATCGAGCTTTCTGCCAACTTCATCCCTGTACAGACCAAGGACTTCAGCTGGGAGATCGGTGGAAACATCACCTTCCAGGATGTCAAGATCACCAAGCTCACCAACAGCGACTCTGATTACAAGGGTGTCGAAGTGGGCAAGTCAATGGGATCCAACATCGGTTTCTCCTCAGTCCACAAGGCAGGCTATGCTCCTTTCACCTACTATCTCTACCAGCAGGTTTATGACAAGGACGGCAATGCCATCCAGAATGCACTTGTCGACCGTACCGGTGACGGTATCATCAATGCCGAGGACCGCTATGTCACCAACTGCAGCCCGACTCCATGGGCATATTACGGATTCAGCACCCAGCTGAACTGGAAGAAATGGGACTTCGGTCTCAACGGCCACGGCTCCATCGGCGGCGAACTCATCAACAAGAATGCGATGGGTTATGCCACATCCTACAGCGACGACTACACCAAGGGCTACATTGGCAACCTCAGTCCGACCTGGCTCCTTCCTGGCTGGACTGATGCCAACACCGAGGCTCAGAAGTATTCGGATCTCTTCATCGAGGATGCTTCCTTCTTCAAGATTGACGACATCAATCTCGGTTACACCTTCGACATGAAGAACAACCTCAGAATCCGTGTGGCCGGCTCGGTTCAGAATGTCTGCACATTCACCAAGTACTCGGGACTCGATCCGGAGATTACCGAGTCTGACGGTGTCGACACTGAGATCTATCCTCGCCCACGTCTTTACACTATCCGACTCAACATCACTTTCTAATCAAGAGGAGGAAATTACAATGAAACTTGCAAACAAAATCATACTGGCTCTTTCATGCGCTTTGCTGTTCTGCTCCTGCCTTGGAGACTTGAACACAACCCCTATGAATGAAACTGATTTCACTTCTGAGAATGCCTATCAGAATGAGTCCAGCTACTTAAATGCCCTTGCCTACATCAACGGCTATTACATGCTGGTAGGCCAGACTGATCCGGGAGAGAACGACCTCGGATTCTCAGATTCCGGACAGTCCGAATTCTTCAGGCAGTGGATCAATCTCAATGAGATGTCCTGTGATGCTCTCAAGTGCGTCTGGGGTGACTCTTATCTGTCTGAGCTTCAGAACAATTCATGGTCATCGACCAATGATGCCTGCGTCGCTGTGTACACACGTGCCGTCAAGGCGATCGCCCTGGTCAACGAGTTCCTTCTCCAGACCGAGGACGACAAGATCCGTTCACGCGGTCAGGAAAAGATTCTCCAGACCATTGCCGGATACAGGGCCGAGGCTCGTTTCCACAGGGCCTTGTTCTTCTACATCCTCATGGATGAATTCGGAAACCCTCCTTTCCCTATGCCTGAAAACATCGGTGGCGACAATCCTGAGCAGATCCAGAGGGCAGACCTCTTCAAATGGCTCGAGGAAGAGCTCCTCGACCTTGTTTCAGATGAGAGCGCAATGCCTGAAAAGGGTGCCGTTCCTTATCCTAGGCCTACCAAGGGCAGCTGCTGGGCTCTCCTGAGCCGCATGTACCTCAATGCCGAGGTCTACACCGGCACTGCAAGATGGGAAGACTGCAAGAAGGCTTCCAAGAAGGTCATCGACATGGGTTATAAGATTCATACCCCTTACGCAGACCTCTTCCGTCAGGACAACAGCGAAAGCGGAGCAGCAGAGGAAGAATTCATATTCGCTGTCGCTTACGACAGGGTCAGCACCCAGAGCTGGGGCGGCTCCACGACTTTCAATTCCGCTTCCCTGAATGAAGATGCCAACAAGGCCATCGGAGCAGAATTCGGATTCTCTAAGGTCAATGCAGAGAACTGGGCAGGTTACCATGTTCCTGCTGCCTATGTCGAGTTCTTCAATCTTCAGGAAGTTGAATGGAACAACTCATCCAACACCTTTGGCTATAACCGTCAGACCTCTGACCAGAGGGCTTTCTTCACCAACCTCGGATGTACCGAGACTTTCTCTCCTTCAAGTCAGGCTACAGGCTGGCTCTGCTGGAAGTGGCACGGTCTCAACCATGACGGATCCTATGCTCATGATGAGTCGACCGCCGGCAACTGGAAACTCAGCTCAACCGACATGCCTGTCTTCCGTCTTGCTGAAATGTATCTCAACTATGCAGAGGCTGATGCCAGAATGAACAACGGTACTGTCACTGACGGTCTTGCAAAGGGTTATGTCAAAGAGCTCCGCGAGCGTGCCGGTGTCTCAGCCTCCACTCCTGCCATCATCACCACTGACTGGTTCCTCGAGGAGAGGGCACGTGAGTTCATGTGGGAAGGCCACAGAAGAGTCGACCTCATCCGCTTCGGCAAGTTTACTTCTTCAGATTTCCCTTGGGCATACAAAGGTGGTATCGAGAACGGTAGCGCACAGCTCTCAGACCATCTCAAGATCTATCCTCTCATCTCTTCAGACTTGAGCGTAAACAAGAACCTGAAGCAGAACCCTGGTTACGAACAGTCCAAATAAAGTATTTAAACAGAATCAGATATGAATAAGATAATAAAAGGTGGCTTGAGCATCCTTGCAGCAGGGCTTCTTGCAGCAGGCTGTGTGGACCAGAGGGACACGCTTGTCTGCTTCGATCCTGACAAGGTTATTGCACCTGAACTCAGTGATGCGCAGTCTACGACTCTCTCGGATGGTGGGTCAGATGTCGTCCTCTCCTTCGAATCGGCCGACTTTGGCATCCAGTCTGCTGTCCGCTACACTCTCTATGCGTCCGCTACTTCTGATTTCGAGAATTCTGACGTCATCGCCGCCACAATCGGGAATAAGACGGCAACTCTCACCCAGAAGAGCCTGAACTCATTCATCCTCAATCTTGGCGGGGCTCCTGAGCAGGAGTTCACCCTCTATTTCCGCCTGCATGCCTCCATGTCCAACGACCAGAATACTCCTGTTCCCGGAACAGAAGTCACTTCGAATGTTGCCAAGGGTGTCTTCATCCCGTACAGCATGCTCGTCAGCGACAAGGACACCTATGGTTATATCTATGTCATCGGTGACTACTGCAGCTGGGTTTTCGCCGATCCTACACTTCAGAATCTCTTCAACTACAGCAAGGACGGCAATACCTACAGCGGAGTTGTAGATTTCGGCGGAAAGGCCGCAAACGGCTTCAAGCTGACCGGCGGTCCTGACTGGGAACACGGCAACTGGGGCATTGACGGCAAGGCAACCGCACCTGGATCCGAGGCAACTACCGTTTCCCTTATAGATAACGGCGGAAGCGGCAACATCACCTGCTACTCCAAGAGGTTCTACCTCTTCTCATTCGACAAGAGCAGCCTTACCCTGACCAGGCAGTATGGCTTCGACCAGATGGGCCTCATCGGTTTCAACGGTGACTGGGACAATGACATCGTCATGGAATACAATCCTGGCTACAGCAGGTTCTATGTAGATGTCGAGGCTACTGATGCAACTGAGTTCAAGTTCCGTCTTGACGGAGGTTGGGACATCAACTGGGGCGACAACGGTGACGGTCCTGCGCTTGGAGGTAAGAATATTCCTCTTTCTGCAGGTAACTACCGTATCTACTTCAATCTCAACAAGCTTGAGTATGAAATCAGCGCTTCCATGTACGGTCAGCCTGAACCTGGTCTCCCTGAGGTTGCACCAGAGCCTGTCAAGCCAAGCATCTGGAGTCTTGCAGGAAGCTTCAACGGTTGGTCACCAACCGATGAAAGCACCAACCTGACCAATCTCAGCGGCGACACATGGGTTCTGCGCGACTATGAGTTCCAGGCCGGTGCAGAGTTCAAGATCGTAGCCGACCACGATTGGGCAAATGAGAACTACGGAGGTCCGGAAGCAAACTCCTCCTCAACCCTTGATCCGGGCAATGTTTACCCTGTCTACGCACCTGAGATGGGTGTCAAGTTCGAACTCGGAGGAACGAATATCCAGATTCCTGAGGCCGGCAAGTACGACATAACCTTTGACTATGCGGCCAAGACTATGGTTGTCAGCAAGCATGTCAGCGGTTTCTCTCTGATCGGCATGATCAACGGCGATTCCTGGACTACAGATGTCATGATGACCCAGGACGGGGACATCTGGACAAGCCCTGTCGTCACTATCAGTGGCGGTTTCAAGATCCGTTACGATTTCTCATGGGATGATGCAAACACCTATGGAGCTCCTTCAGCTGATTTCGTTGCCACTGCAGGCACTCCATTCACTGCCGTGCAGCCGGGTTCCGACATCAAGCTTGACAAAGAGGGTGACTACAAGGTCATCTTCAATGCAGCTACCAAGGAAGTCACCATCAACGCAGTCGCCTTCCCTGAGACGCTGTACATGATCGGAGATGAATTTGGAGGTTGGAACTGGTCAAGCGATGGAATCGTGGATCTCGTTCCTGTCTACAACCAGGACGACAAGGCTCAGGGCCAGTTCTGGACAGTTAGATACATCACGGCCGGGAAGGGTTTCAAGTTCTGTTCGAAAAAGGCTTGGGAAAATGATTTCTGCGGTCTGGATACCAATGAAGGCTTCCAGCAGTCCGGTGGCAACTGTGTTGTCGAAGCTGACGGCTTCTACATGATCCACATCGATCTCAAGAGGAGTATCCTCCACGTTGAGCCTGCCCGTATCTATGGAATCGGTTCCTGCTTCGGCGGCTGGGATGCCGGTATGGAAAATGCCCTCTTCACTCAGGATGGACAGACTCTGAAAGCCACTCTGGTCGCTGACGGCGAACTGCGTATGTACGTAGAGTCTTCAATAGCCACAACCGACTGGTGGACCCGCGAGTTCATCATCCTCGATGGCAAGATTGCCTACCGTGGAAATGGAGGCGATCAGGACAGAGTCAATGCAGGAGCCGGCCAGGTTGTCGCACTCGATTTCAACGCCGGAACCGGAAGCATTCAGTAATTTGTAACTGATTCATTTATCAAAGTGACCGGTTAGTCTTTGTCAATACTCCGGGCCCCGCCTGTTCAGGGCGGGGATTCCGGAATGAGTATCTCAACCGACGGGACTGCCCGGTCACTTTATTAATTATTCTGCTATTCTGCACACCGTAGCAAGATGAAAAACTATAGACAGCGTATTCTCAGCATATTCATTGTCCTTTCACTTTTTGCCGTTTCCTGTGGCGAGAAGGACCCGATGCAGACTGCCATGCAGCTCAAGGTCACTCCTTCTGCCGTTGTCTTTCCCAAGTCTGCATCAAGTCAGACAGTCACCGTTACCACCAATGCGGAGACGTGGAAAGCTGTTGTGAAGCAGGGCGACTGGTTTACCCTTTCGGCAGATTCCGGAACATCTCCGGGTGGGGAAGTGGTCATTACTGCAGGAGAATGCGGGTCCCAGTCAAGAACCGGACAGATCGAGTTCTCGGCTCCGGGTTGCATCAAGGTTACGGTCAATGTCAGCCAGGAACCTGTCAGTGAAGTGATCGGCCCGGGAAAGACCGGTCTGTTCACTGTCGAAGACCTTCCTGATGCCGACAGCGGGTGCACACTTTATTACCGTGCCGCCCAAGGCACCGTGTTCTACGGCTACACTCAGCCACTTTACGCCCACATCGGGATAGTCGAGACCGAGTGGATGTACGTCCAGGCAGACTGGAACACCAACATCGACAAATGCCGTTTTCAGCCGATGGAGGAAGCAAACCTCTGGAAACTCGAACTGAAACCGACGATACGTGAATATTTCAACTCAGGGGACACCCCTGTGAACAGAATCGGAGTCGTGGTGCGCAGCTCCGACGGATCGAAGCAGACCGAGGATCTTTTCATCAAGGTCAATGACAGCAAGAACACTTTCGTTCCCGATCCGGTAATCAATGAAAGTGCACCGGCCGGCGTGAAGCACGGTATCAACTACAACGCTGACGGCAGCGTCACCCTTGTCCTCTATGACAAGGACACCAGGGGCCAGAGACATGACTGGTGCTACCTCATCGGCGACTTCAACGGCTTCAAGCGTACGAAAGAATATGCGATGAAGCGTGATGACCAGCAGGGAGTGTGGTGGTACACATTCACTTCTGCTGAAAAAGGCAAGGAGTACCTTTTCCAGTACTATCTCGGAAAGGATGACGACTCCAAGAAAGTGCACGACCCATATTCGGAAATCGTGTATGACTCTTCCAATGACAAATACATCTCTTCTTCCACTTATCCTGACCTGAGGAGCTATCCTGAAGGCACAAGCGGTCTTGTCGGCGCGTTCTGCGTCTCTCCGGAAACCTATCGGTGGAAGAATGAAGGATTCAGGATAAAGGACAAGGATGACCTTGTGATCTACGAGCTTCACCTGAGGGATTTCTCATCCACCTCCGATCTGAACGGGGCATATTCGAAGCTCGATTACCTCAGCGACCTCGGAGTCGGCGCCATCGAGCTGATGCCTGTCCAGGAATTTGACGGGAATGATTCATGGGGCTACAATCCTTGTTCATACTTTGCCCTCGACAAGGCCTACGGTTCGCCGTCCAGATACAAGGAATTCATCGACGAGTGCCACAAGCGCGGAATCGCAGTGATTGTCGATGTCGTGTACAACCAGGCCACCGGCGCCCATCCGTACGCCAAGATGTACTGGGACGCCTCTGCCAACAAGACGGCTTCCTACAATCCGTTCTTCAATGTGGACGCACCGCAT
Organism: Bacteroidales bacterium; assembly: GCA_004552965.1. Lineage (GTDB taxonomy): Bacteria > Bacteroidota > Bacteroidia > Bacteroidales > UBA932 > Cryptobacteroides. The sequence goes on along the minus strand of SFMU01000024.1, from coordinate 7,782 downwards.
CCTTACAGTGTCTTCCACGACTGGAACCACGAGAACACCATTGTGCGCAAACATGTGAAAGAGAGCCTTGAATATCTCCTGACAGAGTACAAGGTGGACGGTTTCCGTTTCGACCTCACAAAGGGATTCACAAACCGCAAATGCGATGAGAGCAATGCATCCAATTACGACCAGAGCAGGATCGATATCCTCAAGGATTACAATTCAGCTATCAAGGCTGTGAATCCGGATGCGATTGTGATCCTGGAGCATTTCTGCGAAACCCGAGAGGAGAATGAACTTGCCAAGGACGGAATGAAAGTATGGAGAAATCTCAACTACAACTTCTCCGAAGCTGCCAAAGGCAACGCGTCCGGCAGCGATCTGGGCGGTCTCTGGACCGGGTCGTCAATGCCGTTCGGTTCGCTTGTGGGCTTCTCTGAAAGCCATGACGAGGAAAGGACAGCCTACAAGTCCCTTTCCGAAGGAGTTTCCTCCGTCAAGAACAGCCTTAAGGCAAGGATGCAGAGAGAGTCGCTCTGCGGTGCCTTCCTGCTCTGTGTCCCTGGCCCGAAGATGCTGTGGCAGTTCCAGGAGCTTGGCTATGATGTCAGCATCGATGAAGGAGGCAGGACGGGACGCAAGCCTGTGCATTGGGAATATCTCGACGATCCGGACCGCAAGCGTCTCCACGATGACTACCGCACGATCCTGAAGTTCAGGAACGACAATCCTGAATTCTTCGATGAATCCGCTTCTGTCAGCCTGAAGGTCGGAACGAGCAGCTGGAACAACGGCAAGACCATTTCCATCTCCGCCTCCGGCAAGAGTTTCATCCTTGTGGGCAACTTCAACACGAGCGATTCCACGATAGATGTCAGCTTCCCTTCGGAAGGCACCTGGACCAACCTGCAGGATCCGGGCGAGAGTTACACCGGAAGTTCTGCCAGCCTTTCGATGGAGGCTGCCCAGTGGAAGATATTCATAAACTGGTAGGCTGATGGGAAAGAGGCTGTCCTGGATATCGCTTCTGCTTTGCTTCGTCCTTTTCCTCCAAGGCTGTTCGAAGGATTCCGAGCCGGTCCCTCCGCAGCCGGAAGAAGAGCAGGAAGCGCAACTTGAAGGGGCAGACTATGTCTTTGACATCGAGGCTCTTCCTGAGGTTCATCTGGAATTCCCGCTGGAGGAGTGGAATGCTCTCCTGAAGAATTTCGACCATGACCCGAACAATTCCACGCATGTCAGATGTGATGTGCGCTTCCTCAAGGGGGATGATTCCTATGCGATAACGGAAGCCGGGATCCGACTCAAGGGCAACACTTCCCGCCGGCGTCCCGAAGGCGGATCCGGCCAGGAACATGTCCGGGACAATGCGGACTGGCACCACTGCCATTTCCTCCTCAATCTCCACAAGTTTGTCAAGGACAAGGAGCACAAGATACGTGGGGTCAAGAAGATTGTCCTGAAGTGGTTCAAGGAGGATCCGGCATATTGCAGGGAAGTCTATTGCTACGACCTCTTCCGCCGCTCCGGAGTGTGGACCTCTTCGAGAGCATCCTACTGCCGTCTCTTCATCAAGGTGGAAGGCGACAGCGAGGAGGCATATTTCGGAATATATTCGATGATCGAGGCTGTGGACGATGATTTCGTCAAGGACCGTCAGGAACAGTTCGGCAATGCCGGAGGCAATCTCTGGAAATGCCGTTACGGAGCCACTCTTGCCGATCGCGATGCAAACATGGGACCCGACATGGACGATGGAAAGGACTACACCTACGAACTGAAGACAAACACTGACAAGTTCACGGCAGCAGAACTTCAGCTTCAGAATTTCATCGACAACCTCCGCCAACTGTCCGGAGAAGATTTCCACCAGTGGATTTCCAGACATTGCGATGTCGAGCTTCTTCTGGACACCTATGCAGTCAACGTAGTCTGCGGAATGTGGGACGACTACTGGAACAACTGCAACAACTACTACATCTACTTCGATTCCACAGACAGGAATTTCTACCGGTTCCATTTCATTCCCTACGACTACGACAACACACTCGGCACAAGTTCCAACTGCGGGGTGCAGTCGGATTCCGGGAGGCAGAATCCTCTCGAGTGGGGTGTTTCCGGCAGCAATCCTCTCATCCACAAGATCCTGCAGATTCCTCAGTACAGGGACTACTACAAAGCCAGGCTGGTCTCCCTCTGCTCCGCTTCGGCCCAGCTGTTCTACTATGACAGCAGCATAGGCAGAATCCGGAAATGGCAAAGCATGATTTCCCCTTACATCGATAATGACACCGGTGAGGACACTGTCCTGGCGGACAGGCCGGCCTCGTGGGGCAACCATCACGAGTACCGTCTCCTCACACCCGGACCGGACAACTTTTTCCAGGTAAAGACTTCAAGCATAAACAAATACTGCGCAATATGAAAAGACTCATTATCTTTCTGTGCCTGGCCGCTTTCGCCATCTCTTGCGGCCGGAATACCGGGACATCGGTCGGAAACGATGCCTCCGAAGGTGTGGTTTATGAACTCAACACCCGCCAGCTCACCCCTGAAGGCACATTCGATGCCGCCAGGGAAATCCTTCCGACTCTCAAGGAGGCCGGGGTGGACATCGTCTGGCTGATGCCTGTCTATCCTATCGGCGAGAAAGGCAGGAAGGGGACGCTGGGCTCATACTATGCCATCAAAGATTATTGCAACATCAATCCCGAGTTCGGAACTCTTGAGGATTTCGACGAGTTCGTCGCTGCGGCGCACGGGCTCGGGATGAAAGTCATCCTCGACTGGGTCGCCAACCACACCTCACCTGACCATCCATGGGTGGAGGGCAAGCCTGCCGACTGGTACGTCCGCGACGAAAACGGCAACACGATTGTCGAATATGACTGGACGGACATCGCAAAACTGAACTACGCCAATTCCGACATGCGTCGCGAAATGCAGAACTCGATGCGCTTCTGGCTCGACAGGGGAGTGGACGGTTTCCGCTGCGACATGGCCTACATCGTGCCTGAGGATTTCTGGGCAGAGACGATTCCGGCTCTCCGCAATGAATATGGCGAGCTCTACTTCCTGGCAGAGGGCGAGACCCCTTGGCTTCACGAAGCCGGATTCAATACAACATATTCATGGAAACTGCACCACCTGCTGAACGACATCGCGCAGGGACGCGCCTGCGCCGACTCTCTCGCAGCCTATCTCGAGTGGAACACCAATGAATATCCCGCCGATGCCCACAGGCTTTGTTTCACCTCCAATCACGACGAGAACTCCTGGGCCGGAACCGAGTTCGAGCGCATGGGAGATGCCTGGCAGGTCATGAGCGTTCTCTGCTGGACCCTTCCGCAGAGCCAGCCTCTGATGTACACCGGCCAGGAAATCGGCAACACCAAGAGATTCGAATTCTTCGAGAAAGACGCCCTGGAAGCCTACAAGACCAATTCCTTCACCGAATTCTACCGCTACCTCAATTATCTCAGAAGGGATCATCCGTCATTACGCAGTACCGGAAGCGAGTTCGAACTCCTCTCCGCAACGGATGAGGAATTCAGCTACAGGAGGACTCTCGGTGACGACTGGGTCAAGGTCAGTGTCTCCCTCAAGGCTCCTTGGAATTGGAACATCGTGACATCTTCCGATCTGGTCTCCAGGGTCGAGCCACCTCTTTGGTGGGTTGGCATGAAGACCCCTCTCCAGCTTCTTGTCCAGGGAAAGGACATCTCCACCTGGGACCTCTCTCTTGAAGGGGCCAAAGGAATCAGCATCAAGGAGATCCATAAGGCTGAAAGTCCGAACTACCTCTTCGTGGACATCGCTTTCGCACCCGATGCGGCCGCCGGCACCGTAAACCTCCGTTTCTCCAGGGAAGGCGAGACTTTCACCGTCCCTTACCGCATCCTGGAAAGGGAGGAGAACTCGGCACAGAGGAAGAGTTTCACAACCGCCGATGCCATCTACCTTGTCATGCCTGACCGCTTCGTCAACGGCGACCCTTCCAACGACAACAGCTGTCTCACAACCGAAAAGGCTGACTATCAGGCATTCTTCGGTCGTCACGGAGGTGACATCCAGGGAATAGAGGACCAGCTGGACTACATCGCCGGACTCGGAATGACAGCCATCTGGAACACCCCTCTTCTGGAGGACAATGAGCCTCAGTCATCCTACCATGGCTATGCCTGCTCGGACTACTACAGGATCGACCCTCGTTTCGGAAGCAACTGGAAATACCGCGAGATGGTCTCAAAGGCTCACGAGAGGGGCATCAAGATCATCATGGACATCGTGACCAACCACTGCGGCACCCACCATTGGTGGATGGAGGACCTTCCTTTCGCCGACTGGATCCACCAGTGGCCTGAATATACCCATTCCAACTGTGCCTTCTCGGCGCAGAACGATCCATACTGCGCGGAGATTGACCGCGAGAACATGCTCGGGGGCTGGTTCGATACCTCCATGCCGGACATGAACCTCGACAATCCGTACCTCTTGCAGTATTTCAAGCAGTGGGCTGTCTGGTGGATCGAATGGGCAGGACTCGACGGCTTGCGTGTCGACACCTATCCTTACAATGAAAAGTATCCGATGGCAGAGTGGAACAAGAGTGTTCTCGCGGAGTATCCTGACCTGAACATCGTCGGCGAAGTCTGGAGCAACAATGTCCCTCAGGTTGCCTATTGGCAGAAGGACAATCCTAACAAGGACGGTTTCAACTCCAACCTGCCTTCGATCATGGACTTCTGTCTGATGAGCGCCATCGCCTCCAGCATCAATTCCGATTCCGAGAGCTGGGACGAAGGTATCACGAAGGTCTATGACTGCATTGCCAACGACCTCTATTTCACCAATGTGCAGAACATGATGATCTTCCCTGGCAATCATGACACAGCCAGAATCGGCGATGTCTGCCAGAAGGATCCTGCCAAGATGAAGATAGTATATTCATTGATGGCAACCCTCAGGGGCTTCCCTCAGATCTTTGCCGGAGACGAGCTGATGGTCACCTCGCGCGACCTCTCCCAGGGCCACGGCGGACTTCGTGTCGAACTCCCTCTCGACTGGGCCGAGGACCCTGTTAGCAAGGATCTGCATGACTGCTTCAGCACCCTCTTCCAGTGGAGAAAGACTTCCGATGCCGTCCACAATGGTGCCACAAAGCATTTCATCAGCAGGGACAACACCTATGCCTATTTCCGTTACACCGACTCGGAAGCAGTCTTCGTGTACGTCAACAACAATCCTTCAGAGCGTGCTCTTCCTTGGGACAGCTATGCCGAGATGATGCCTCACATCAAGGGTCAAGGCCACAATGTGCTGACCGGCGAAGAATTCATCCCTGATGGAATGACCGTTCCCGGAAAGACCAGCATTGTCATCGAATTCAAATAATCTTTTTCACGAATATGAAAACATCCTGTCTGGCATCAGCACTACTCCTCCTTGCAGGTCTTGTGTCATGCAACTCCGCCCGGGAGGCAGTCACCGTGGAGACATATTCACTCTCCAGTCCTGACGGAACCCTTCAGATGGAATTCACCCTTGACGACGAGGGTGTTGCCCGCTACAGTCTCACTGCTGACGGCACTCCGATCCTTAACCCTGGACGTCTCGGTTTCGAGTTGAGGGGCACCGTGAAGGCGAGGGAAATCGATTTCGACGACCCTGCTCTTCCGAAGAGCGATTCCAGTCCATGCTACTTCTTCGACCGTGACTTCGTGGTCACCGGAACCGACACCTGCAGCTTTGACGAGACCTGGTCGCCGGTCTGGGGAGAGGAATCCTCGATACGCAACCATTACAACGAGCTTCTGGTCCATCTCGTCCAGAAGGAAACTTCCAGGCTTCTAGACATCCGTTTCCGTCTTTTCGACGACGGACTCGGCTTCCGTTACGAATTCCCTCAGGGTGGCGACCTTGTCTACTTCGTTATCAAAGAAGAGCTTACCGAGTTCGCCATGGCATCCGACTACACCGCCTGGTGGATTCCGGGGGATTTCGATTCCCAGGAGTATGAATATGAAGTCTGCCGTCTGAGCGAGATCGAAGCCAATTTCATGAACAACATGAGGGGCAATGATTCCCAGACTTTCTTCAGCAAAAGCGGAGTCCAGACATCCCTCCAGATGAAGGGCGACGAGGGCTATTATGTGAATATCCACGAGGCAGCCCTTGTGGACTATCCTTGCATGCATCTTCTCGTCGACGGGAAGACCCACACTCTGCGCTCCTTCCTTACCCCTGACGCACAGGGCTGGAAGGGCTACATGCAGACCCCGTGCAATACCCCATGGAGAACCGTCCAGGTGGCCCGCAGCGCCACACAGCAGCTTGCCAGCCGTCTTGTCCTCAATCTCAACGAACCATGTGCCATAGAGGATGTCAGCTGGATCCACCCTGTCAAGTACATGGGTGTCTGGTGGGAGATGATAGCTGGAGCCGGAAGCTGGTCCTACACCGATGTCCCTTCGGTCAAGCTCGGTTCGATCGACTATTCGCAGTCGGAACCGCACGGAAGGCACAGCGCCAACAACGACAATGTCCGAAAGTACATCGACTTCGCTGCGGAGCACGGTTTTGATGCAGTCCTGGTCGAAGGCTGGAACATCGGCTGGGAGGACTGGGCCAACTGCAGCAAGGACTATGTCTTCGATTTCGTGACCCCTTATCCGGATTTCGACATCGATGCTCTCAATGCCTATGCCCATTCCAAGGGACTCAGGCTTGTGATGCATCACGAGACTTCCAGCAGCGTCCGCAACTACGAGCGTCATCTCGAGAAGGCATATTCACTGATGAATGAATATGGCTACGATGCAGTCAAGTCCGGCTATGTCGGAGACATCCTGCCGCGCGGCGAGCACCACTACGGCCAGTGGATGGTCAACCATTACCTGTATGCCGTCACCGAAGCCGCCCGCCACCACGTCATGGTCAATGCCCACGAAGCCGTCCGTCCTACCGGTCTTTGCAGGACCTATCCGAACCTTATCGGCAACGAAAGCGCAATGGGTACGGAGTACCAGGCATTCGGCGGCATACAGCCTAAGCACACCACCATCCTGCCTTTCACCCGTCTCAACGGAGGACCGATGGACTACACTCCCGGCATATTCGAGCAGAACCTGAAGGAATGGTGCGGCAACGACTCCCATGTCAATGCCACGATCGCCAATCAGCTGGGCCTCTATGTGACGATGTATTCTCCGCTTCAGATGGCCGCAGACACTCCTGAGCATTATTCACGATTCATGGATGCCTTCCAATTCATCAAGGATGTTGCTGTGGATTGGGAAGAAAGTCGCTATCTTTGTGCCGAACCCGGGGACTATGTAATCATTGCCAGGAAGGCAAAGGGGACAGGCAAATGGTTCTGTGGCGGAGTGACCGACGAGAATGCAAGGGAGTTCGACATCCCTCTCGCCTTCCTTCCGGAGGGGACTTTCACGGCGAAAGTCTATGCCGACGCTCCTGATGCCCATTACCTTACCAATCCTCAGGCATATTCAATCACTGAACAAACAGTTTCCTCCGCTGACAGCCTCCATGTCAGGATGGCTCCGGGCGGCGGATTCGCAATATCATTCGAAGCATGCAAGTAACATTCAGAATCCAATACTGGACAGAGTGGGGAGAAAGCCTCTCCCTGCGGATCGGGGGCCGCAAGTATCCGATGGCCTGGTCCGATGGCGGTGTGTGGAGCGTGACGGTCAAGGACCTCCGCGCTGCCGATCTCAAGAGCTATGACTATGTCGTCATGCGTGACGGCCTCATCTACAGGATGGAATGGAAGAACCA
>SFMU01000023.1 GCA_004552965.1 Bacteroidales bacterium | reverse complement strand
ATGCTCAATTTTTGTTAACTTATTTAAACCAATTGGTAACTTATGTAAATTATGGCACCCGCTTCGGGTCTGTTAAAATTTGTTAAATAAGTAAAAATAATTCATTCTCTAATTTGAATTTATTATACTGTATATCAAGTATTTATATTTAATCTTTGAAAGTAATTATATATGTCTGCGAGGTAAAGTGGCCCTTACTGTGGCCGAAATCGGCTTTATTACAATGGTTTCATTTGAATTAATATGGTCATATTCAGTGTTTTATATGATATTATCTAAATTTAATTTTATGCAAGTTAGGCTATTTATGTCAACTGATTAACATCTGTAACAACGCAATAGTCGTTGATTTTTACAAAACTTATGATTATTTTTGTAAACATATTGACAAGCCACCATGAACAATCGCCTCCAACAGTTTCTTGCAGCCGAGAATATTTCCCAATCCGTCTTCGCGGAATCTATCGGTGTGACCAAGGCCAGCGTCTCCCATATCCTTGGAGGCAGGAACAAACCTGGCTGCGAATTCATCGAGAACATGGCCAGGCGCTACCCTAACCTGAACATCGAATGGTTCATCAGCGGCAAGGGAAAGATGTACAAGAACCAGAGCGACCGGACTCTTTTCCCTCAGCCAGAGGAAAACGGTCTGTTTCCGGAAGAGACTGCTGCAGAAAAGCAGGAGCCATCACCGGCACCGTCGACTACTGTCCCGGCCTCTGAGAATCGCGTATTTCCTGACACGGATGGAGAGCCGCGCATATCCAAGATTCTCGTCTTCTATGACAACGGGACCTATAAGGAGATAAAGTAATCTTAAAAGACTGAGTATTCCTCAGAAAATTGCTAACTTTACGTATTCAGCCGGACAGAGCGGACCCGCATCCGCATGGATCCGGCAGAAGTTTATGTACGATTCATCTGCCGGAACATGATTTTCAGACTGGTAAGATACATATTCATGAAGCTTTCACCGGAAGTCGCCCACAGACAGACACTTCTGGTACTGAAGGCTATCCGTGGTCTCCCCTTTGCGGGAAAACTGGTCAAGCTCATATTCGGCTACAAGTCCAAGACTCTGAAGACGACTGTCTTCGGACTCGAGTTCGACAACCCGGTAGGACTGGCTGCCGGTCTTGACCCGAATGCGGAACTCTGCGACGAACTCTCCTGGTTCGGTTTTTCCTTCCTTGACGTCGGCGCCATCACGCCTCTGCCCGAAGAAGGGAATCCAAAACCAAGAATCTTCCCTCTCATTCAGGACAAGGCCCTTGTCAACAGGATAGGGCTGCGCAACAAAGGAGTCAGCGCAGCCATAGAAAACCTGAAGAAGAGCAGAGGAAAGGCCATAATCTCGGCCAACATAGCCCACAACCTGAAAAGCAAGACTCTCGAAGCCATCAAGGAAGACTATTACAGGACCTTCTCGATGCTTTACGATTTCGTAGACATCCTGACTGTCAACATATCTTTCGATTCTGACGTACAGAAGACCTCGGAACTTGCCGAAAGCATCCTTGACATGCTTCTTGACTTGCGGATCTGCTATGACACCTACAAGCCGATCCTGATCAAGGTCTCCCCTGACATGCCACAGGAAGACCTTGACAAACTGCTCAAGTACTGCATGCTTTCTGGAGTTGACGGTGTTGTCGCCGGAAACGCCACACAGTCAAGGGATTCCCTGCAGACAAGCAGGGAGAGGATCAACAAGATCGGAAAGGGTTTCCTCTCCGGAGCGCCGCTCTTCCGGAAGAATCTTGCCCTTGTCAGGCACATCGTTGAATATACCAGGGACCGCCTTCCCGTCATTGCCTGCGGTGGCATAATGTCCCCTGAACAGGCCCAGGAGATGCTGGATGCCGGGGCTGCTCTGGTGGAAATGCTGACTGGAATCATCTATGAAGGCCCGGGACTGGTTAAAAAGACTCTTAAACATCTGGAGAAGGTAAAGCCTTCGATGGATAATCAAAACTCATGATATGACAACAGCTTCGATATGCACGATCGGTGATGAGATTCTCATCGGTCAGATAGTTGACACCAATTCATCGGGCATTGCCCGATCCCTGGAGGACTCCGGAGTCCGTGTCTCAAGAATGGTATCCCTGGGAGACAACACTGAAGAGATCATCAGTGTCCTGTCTGAGGAATTGTCCCACAACGACATAGTGATTGCGACAGGAGGTCTCGGACCAACAAAGGATGACATCACTAAGGCGGCTCTCGCAAAGTTGAGCGGCAGCAAGGAGTACTACGAAGACGAACGCCAGCTCAAGGTGATAAACAGGATCCTGAGTTCGAGAGGATTGGAGATGCTGGACATCAACAAGGCCCAGGCCTCGGTTCCGGACACCTGCGAAGTCATCGTCAACAACCTCGGCACAGCGCCGATAATGGTTTTCCGCTTCCCTGAAGAGAGATTCGGGCACAAAGCGACACTCTACTCCATGCCCGGAGTACCTTTTGAGACCATGGGAGCCCTTCCTGACGTCATCCTGGACATAAGGAAACACAACAGCACCTCCGACATATTCCATAAATGCCTGATGGTCTATGGACTTGCAGAATCCGCCCTGTCGAAGCTGATTGAGCCCTGGGAGGATGCCCTTCCGGAAGACATGCATCTGGCATACCTTCCTAACCCATTGACCGGCATAAGATTACGCCTTTCCATCTATGGAGGGGTGAAGCAGGAGGAAGAAGAAAGGATCGACCGGCAGTTCAGTAAGCTCCTTCCGTATCTGGGCGATATGGTATATTCATTTGCAGACGACACTCTCGAAAACGCCATCGGCGCCCTATTCAGAGGTACCGGAATGACGCTGAGCGCTGCGGAATCGTGCACAGGTGGCAAGATCTCATCTCTCATTACCTCCGTTCCGGGTGCGTCTGAATATTATCTCGGCTCCGTCACCTCGTATGCGATTGCCGTAAAGGAAAAAGTCCTCGGAGTCCCGCCTGAAGTGATCAGTGAACATGGAGTCGTCTCCGAAGAGGTAGCAATGGCGATGGCAAAAGGCGTGAGAGAACTGACCGGGAGCACATATTCAGTTGCGACAACAGGACTTGCAGGACCTGGTGGCGATGACCGCAATCCTGTGGGAACAGTCTGCATCGGAGTGGCGGGACCTAAGGGATGCACAGCCTTGAAAGTGCGTTATTCCAATGACAGAAAACGAAATATCGAGCGGTTTACTGCCACTGCTCTCGATACTTTGCGAAAATACGTCATAAATGACCTAAAGTCGTAATATTAAATAAATGAAACAAACTTGTTAATTATGATAACAAGTTTGTTTCATATTATCTATCCAGCTAATATTCAGCTAGTTGAATATTTCAGTCACAGCAGCGGATTCGGACTGGCAGATGCCGGTCAAAAAACGAATGTCACTGCCTCATGAAACTACTTCCTGAGGACAGATGAATTCAGGATCTTGACGATTCCGATCTTAGGATTACCTGAATATGTCACCTCGGAATTCTTATCAAGATTCAGTTCGAGATTGCCGGAAGCTGCTACTTTTGCAGTGACCCCTGCAACATCGATTGCCGAAGACTCGACTGCGAAACCGGAAGCGTCGACTTCAGCGGAAGAGCCTTTTCCGGAGATATTCAAAACTGAGCCGCTGCCGGTAAGAAGGGTCTTCGAACTGTTCGAAGATTCAATCTCAGCTTCCTTTACCTTGCCGGTCAGGGAAACCTCGGCAGAACCGGAACTTGAGAGAGACAGTCTGTCGACATCAATCTGACCGGTCACAACACTGTTGCCGGATGCAACGATCTCAAACTTTTTCGCCTTGACGGTCACTGAACCGATATTTGCCTTCTTTGCCGACTCGATTTTGACAGTTCCCTTTGCCTGGACTTCCAGATTGTTCAGGACACTGTTGTCCCCCATTGTCAGTTCAAATGAGTCAGATTCCATTGCAAACTCGGATGCCAGAGTAGAATTAGAGCTCAATTTGATTGAGTTAAGACCAGGGACATAAACTGTTACTTTAAGTACTGGGTCTGCTGAATTCTTTCCTTTATAAGACTTTTTGATGTCCTTTGGAATTGCCTTTTCATCAAGAGTGATGTACAGAGTCTTGGACTTCACATAGCACTCGACATAAGGTTCAAGGATGTCATCGACAACGAGGCGTGTCGAATATGAACGGTCCTGCACAAGATTCACATGAAATCCTCCCGAGACATCAAGTTTCTCGAATTCACCATATTCATGCTCGAGAGTTCTAGTCTGAGAAAAAGCAGATGCAATTGAAGCGATAGTCAAGATGACCACACATAAAACCCTTTTACACATAACACTAGAATTTAAACAAATTATCAAATAAACTATAGGCTCTCCATCAGGGACGCCCACTCCTCCGTCTTGCCTTCGCACTCCCTCTTAAGCTCCAGGTAGGAACGGGTCAGTTCAAGCACATCGTCCTTCTCGGAAGGATTCGAAAGGACAGCCTCGATGGCAGCCATCTTCTCTTCGATTCCCGCAATCTCTTTCTCGAGGAAATCAATCCGATGACGCACTCTCCTCTCTTCCTTCGAAACACTCTTCTTTTGCTCGAAACTTTGCTGAGCAGCAACCTTTTTCTCCTGATTGTCAGTACCTTTCGAGCTTCCGAAACGCCTTTCAAGTTCCTGAAGTGAATCAAGCTTCCTTTTCTCGAGGAAATCGCTTACGCTACCGAGATATTCCTTGACCCTCCCATCACGGAACTCATACATCTTGTCTACAAGTCCTTCCAGGAAATCACGATCGTGAGACACCACAATGAGTGTGCCATCGTACGCCTTGAGAGCTTGCTTGAGAATATCCTTGGACTTTATGTCCATGTGGTTCGTCGGCTCATCCAGCGCCAGAACATTGTAAGGCTGCAACATGAATTTCGCCATTCCGAGCCTTGCCCTCTCGCCTCCGCTGAGGACGCTGACCTTCTTGTCGATGTCTTCGCCTCTGAAAAGGAACTGGGCAAGAATATCCCGAAGCTTTCCCCTGATGTCTCCGACAGCAATATTGTCCAAGGTTTCCCATACAGTCAAATTCCTGTCCAGCACATCTTCCTGATTCTGAGCATAATAACCGATGGAAACATTGTATCCTACCTTCGCTTCGCCACTGATCGGCTCAAGTTCCCCGTTGATCACCCTCATCAGGGTGGTCTTGCCCTCTCCGTTACGGCCGATAAAGGCGACCTTCTCTCCCCTTCTGATCTCGACCTGAGCATCGCTGAAGACCACCTTGCCCGGATAACCGACTGTCAGGTCCGAAGCCTTGAAGATTATGTCCCCCGCTCTTGGCGCCGGCGGGAACTTCACAGTAAGTGTCACATTGTCAGTTTCGTCGATCTCAATTCTCTCAAGTTTCTCCAACTGTTTGATGCGGGACTGAACCTGATTGGATTTCGTCGGCTTATACCTGAAGCGATTGATGAAGTCTTCTGTCTTCTCAATCATCTTGTGCTGGTTCTCATAGGCGGCCTGCTGCTGCGCAAGACGTTCCGCCCTCAGCTGCAGGTACTTGCTATATGGCACCCTGTAATCATGAATATGCCCGAGCATGATCTCGACAGTGCGGTTCGTCACATTGTCCAGGAATTTCCTGTCGTGCGAAACCAGCAGGAGAGATCCCTTCCTGTTCCTGAGATAATCCTCAAGCCACTCGATAGACTCTATGTCCAGATGATTGGTAGGCTCATCCAACATCAGGAGATCTGGCTCGGACAGCAGAATCTTCGCAAGCTCGATCCTCATGTTCCAGCCCTGGCTGAAGGTGTCGGTAAGTCTGTCGAAATCCTCATCCCTGAATCCCAGGCCGAGGAGGGTCTTCTGGGCAAGCACCTCGGCAGGTTCGCTCTGGCTGACGGTCATCACATCGGTCAGATCGTTCAGACGGGTTATGAGAGACAGATATTCCTCTGATTCATAATCAGTCCGTTCGGCCAACTGCTCATTGACAGAATTCAGTTCCTTCTCGATCTGAGCAAGACTGTCAAAGGCCGTCAATGTCTCTTCCATCACCGTACGGCCATGATGGTGTTCCATTATCTGGGGAAGATATCCTATGCGAAGGTCGGCAGGCTTGTCCACGGAGCCGGATGTGGGACTCTGGAGCCCGTTTATCAGCTTCATTATCGTGGTTTTGCCCGAGCCGTTCTTCCCGACAAGACCTATCTTGTCACGTTCGCTGATGTGGAAGTTCAGATTGTCCAGAAGGGTGAAACTTCCATATGCTACTGTAAGCCCATTAATGGATATCATCAGGCAGTTTCTTGAATATCATCCGGTTTCTTGACGCCACAGCACCAGACACTCAATTCATAAAGAAGGAGAAGCGGTGCGGCTGCCACTATCATCGAGAAAGGATCCGCCGGGGTGATGATGGCTGCAATGCACAGAATAACCACGATGGCATGCTTGCGGTATTTCTGCATAGTTCCCCTGTCCACTATTCCCAATTTGTTCAGAATCACCACAACTGCAGGAAACTCGAAAACTATTCCGAAAGCCAGGGTCGTAGACATGAACAATGATATGTAGGAAGTCAGGGAAATCGTGTTGACAATCGCATCACTGATCTTGTAGCCCAGGAAAAAGTTCAGCGAAATCGGGACAATCAGGATGTAGCCGATGAACAGACCGAGATAGAATAGGATGGATGCGGAAAGAAAGACCCACCGGATGGTCTTCTTCTCATTCTGATACAGGGCCGGAGCTATGAATTTCCAGATCTCGAAGACAATGTACGGGAAAGACAGGATGAAACCCAGCTGGAATGCTATCTTGAGGTGGACGAAGAACTGCGTAGAGACCTCGAGATTGACCAGGGACATGTCGACAGACATCCCCATCCATTTGTAGATGAAGAAGTCGCTCCTCGTCGGAGCAAGTACAATTCCGTCAAAGACCAGTGACTTGAAGCAGAAAACCGCAATGCTGACGGCAACTACGGCAAGCAGAGAGCGGAACAGAGTCCCCCTCAGCACTTCAAGATGGTCCCAGAAGGACATCTCGTTTTCCTGACTGCTCACTATTGCTTGTTGGAATCTACTTTCTCAATCTTGTCCGGAGTCTTTGCAGCTGCATCCAGGTCTTTGTCAATATCCTCAATCTCTTTCTCGACATCCTTCATACCCTGCTTGAAACTCTTTACTCCCTGTCCAAGACCTTTCATCAGTTCAGGAATCTTTTTCCCGCCGAAGAGAAGGACAATAACGAGACAGATGATAAGGACCTGCCAAGGTCCGACTACACCAAGTGGTAAAAACATTGCCATATCACAAAAATTGATTGATTGTTTTATTAGCCATTAATATGTTCTTCAAAACATCTGAGAATGCGTTCCGGACAACGCACGGGACGGCCTGTCCGCTTGTCCAGGAATCCCAGGACCACCTTTCCTTCCGCACAGAGAACTCCGTCCTGATTGTAGACAGCCTGTCCGATCTGAAGTCTGGCAGTCGGCAAGGTCTCGACGGTTGCAACGGCAGTCACGACATCACCCATCTTTGCCGGATATCGGAACCGGCACTCCAGAGAGACAATCGGAAAAGTCACGCCATCCTCCTTCTCGCAGGTTTCGATCGGGCAACCGCAGTCAACCAGAAGCACAGTGCGTGCACATTCGAAATAACGGATGTAATTCGAATGATGGACGATGCCCATCTGGTCGGTTTCATAGTACCTGACAGGGAAAGATGTCTCAGATCGTATCATAACAAAAAAGTTACAGTTATAAACAATTTTGTTTTACTATCTGTTTTTCAATGATTCAAGCGCCTTTTCGTAAGCTTCGATCTTTGCAAGGCTATCAGCCTCCTTCTTACGCTCCATGGCAACTACCTTCTCAGGTGCATGAGCCACGAAACTCTCGTTTCCGAGCTTTTTGCGCACTGATTCCAGGAAAGATCTCTGATGTTCAAGTTCTCCTTCTATCTTGCGGATCTCTTCCTCGACGTTGACCATTCCAGCCAGAGGGATGAACATCTCGACCGTGCGGACAAGAGCGGAAACTCCCTCGGAGGTGTCACCGAAATCATCGGTCAGACCGATGGAAGACACATTGCCGAGTTTACGGACGACCGGCGTCATATTCATAGGGAAATCACCCTTGAACAGGACCTGAAGTTCTTCCTTCGGAGATATGTTCTTCTGCTGGCGGGTGCCGCGCACCGTGTTGATGACTTCCTGAGCCATCCCGAATGCAGTTATGAAATCCTCGTCGACAGGTCCGGCCTGAGGAGTCTTTTCAAACATGATGGTCGCTCCTTCCGGACGCTCGGCCATCGACTGCCAGAGTTCCTCGGAGATGAACGGCATGACAGGATGAATCATCTTCAGAAGTTTCTCGAAGAATATGCAGGTTGCATCATATGTCGCCCTGTCGATAGCCTGACCGTAGGCTGGCTTGACGGCCTCCAGATACCATGCGCAGTAATCATCCCAGAAGAGTTTGTAGATCGCCATGAGGGCATCGGAAATCCTGAACTTGGCATAGTGGTCTTCCACAATGGTTATCGCCTGGTTCATCTTATTCTCGAACCACTTGACCGACAATGAATTGACATCGCTCTGCTGAAGCGATTCATCAACCGACCATCCCTGAACGAGACGGAAGGAATTCCAGATCTTGTTGCAGAAATTGCGTCCCTGCTCGATCTGGGATTCATCATAGAAGATGTCATTGCCCGCAGATGAGCACAGGAGCATTCCGATTCTGACGGCATCAGCGCCATACTTTTCAATCAGGACAAGAGGATCCGGAGAATTGCCAAGGGTCTTGCTCATCTTCCTTCCGAGCTTGTCACGGACGATGCCGGTGAAATAGACGTTGCTGAAAGGCTTCTTATCCATGAATTCACCACCGGCCATGATCATCCTGGCAACCCAGAAGAATATGATGTCCGGAGCGGTGACAAGATCGTTGGTAGGATAGTAATATGCAAGGTCCCTGTTCGGTTTGTGGTCCGGATGCCCAGGCATCTGTGGATCGAACACGGAAATCGGCCAAAGCCATGAAGAGAACCAGGTGTCGAGCACATCGTCATCCTGCCTGAGATCTGCAGCAGTCAGGGCCGGATTGATCTTCCTGGCAGCCTCGAGAGCCATTTCCGGAGTCTCTTCAACCACTACCTGACCATCAGGGAGGTAATATGCCGGGATACGCTGACCCCACCAGAGCTGGCGTGAGATGCACCAGTCATGGGCATTCTCCATCCAGTGGCGATAAATGTTGCGATACTTGTCCGGTATGAACTTGATGTTGCCGGATTCCACCTCGTCCAGCGCTTTGGCTGCAAGATCTTCCATCTTGAGGAACCACTGTGCGGAGAGCTTCGGCTCGATGACAGCGTCAGTCCTCTCGGAATAACCGACAGGAGAAGTGTAATCCTCGATCTTCTCCAGGCAGCCGGCCTCTTCAAGAAGGCCTACGATCTTCTTCCGTGCAGCGAAGCGGTCCTCGCCAACAAGAATCTGAGCCTTTTCGTTGAGACGTCCGTGGTCGTCGATGATGTCGATAACCGGGAGATTGTGTCTCAGACCGATTTCGTAGTCGTGGGCGTCATGGGCAGGTGTGACCTTGAGGCAGCCTGTACCGAAATCCATTTCGACATATTCATCTTCTATAACAGGGATTTCCTTGTTGATGAGAGGGATGATGACCTTCTTGCCCTTGAGCCAGAAATGCCTCTCGTCCGCAGGATTGACACAGATGGCCGCATCCGCCATGATTGTCTCGGGACGGGTTGTCGCAATCACAAGATACTTGTCGGTCGGATTGCCCTGGCCGTCGGAAATATAGTAGCGGAGATGATAGAAATGGCTCTTGGTGTCCTTGTGGATAACCTCGTCGTCGCTGATGGCAGTGAGGGCTACAGGATCCCAGTTGACCATGCGCACTCCCCTGTAGATCAGACCTTTCTTGTAGAAATGGCAGAAGGTCGCGATGACTGCTGCGGAAAGGTCGGGATCCATTGTGAACCTGGTCCTGTCCCAGTCGCAGGAGGCGCCGAGTTTGCGCAGCTGCTGGAGGATGATTCCGCCATGTTCCTCTTTCCACTCCCAGGCATATTTCATGAATTCGTCCCTGGTCAGGTCGTCCTTGGAAATGCCCATCCCCTTGAGTCTGGCCACCACCTTGCTTTCGGTTGCGATGGAAGCGTGGTCAGTACCGGGAACCCAGCAGGCGTTCTTGCCGTCCATCCTGGCCTTTCTGATAAGCACATCATTGAGGGTGTTGTTGAGCACATGGCCCATATGGAGAATGCCGGTCACATTAGGCGGCGGTATGACAATCGTGTATGGTTCCCTGTCATCAGGCTCGGAATGGAAGCATTTGTGTTCCTGCCACCATTCGTACCATTTGTTCTCGACTTCCGAAGGAGAGTACTTTGCGGAAAGCTCTTTTTTCTCGCTCATATCAATTATATCTTCATTCAAAGATTACAAATATAGTAATTTTTTTCACTATTTTTGTTCTCGCAAGTCAATCGCATTGCAATCACCCTGCACAGGGATGCAAAGGCATCAGACAGACAGGTACTTGCGACTATCAATATTTCTTTACTGACAAAATCTTATCGGATATGGAAGAGAAAAAAGAAATCGGAATCGAACTCAGACCGGACATCGGTCAGGGAATATATTCGAACCTTGCAATCATCCTTCACTCGCACAGCGAATTCATGATAGATTTCGCGGCAATGCTGCCGGGAATGCAGAAGGCGGTCGTGAACAGCAGGATCATCATGACTCCCGAGAATGCAAAGAATCTTCTCAGAGCGCTGCAGGACAATGTCCAGAAATTCGAGGCGAAATTCGGACCTATTGAAAATGGCGGTGGCCAGAAGAGCCAGGGCGGTACCTTCAACCTCGGAGACCTCACCCAGTTCGGCAACGGCGGAACTAAATCATAACTTTAAAAAGAAGTCTGTTAATGACTGATTTAAAAGACATTAAAGGATTTGTTTTTGACATTGACGGAGTAATGACCGATGGAGGGATTTTCGCCGCTCTCGACGGAGAACTCTATCGGACATTCGATGCGAAAGACGGTTTCGCCGTGAGGATGGCCTGCCTTCAGGGGTATGCTGTCGGCGTCATCACTGGCGGCAGATCGCTCAGCATCACCAACAGATTCAGGACAAACGGCATAGAGCCGGAGGATGTCTATCTGGGTTCGAGGATCAAAATCATTGATTTCGACGATTTCTGCAGGAGACATTCCCTGAGGCGCGAAGAGGTGATGTATTTCGGTGACGATGTGCCCGACGTGGAAGTGATCCGCGCCGCCGGTATCGGTGTCTGCCCAAGCGATGCGGCAATCGAATGCAAGGAGGCGGCTGACATCGTGTCGGACCGTCCAGGAGGCAAGGCTCTCGTCAGAAAGCACATCGAGGAAGTAATGAGGCTCCAGGGCACGTGGACATTCGATTCCCACGCGTACGCAGCCAAATACAAGGCCACCAAAGAATGATCGACCTCAAAGACAAACAGATAATCCTGGCTTCCGGTTCTCCAAGAAGACGGGAATTGCTCAGCGCGATGGACATCCCCTTCACGGTGGACACAGGCAACACATTCGATGAAAGCTGGTCCTCTGACACACCGCACGAAAAAGTACCGGAACTCATGTCGGAAGGCAAATCATTCGGCTTTCATAGAGAACTCGCCGACAATGAAATACTTGTAACCTCCGACACGATGGTCCTGTGCGGAACGAAAATCCTGGGCAAGCCAAAGGACAGGGATGATGCGATCCGGATGCTGAAACTTCTTTCCGGCCGGGGGCATCAGGTCATCACAGCGGTCACGCTCAGGGACAGGGAGAAGAAGAAGACTTTCTCTGTTACTTCAAATGTCTTCTTCAAAGAGCTATCGGACAGCGAGATAATCTATTATCTCGACACCTACAAGCCCTACGACAAAGCCGGAGCTTACGGCATCCAGGAATGGATTGGCTACATCGGGATAAGCCGACTGGAAGGCTCCTTCTACAATGTGATGGGCTTCCCGGCATCAAGGTTCTATGAAGAGTTGAAAGCTTTCCTGGACTGAGAGTCCGACGATTTCCTTTCCTGAGCATCCGGTTGGGCATATTCCTTTGCAGGGCTGAACGCGTCCCGGCATATTCATGTGCAGGCAAACGTCAGGTGTTTTTCATTGAAAGGCTGAACGTCAGTTACTTATCCTTGCTGTCCAGACAGATTGTCACCGGACCGTCATTGAGAAGTTCCACTTTCATGTCGGCCCCGAACTCCCCTGTCTGCACCTTTTTTCCAATGGCTTCGGACAGTTCCCTGCAGAACTCAAGGTACAGAGGGATTGCGATTTCATGGTTGGCCGCATTGATGTAAGAGGGCCGGTTTCCGCGTCTGCAATCCGCCATCAGGGTAAACTGGCTTACGACAATGACTTCACCGTCCACATCGACCACGGAGCGGTTCATCACACCTTTTTCGTCATCGAAGATTCTCAAGCCGGAAATTTTCCGGACAAGCCAGCGGATATCATCCGCACCATCTTCGTACCCCACCCCGAGCAATACGAGAAGGCCTTTCCCGACAGATGCCTTAAGCGCGCCTTCAATGGTGACACCGGCATGAGCCACCCGCTGGATTACCGCTTTCATTTCGTTTCGACTTCTTCTTCGGATTTGTCGGCTGGAAGGACAATAGGCTGGAAACGCTTCTGGCGGCGTTCCCATCTTTCCCTTGCAAACTGCTGCATGTCGATGGCAGTGTCATTCTCGTCAATGATTTCAAGGCCGAGGATGGTCTCGATTATGTCCTCAAGGGTCACTATTCCCTGGAAACAGCCATATTCATCAATGACAATCGCCATCTGTTCCTGCTTCTTCAGCAGCTCTTCCCAGATCTTGCTGAGGGAGTCTTCGTCATGGAAGAAGGACACAGGACGCTTGAATTCCTTGAGCCGTCTGTCGAATTCGTCGTCAGCAAGGCCTTCCAGGGCATCACTGAGGAGAATATAGCCGGTGATATATTCAGGAGACTCGTTGTAGATGGGAATTCTCGAGAAATGGAGATAGGTGTCATTCTTGTAGAAGTTCTTCAAGGTCATGTTCTCCTGCGCAGTCACGGCGACTATTCTCGGAGTCATGGCATCGAAAGCCTTGACATTGTCAAGCTTCATGATGTTCTGGATGACCCTGTTCTCGTCCCGGTCGATGACTCCCTCCTCTTCACCTATGTTGGCCATCGCAGTCACCTCTTCCCTGCTGACCATGACATCGGAATCGTCCTTTTCGAACAGACGGCTTACAAGGCCGATGAACTTTACCAGAGGGTACATCAGGAATATCAGGATGGAAATCATCCTTGTGGCAAACCCCATCAGATTCTTCCAATAGGTCGTGCCGATCGTCTTCGGGACAATTTCCGCGAAGACAAGAATGAGAATGGTGGTAAGGGCCGAGATCAATCCGAACCAGGAATTTCCGAACAGGATCGTAGCCTGACGGCCTACCCCTGCAGCTCCTATGGTGTTGGCAATGGTGTTCAGCGACAGGATGGCAGCCAGGGGCTTGTCCGTGTCGGTCTTGTATTTCATGAACTTGTCTGCCAATTTGTCTCCCTGTTCCTTACGCATCGTGATAAAGGAAATCTGGGTAGACATCAGCACGGATTCAAGGATGGAACACAAGAATGATATCAGCAGTGTTCCAAAAAGGAATATTAGCAATAGGCCCATCTGGTGTTTTCAGGTATTTTGTAATCTTCGAAAAATAACCTGCATCATCTTATTCCAATCTGAAGCAACTCATTCTTCATATTACTTCGGAATTCGTCATGAATCCGCTTGATGCAAATATAGCACAAAACCTCCTCAATCCCAAGGAATCACTTGGCAACCGTCTCAATCTCATAGAGGCGCTTCCAGTACTTTCCGGTAAGGTAGATCTTGCCGTTTTCAGGATTGAAGGCGATCCCGTTGAGAACATCCGTATCCTTATCCCTCAGCGAAGCCGGCAGCAGACCGGTACAGTCGACAGTGGCCTCGACTTTGCCGTCGGAAGGATCGATGATCAGAATCAGGTCGGTCATGTAGACATTTGCCCAGATCTTTCCATCTATCCATTCAAGTTCGTTGAGCATATTCACAGGTCTTCCATCGATAGTGACATTCAGGACTTTCTGCTGCTTGAAATTCTTGTCCATGAAATAAAGCCTGGAGGAGCCGTCACTGGCGATGAGACTTCGTCCGTCTGTCGTCAGTCCCCATCCTTCACGAGGGTAGGACCAGGTTGACTTGTATTCGAAAGTCGAGGCGTCATACATGAAGGCGACCTTGTTCTTCCAGGTCAGGATGTAGATGTTTCCATCCAGTTCAGCGGAACCTTCGACGAAATATTTACTGTTGAAATCGAGCCTCATGACAGCTTTTCCAGTGGCAAGATCGACCTTTCTGAGAGTCGACTCACCCCATTGTCCGGTCGTCTCGACCATACAGTCTCCCTGAAAGAAAAGTCCTTGGGTGTAGGAAGTTACGTCATGGGGATACTCATTCACCACCTTCACTTTGTACTGGCGCACCTTGGCATCCGCGCAGGAGGTCGCGGAGATCAGCACAAGCAGGGCGGCAATGAATATGACGGCATTCTGTCTCATAAACGGTCACGTAATGTTGCAGATAAGGTTTACTGAACACAAAAATAATCAAAAATTAGCCAAAAAGTAGTATTTTTGCACCCAAAGGTGGGACGGTCTGTCGCGCCGTGTGGTCCGCCACCGGTGAGGAAAGTCCGGACAGGACAGGGCACCCTGCTGAGGAAAGCTCAGATGGGAGTAATCTTATCGCAAGGTAACAGAAAAGAACCGCCTCCCACGGGAGGTAAGGGTGAAAACGTGAGGCAAGAGCTCACGACGTGCGTCGGCGACGCCGTACGGGTACTTTGCCTGGGCCTGCAAAACCAAATATACTGACAGATGAGGGCTGCCCGCCCGATGTCAGGGGGTAGGTTGCGTAGATAAATGACAGAATGAACAGAAACCGGCTTACGGTCCCGCCTTTTTTTATTTCTTTCCGCAGTTGGCCTTGCGTGTAGCCTCAAGATCCAGAGCTTCAGCCAGAATCAGAATCGGATTCTTCACCTGATACCCGGTCGACATCTCGATCTGCCACTTGCAGGTCTCGCACTCGCTGCACACGAAATCGGGAGACAGGGACTTGATGGCCTCGAACACAGGACGGCCGATCTCCTGGGAATACTTGTAGTTCTCTTTCTTGAAACCGTAAGTACCTGCTATTCCGCAGCATCCGCTGTCAAGCACAGTGAATGTCACTCCCGGGATCATACCAATCAGTTCCTTGGTGAATATGCTCCAGCCCAGCTTCTCCATGTGACAAGGCACATGATAGGCAATCCTTGCACGGTAATCATCCTTGAATACGAGCCTGACCTTGCCGGAATCCACCAGTTCATAGAGGAATGGCTCAACAAGGGTGATACTGTCGCGGACGGCTGAATTATCCACGGAAAGGACGTCGGGATATTCATCCCTCATAGTAAAGACGCAGGTGGAAGATGTCGCTACGACAGGCATGCCCTGAGCGACCGCCTTGGAGAATTCCCTGACATTGTGGCGCGCATGCCTCTCCGCGCTGTTCCACAAGCCATTGGATATCATGGCGACACCGCAGCACTTCTCATCCATAAGAGTCACACCATAGCCTATGGCATTCATCACCTTCACAAAGGCTTTCCCGACCTCAGGCTGCTGGTATTCGGTGGAGCAGCCATGGAAGAATGCGACCTTCTCCGAATATGCCGACTGCTCTGCCTGAGCCTCTTTCCTGAACCACCTGACGAAACCGCTTGACTGGTACTTCGGGAAAGTCCTGTGCTTGTCGATGTCCAGAAGCACATCCATGGCTGCCTTGGCAGGCTTGGAGGCAACGACGGCATTGACGATAGGAGCCACCGGTCTTGCAACCTTTCCCATCAGGTCAGTGTTCGCCAGAATCATGTCGCGCAAATCGGGTGTCTCGCGTGAAAAGCGTCTCCTTGCCGAATGGATAAGGTCGGCAATCTTCACTCCGGATGGACAGGCGACCTCACATCTCTTGCAGTTCATGCAATACTTCAGGTTCTCATCGAAAAACCACTTGTTTTTCAAGCGGAGACGTTCCCCGTCCGGACCGGCCTGTTTCGGACCTGGATAAGACGGATTTACTGCTACGACAGGACAGTATGCCGTACACACCGTACATTTGATGCATTGCTCAAAATTATTGAAACTGATGTTCTTCTCCTGCATGTTACTGAAGTATTTGGTCTGAAACCTTAAGAGCTGATAGAATGGCGACCATAGCGCCGGAGCCTTCTGCAAGGGTATTGCAACCGGCAAGTTCTGAACCGATCACAAAGAGATTGGGGACAACCTCCCCTCCTCTGAGAGCACGGAACGAGGAATCGGTCCTGACGCCGAAACCGAGATATTCCTGACGCGAACTGAAATCAGAATCATACCATAGAGTCCTGTCGGAAGGATACTCTACATCAAGGCCGAAGACCGGCTCATAGACTCTTTCCGGAGTCGTGACAAGCCCCTTGCCGAACAGATTGCCGCTGGCCAGGACAAAACAGTCCGACTCGAGACGGACTTTCCCAAGATTCGCAGTCCTGATGCAGCTGATTCTGCCATCTTCAACCTCGGCCGAAACGGCCTCATCACCCGGAAGGAAAGTACCTCCTGCATCTTCAAATGCCTTCTTGAGAAGCAGCTGCGCACGCATTCCCGGCACCGAAGGAGGCATCGTCCCGACAAATATCACCTTTGCCGGAATCATCTCGCAGATCCAAAGCATGACGGATGGATTGCCGAAGCCGAAGACCTCAGGCAGGATGACCATCTCCTCTCCATGCATCTTTTCCTTGACAAGATTGACGAACTGTTTCCAGTTGTCCTCCCTGTCCATGACCCTGGCAATGTTGACGGAACGCATCTCCGACGGATTCACGCGAAGACGTTCGACCGCCGGATGGCGGACAGTTTCGATCCTGCATGATGCTCCCCTCTTCTCAAAGCCGGCTGCAACAAAGGAAGTGTTGAAGTCGAGGAACCCCGCAAAATTGACAATCAGGGCCTTGCCCTCGAAACGCACATCTGCGGAAGAGTTCAGAGTGTTGTCGGTCAGAGAGAACCATGCCGGCTTGAGAGAACCGGAAGGGGTCATCCTGTAGCCGTTCGCCTCCTCATCGGCACCGTGGTAAAGCTCGATTCCGCAGTCCTTGAAGAACGGCGGCACCTGCGCAAGATAACTCCTGACAGCTTCAATTCCAATCTTTGAATATGGATGCCCGGAAGGCAGCTCTTCCATAGCCTTCAGAGGACGGTCGACAGGAGTCCCGTCCGGGAGACGGGAGAGAAGACCGAATGTGCCTGAGGAGAAATGAAGTGCATTCTGACCGGAGGATACAATCAGACACTTCCGGCCGGCCTTCTGCAGACGGATTCCGCAGACAAGGGAGGAAAGACC
Source organism: Bacteroidales bacterium (assembly GCA_004552965.1). Lineage (GTDB taxonomy): Bacteria > Bacteroidota > Bacteroidia > Bacteroidales > UBA932 > Cryptobacteroides. Next base: position 11,897 of record SFMU01000023.1, on the reverse strand, counting down.
TCCACCTATGATAACAGTATCGAATCTCATGCTCTGTACGCCTTAATCTTCAAACAATCCAAGTACCTCTGAATAAACCCACTGTGTGTAGGCAGCCTCACGCAAGGTTTCGCCCCAGGCTACCGGGTACATTCCCTTCCATCTCTCATTGAGAAAACTCTTGAGATCATCCTTCGCCCTTTCCACACATCCGTGCGCAGAAGCCAGACGGCCGGCAGCACGGCAGGCGCAGAGTTCACCCTGACAAGTACCCATACCTACCCTGGTTCTCCTGCGAAGATCCACCAGGCCATGGACGTTCTGGTTCACAATGGCTGAGTCCACCTCGGAGACAGGGACCTCTTCGCACTCGCAGACCAGGCTGCCCTTATAGTCGTCGTCCATGCTGATCTGACCGGCACGGTCGCCGATACGGCCAATGACGGATTTCTGGACGGTACTCGGCACATCCCAGATCTTCTTTGCCAATTCCTTGAGGTTGTCCTCGGCGGAGCCGGGAAGAGGAGCCGTTGCTGTCACACAGACGGCAGACCTGCCGAGCTTCTTGCACACCGCATCGGTAGCAATCTCCGCCATCAGACGATAAGTCATCAATTTACCGCCGGTTATCGAAATGAATCCTTTAAGTCCATCCCTGGTTTCATGATCAAGACAGACTATGCCACGGCTGATATTTCTTCCGGAAGGATCGTTGTCGGCGGAGACAAGAGGACGCACTCCGGCATAGGCACGAAGTATTCTTGTGTGTTCCAGACATGGCGCAAGCTTGGCGCCTTCAGCCATCAGAAGATCGACTTCGTCCGGCGTAGCTCCGATGTTGTCACATTCTTCATATGGGACCCTGGTGGAAGTCGTACCTATCACACAGACAGTATCCCCGGGCACCAGGATATCGGCATTGGCAGGCTTGCGGCATCTGTTGAGAACGACACCGTTCACTCTGTGGGCATAGATGAGAAGGGATCCCTTGGCAGGGAACATTCCGATGTTGACCCCGGCAAGGGAAGCGATGTGATGCCCCCATATTCCTGCAGCATTGACGGTCACGGCTGCACGATATTCAGCTGTCTGCCCGTTCTTGTGATCCAGGACCTTGACACCCTTGACAGTACCCTGTTCTATGATGAAGCCGGTGACTTCGGTGTAGACCAGGATCGTCGCTCCATGAAGCTGGGCATCGATCATGTTCGAGGCGCTCAGTCGGAACGGGTCCACAGAACCGTCAGGAACCCGGACTGCACCGATGATCGAAGGATTGGCTGATGGTTCCATCAGAAGGGCCTCCTTGGGATCGATGATGTCGGCTTTGATGCCGGCATCGCGGCAGGCCTTCACGAAAGTGGCCTGGTAATCCAGATCGTCTTCAGGGAGAGTCAGGAAGAGTCCCGATGTGTCATCGACACAATGACGGGCAATCTTCTTGAGAATCATGTTCTCCTTGATGCATTCAGTCGCAGATTCCCTGTCCGTCACAGCATATCGCGCACCGCTGTGCAGAAGGCCATGATTGCGGCCGGTCGCACCGGTTCCTATGTCATTCCTTTCAACAAGAAGCACATTGAGTCCCCGGAGACTGCAGTCTCGTGCAGTTCCCAGACCGGTGATTCCTCCACCGATGACTATAACATCGAATTCCTTACTCATTTGCCGGTATATTCTTTGATTTTTGTTCTCAATTCCTTCGAAAGGCTGATCGGGGTCTCCGAATCAGAGCGGTCCAACCACTCGAGAGCCAGTGCCGGTTGACCCATCATGAAACATCCCAGGGCTATGTTGTAGCAGGCACATGCTTTCTTCTCAGGATTATTGGTGTCCAACAGGTTCATCCACCCATCAATGGCATCCTTCCAGCTGAAGGAGAGCGCATCACGCGTCGGATTGTCCCAGGAGCTGTCGAAAGTGTCGTAGTAGACAAGCTGGAAATGTTCCGTCTTCCAGGAGGAAACGAAAGATTCAGCAGCCTGCCAGCCAGCCAGATAGGAAGGCTCATCTATACCATCCCAGAAATTGGATATTATCTCTGGGGTACTTGCATCCGCTCTGCAGTACACCTGCGGCTTCATCTCCTTGCTTGCCTCGAAACCCCTGACCCGGTCTTCACCCATCGAGTCATAGACATAGAAACAGATGTTGAACGGAAGTTTCACGACAGAGACGTGAGATGAATCTGCAGATCTGCCACCTCCGATGACACGGGCAGGTTCTCCGGCTTCCGGAGCAGCAAAAGAAGGCTTTCCGACAAGGAAGACAACATCCTTTCCGGTCTGCATCACAAGACTTACGAGAGAGTCACGACAAGTGTAATCCGCTCTCGGGTCCGCCTTGACGGTGAAGGTAGCCACTTCCTGTTCGCCGTTGAAATAATCATCTTCCAGGCGGCTTGCGAAACCGTCGGAAATCCCGGCGCAGAAATTGTTCTCTTTCTCCGAATCACCAAGCTGGTAGACTATTGCAATCGACTTGCCGAGGAGATTCATCCCGGACTTGGACGGAGTTCTCATCTCGGGACTGATCACCAGTGCCTGAGGCATACAGGAAACCGATGCCAAAAGAATGGGCACGGAAACGATTAGCAGATTCAAAAGACTCTTCATAGCGATATCAAAGTTCAAGCGGCTCCGCGACAAGGTCATATTCATCAGCAGATGTTATCCTGACCGTGATGAACGATCCCGTGAGTTTCTCCACCGGCTCTCCGCCGAATCTTTCAGGGGAATATTCCACCAGAATCTCACCATCGACCTCAGGACTCTCATACTGGCTTCTGCAGATGAGGAACCCGTCGTAATAGCCATCCACGAGGACTCTTTCCACCTGGCCGACCCTGGACTGGTTGAAGGAAAGGGAAATGTCCTTCTGTAGCTCCATCAGGGCATCCAGACGGGCCTGCTTTTCCTTCCTCGGCACGTTGTCCCTGTAGTTCTTCGCGCCGAAGGTTCCGTCCTCTTCCGAATATGTAAATGCGCCCAGACGCTCGAATCTTGCTTCGGAAACGAAATCCATCAGCTCACGGAATTCCTTCTTCCCCTCGCCCGGATGGCCGACAATCATGGTCGTCCTCAGGACAACGCCCGGAACGCGTTCGCGCAGTTTCGAGATGAGCGCCCTCGTCCATGCTCCGTCAACCTGGCGGTGCATCATCGAAAGGACCTTGTCCGAGATGTGCTGAAGCGGGATGTCCAGGTACTTGCACACTTTCGGGTTGGTCGCCATCTCGTCCAGGACATCCTCCGGGAAATCGGCCGGATAGGAATAATGGATCCGGATCCATTCTATTCCCCCTATTGCTGACAGTTCCCTTATCAGGCGGGCAAGAGCACGCTCCCTGTACAGGTCCAGACCGTAGTAGGTCGTGTCCTGGGCAATCAGGATAAGCTCCTTCACTCCGCCGGATGCAAGTTCCCGAGCCTCACGCACGAGTTCCTCCACAGGAACCGACTTGTGGGCCCCGCGGATGAACGGTATGGCACAATAGGAGCAGCGCCTGTCACAACCCTCGGAAATCTTCAGATAGGCATAAGGATGTTTTTCCTGAATATGCCGGGACGGGAAAGAAACTCCCGTTCCGCCGAGAGCTTTCACAACAGGAAGAAGATCCCTCGCGCCGAACCAGCCGTCCACCTCCGGAATCTCTTCCCGAAGGGCAGCCATGTATCTTTGGGAAAGGCAGCCGAAGACAAGTATTTTCCCGACATCCCCGGCCATCTTCCTCTGGACAGCCTGCAGAATGGCCCCGATGGACTCTTCCTTGGCATCTCCGATGAAGCCGCAGGTGTTGAGAATCACGACATCCGCCTTCCCGTTCCATTCTTCAGGCAGAATGGCATAACGTCCCCCCAGCTGCGCAAGAAGGTGTTCGGTATCGACCTTGTTCTTTGAGCAGCCGAGCGTTATGGCCTGTAATGTTGCGGTGTCCATCTTCGACATTACGGATTATTCCTCCGGTTTTTCTTCCTCTGCTTCTTCATCGTCAGGGTTGACGAAATCGAAGGAAGCATATTCCCTGATCTGGTTGTACCAGTCGACGATTTTCTTCATGTGGGAAACATAGAAGCGGGTGTCGTCATATTCAGGGACAGCCTTGCTGAAAAGGTCTTTCAACTCGTCTGCGCCAGCCTTGGACGATGGCGCCGCATCCTCGCCGAGGACTTCCCTGAGCTTGAGGAACACATCCTGAAGCTTCATTTCGCCTTCTGAAGTGTAGATGCTTATGTCTGCAAGAGTGGTGATGCGGCTCTTTGCATCAGCCACGGTTCTCTTCTTGTCGGAAATGGATTCGACCACGGCTCCGTTGCGTGCCTGGGCAAGATACTGGAAAAGGCCGCGCTGGCCTGAAATGGCAAGGATTCTTGACAAATCTGTTTTCATTATCAATCGATTGTTTTATCTGTCATCTGGAGCCCGCGGACCTTATGCAGGCCTCGGAACTTCCGTAATTAAGGTTAATCGTAAATATAGTCTATTTTGTTCTGAAATCATAGCGTAAACGATGAAAAAACATCATTTACCTTTTTCTCGAGGTCCTGCTCGCTTCCGTCGTTCCGGATTATGGCATCCACACGGCTCAGGTCGAAGGATTGTACCGACATCCTCTGCCTGACCTTTTCAGGCACCGTTCCATCTCTGAGACACACTCTGGACAGCCTGGAATCCTCATCGGCATCCACCAGGACGACAAGGTCCGCGAGCCTTAGAAACTCCGGTTTCGAAAGGATGATGGCTGACTCCATCACCGCAAACGGTCTGTGGCCGAAGAACATGTCGCTCGGAGAACGGTCTGCGAAAGACTCGGCGACCCTGTCCTTCCAAAGCAGGAAATCCTTCAGCACGGCAGGATGCACGATGCTTTCAAGAGCGGCAAGCCTTTCGGGAGAAGTGAATATGAGGCTTGCCAGAAGCCCCCTGTCCAGACTGCCGTCCGCATTCCTGAGGGAGCATCCGAACAGTTTCTCAAGGGAAACCGCAAGGGACGGGTCACGGTCATAGAGTCCCTTGGCTGAAGAGTCACAGTCATAGACGGGAATCCCCCTCGAAGAGAGAAGCCTGCAGACGGTCGACTTGCCGCTGCCGATGCCACCGGTCACAGCAACAGTCTTCATTGCCGTCCTTCCTCTATGCAGTCGAAGACCTCAGGTTCTATCGTGTAGCTGATGACACCCTCCGGCAGAGGAGTGCTGACAGGGACGCATTTCCCTTCCTTCGATTTGATGAAATCCTTGTAGTCGATGTAGAAATGGACATCGGCCGACGGATCGTTCGATACAGGGAAAGCACATTTGTAGACGACTCTGGCAACGGAAGGATAGACAGAAACATGCCGTCCCGCAGGTACATTGCGCAGGGAAATGACAGCTTCGGAAGAAATCTCCACATATCTCGAGACATCCAGGGAGTACTTGACCTCCGTGTCAGACATCCTGACACCGTTTATTTCCTCGATCCGTGCCACTCCGTGAGCGCTGGAATGAAGATTTTCCAGTTCTATCGTCTTCGTGAAGACCCTGTCGATGTTCTCGAGCACGAAAGGCTCACCATAGATGATGACCGAATCCGGAGAGAGCCGCATTTCCCCAACCGCCATGTACTGTTCCTTGAAGCTTACGATCTTCATCGGATGCACAGGGACCTTCCTGTTGTTCTCGAAAGGGAAACGGAACTGCACGTTATCCGAGAGGAATGCCTCCAGACTGACCCCTTCCCCGAATATTTCGCTGACATAGCTGGCCAGCTCGGAAGAAGTGATAAAGAATATGTCTCCCTCCTTGTGACGCATGTCGGAGGTTGCGAATCTGATCTGAACCGCCGGCCTGGTGGCCCTTCTCCTGTTCTTGAGGAGGCTGAATCCAGAGGTCCGGCACCTCGCAGCTATCACACTCGAATTGGAGGACACACCTGCGTGTCCATCGATGTTGCAGACGGCTATGACCGGGACAGACATCGTGGATGAATAGTTCAGGGAGAGGTTATGGAGCAGCCAGATGCTGACAGCAAGCAAGAGAGACATCAGAAAAACAATGACATCTCTCCCGCCGATATTGCTTTTGGCCAACAGGCCGCGAAGCCTATGCTTCAACATTGCAGTTTGTTTTATGCGCCGGAGTTCCAGGCTGTCGCCGGTTACTGGTGAATCTTATTTCTGAGGCTGTGCGGTGTCCTCTGAGAAATCCTTGTTGATGGCGTTCTTGGCAACCCTCAGCTTGACTTCGCCGTCCACCTTGATGAGAACGGTAGTCTCCTTGATCTCATCGATGGTACCGTAGATGCCTCCGATGGTGACGACTTTGTCTCCCCTCTTGAGTTCATTGCGGAACTTTTCGAGTTCTTTCTGCTGCTTGCGCTGAGGCCTGATCATGAAGAACCACATGATGACAAACATTAGGATGATCATGACCCAGAACATCATGCCTGAGCCCTGAGGTTGTGCGGCCGGAGCGGCCTGAAGAATGATTGCTGGAATGTTCATTGCTTGAAGTGTTTTGTTTTCAAATCATTAAGTGTATATCTGCCCTGTCAGATCACAGGAGCGGTCTTGACTATGTCGCCTTCGGAGACGAGTTTCCTGATCAGACGGTCCAGAAGGCCGTTCACGAAACTGCGGCTCTTCGGTGTGCTGTAGTACTTGGAGATTTCGACATATTCGTTGATGGTCACCCTGACTGGCATGTCCGGGAAGGCCTTCGCTTCGCTGAGACCCATCACGATCAGGACCATGTCGGTGGTGAACAGACGGTCCGACTCCCACTGGGAAACATTCTCCGCCACGAGACGGGAATACTTGTCGAAGCAAGCATAGGACTGACGCAGAAGCTTGTAGATGAATGCCTTGTCGCTCTCGACATCGGGTCTCGAGGACATCTCGCTACGGTAAAGCGGCGGAAGACTCCATCTCTTTCCCGAGGCCAGGTCCTTCAAGGTGTCGCAGCAGCAGGTCAATGAATATGCCAGGTCGTCATTCCACCAGATGGACATGTCCTCCAGGATGGAGGCAAGATGAGTGTTGTCGACGAATTCCTGTTCGAAAATCTTCACGAAGAGATTCACGTCCTCCCTGAGGCTGCGCTCCGGAGAGGCCATATACTCGCGATAATAGTCCCTCGTCACGAGTGTCGAATAGAGATTGCGGACCAGGGCATCGTACTGGTCCCAGCTGAGCTTGCGCCTGGAAACCAGCTTAGTGAAATCCGGATCATCGCGGAAAAGAGGCGCCAGGCCGTTTTCCACGAACTTCATGTTCGGATTCCTTTCCTCATCGGTCGGATTGAATTTGTTGCGGGCATCTTCTATTCTTGCGGATGCTTCGTCAGTCAGGGTCGGTATCATCAGCAGCATGAGCAGGTAGAGCGAACGCGCAGATTCACACGATATCTCAAGCTGCGCTTCGGCTTCAGCGACGCTCATGGAAGGATTTTCAGCAAAACTGTAGAGAACTTTGAAAGCCTTTATGCGGAGAATTCTTCGGTTTAGCATGTCGTAATTACTTTTAATTATGCAAATATATTCAGTTTTTTTCATATTTTTGTAGAGAATAACAAGGTTAATCGCAGTTAATCATAAAAACAGTCCATCATGTACAAGGATGATCAAACTCACAGGAACTTTGCGGAAAGAAACTCTGACGACATTTTTTCCAAGCCTGTACGTGCCGGAAAACGGACTTATTTCTTTGATGTCAAATCGACTAAGGACAGAAGTGATTATTTTCTGACAATCACTGAAAGCAAGCGCAAGACCGAACTTGACGGCAGCTACTCCTTTGACAAGCACAAGATATTTCTATACAAGGAGGACTTCGAAAAATTTCAGGAAGGGCTCTCGGATGTCATTGAATACATGAAAGAGAACCTCCTGAAGGACGTTTCCGTCCATGACGGAAGACGTGAAGAACGGTCCGATGACGACCGGTCGCGGTTCACCGACATCTCATTCGACGACATTAAATAGGTTAAACCACATAAACAAATCAAAACTATGAGCAAAGAAATCACAAGACGCTCTTTCCTGAAGACAGGAACAGCTGTGGCTGCCGGTCTGGCAGTTGCCCCTAACATCATCATCGCAGGCGAGAAGACTCCTAAGAAGGAGAAGAAAAAGAAGGTTGCCCCTTCAGACAAGCTCAACATCCTCGGTGTCGGTATCGGAGGCCGCGGAGCAGCTGACCTTGCCGAGATGGAAACCGAGAACATCATAGGTCTGTGCGATGTCGACTGGAAATATGCCGACCACGTCTTCAACAAGTATCCTCAGGCCAAGAAGTACAACGACTACCGCGTGATGTTCGACGAGATGCTCGACCAGGCTGACGCTGTCATGGTTGCAACCGCCGACCACACCCACGCAATCATCGCCGCTGCGGCCATGGAGGCAGGAAAGCACGTCTATGTAGAAAAACCGCTTACCCTTACGGTCTATGAAGCAAGACTCCTGACCAAGCTCGCCGCAAAGCACCGTGTTGCCACCCAGATGGGTAACCAGGGAGCTTCGCATCCTCACACAAGACAGGCCATCGAGTGGCTCTGGAACGGTGAGATCGGTGAGGTCACCAGAGTAGACTGCTTTACCGACCGTCCTATATGGCCACAGGGACTCGAGAAGCCGACCGAGGTTCAGCCTATTCCTTCAACCCTGAACTGGGATGCCTTCATCGGTCCTGCTCCGATGCGCGACTACAACTCTATCTACACCCCTTGGAACTTCCGCGGCTGGTGGGATTTCGGTACAGGCGCTCTCGGTGACATGGCCTGCCATATCATGCACGTTCCGTTCAAGGGTCTCAAACTCGGCTACCCTATCAAGGTCGAGGCCAGCTCTACCAACGTCCTCACGGACTGCTGCCCTAGCGCCGAGATGATCAAACTCACCTTCCCTGCAAGGCCTAACCTTCCGAAACTCGCCCTTCCTGAAGTCGAAGTACGCTGGTACGACGGAGGTTTCAAGCCAGAAAGGCCTGAAGGACTGCCTGCAGGATTCAACCTCAACATCGATGGCGGCTGCAGCATCTTCTACGGCACAAAGGACACCATGATTGTAGGATGCTACGGACACTCTCCTATTCTCGTTTCAGGCAGAAAGCCTGAGGTTCCTCACGTTCTCCGCGAAGTCACCCTCTCTCACCAGCAGGACTGGATCCGCGCCTGCAAGGAGGATGCCGACGTAAGAATTCCTTCCGCATCAGACTTCAGCGAGGCAGGTCCATTCTGCGAGATGGTCGACCTTGGCGTAGCAGCCGTAAGGCTCCAGGCCCTCAACCAGTCTCTCGACTGGGACGGCGAGAAGATGGAATTCACCAACATCCCTGCCGATGCCACGATCAGGATTCTCGAGAAGGACGGCTTCTCGATCCACGACGGTCACCCGACATTCCAGAACAAGTACACCGACCCGGTCAACGCCCGCGAGTTCGCTGCAGGTCTCATCAAGCGTCAGTACCGTGCCGGCTACACTCTTCCTGAGATGCCTGAAATCTAAGCATTGCCGGATCACTGCTGCAGACAGAACCAATTGAATAACTCAAATAAGAAAATGAAGAAATCAATTATCATCCTTGCAGGTGTATCGATGGCTCTTGCCATGGTATCCTGCAACAACGGCCAGAAGAAGGCCGCTCCTGCCGAGATCAAGTGGCTCAGCGAGGAGACAACAGAGGTGGAGGTCAACAATGAAGGCGCTCCATCCTACATCGCAGTCAACAAGCCTGAAGTAGATCTCTCATCTCTCCCTACCGATGCAGAGGGCTACTACATCCTCTTCGACGGAAGTTCACTCAACGGCTGGAGAGGCTACGGCAGGGACACAGTGACCGCCAGATGGACCATTGAGGACGATTGCCTCAAGTTCACCGGTTCCAACACCGGAGAAGGCCAGACTGGAGAAGGCGGTGACATCATCTTTGCCCACAAGTTCAAGGATTTCATCCTCGAACTCGAATGGAAGATTTCAGAAGGCGGCAATTCAGGTATCTTCTACCTCGCCCAGGAGATCAAGACCAAGGCCGAGGACGGACAGGAGCGCTATGAGCCAATCTACATCTCCAGCCCTGAGTACCAGGTTCTTGACAATGCAAACCATCCTGATTCATTCCTCGGTGTAGACGGCAACCGCAAGAGCGCTTCCCTCTACGACATGATTCCTGCCAACCCACAGAACCAGAAACCTTTCGGCGAGTGGAACAAGTGCAAGATCATGGTTTACCAGGGAACTGTCGTACATTACCAGAATGACGAGAACGTTCTCGAGTACCACCTCTGGACTCCACAGTGGACCGACATGCTCCAGAAGTCGAAGTTCTCACAGGAGAAGTGGCCTCTCGCATTCGAACTCCTCAACAACTGCGGCGGAGAAAGCCACTCAGGCTATTTCGGATTCCAGGATCATGGAAATGATGTATGGTACCGCAACATCCGTGTAAAGGTTCTTGACAAATAAGAGATGGAAATGAAAAGAATCGCACTTCTGACACTTGCAGGTCTCTTTGCTCTGACCTCCTGCTGCAACTCTGACAAACCTGTCAAGAAGGATATCAGTGTCCAGCTGTATTCGATAAGAGATGTCATCGGCAATCCTGAGCTCTATGCCCAGAACCATGAGGAAGCATTCAAGGCTCTTGCGGAGATGGGTTACACTTCGGTTGAAGCCGCATGCTATTCAGATGGAAAACTCTATGGTGTAGATCCTGAGCAGTACAAGGCAGACCTCGAAGCTGCCGGTCTCAAGGCTCTTTCCACACACATCATGAAGGGCCTTTCCGAAGAGGAACTCGCTTCCGGAGACTTCACTCCTTCAATGGCATGGTGGGATCAGGCTATCGCAGCTCACAAGGCAGCCGGATGCAAGTACATCGTCTGCCCGGGCTTCGGTATTCCTGGCACCCTCCAGGGACTCAAGGTCTATTGCGACTACTTCAATGCAATCGGCAAGAAGTGCCAGGAGAACGGAATGAGCTTCGGCTACCACAACCACTCCCACGAATTCAACAAACTTGAGGACCAGGTCATCTACGACTTCATGATCCAGAACACCGACCCTGAGCTTGTGTTCTTCCAGATGGATGTCTATTGGACCTGCATGGGCAAGGCTTACCCGGTTGAATATTTCAAGAAGTATCCGAACCGCTTCAAGCTCCTCCACATCAAGGATCATCGCGAGCTCGGACAGAGCGGTATGGTTGGCTTCGATGCAATCTTCAACAATGCCGAAATCGCCGGCATGCAGGATTTCGTTGTCGAACTCGAGGCCTTCACCAACGGTGACTGGAAAGAGAGCATGAAGATGTGCGCCGATTATCTCCTCAACTCTGATTTCGTAAAGCCAAGCTATTCTGCCGAATAGTCTCTGACTCTGAATATTCGAAGAGAGTGACTGACAGTCTTTGACTGTTCAGCCACTTTCTTTTTCACCCTGACCCCCCCGTAACTGCCCATCCGTCTCACCTGCAAGTGCTACGGAAGTGGCGAATAGCCGACAGATGAGTGGTTTGTCATGCGGGGATGCCTCTGAGACACCTGCGGACGAGGTCGCCGTGGCGAATAGCCGACAGATAGGTGCCTCGCCATGCAGGGATGCCTCTGAGACACCTGTGGACGAGGTCGCCGTGGCGAATAGCCGATAGATGAGTGGCTCGCCATGCGGGGATGCCTCTGAGACACCTGTGGACGAGGTGGACGTGGCGAATAGCCGCCAGATGGGTGGTTTGTCATGCGGGGATGGCTCTGAGACAGCTGTGGACGAGGCCGCCGTGGCGAAAACCGGCAAAAGCATCAGGCAATGACCGGACTAACACCATTCCGAGAGTTTCGCCTTATTCCTGGCAGGGAATATCTGCCCGAACTTCTCTTCTACCGGCAAGGAATTCCTGTCGTATTGAATACGATCCCCTGAAACACTCCAGCAGGTACTGAGTG
>SFMU01000071.1 GCA_004552965.1 Bacteroidales bacterium | reverse complement strand
GTGCAAATTTAGCATATTTTGAAAACAAAGCAAACCAGGACACAAAACAGGCTGACCCTCTGGGGGCCAGCCTCGATATCCGTGAGTCTGGAGAAAGACTGTGAATCCGGTGCGCGGGTGAACTTCGCAGAACACGTTTCTTCGGACATATCGCAGAGAGAGCGTCTGTCATTGGCTCGGTTCCGGTCCTCCCGCTCAGGGACCCGCCGTCAGTCCTTGATCTTCTCCTTGGTTCTTACGATTTTTTCCTTCATCGCATCGACTGCCGCGCTGACAGCATCTTCGAAAGACGAAGCGTTACGCTCGATGATCAGGTCGTGCCCATAGGCGTGGGTATGAATCTTCGCTGCCTTGTTGGCAGGTTCCTCCAGCAAAGAGAGCACCACTTCGACATCTTCGAGATGTTCACTGAACCTGGACAGTTTCGAGACCTTCTTTTCCACATAATCCAGCAGCTTCTGATCTGCATCGAACTTGAGGGATTTGATTCTAAGTTCCATTCTTACCTCCGCTTTTAGCCCTGGGATGGGCGGTTTGATAAACTTTTTTCAGTTTGGAAACCGAATTGTGCGTGTAGACCTGCGTCGCAGCGAGCGAGGAATGGCCGAGAAGTTCCTTTATGGAATTGAGGTCAGTGCCTTCATTCAGCAGAGCTGTCGCGAGTGAATGCCTCAGCACGTGTGGAGACTTTCTCCCTGTGATGCTTCCGACCTGACCGAGCTCCCTTTTGACCGCCCTGTCCACAAACACCGGGTACAGTCTCTTGCCATTCAATGTCTGCAGGAGAGGTTCGCCGGCAGTCCTTTCGCGTCCTTCGAACTTTCCAACTGTTTCCAAATATAACAATATTTCTTTGCAAATACCATGCGTAAGAGGAATTTCACGCTCCTTGTCCCCTTTTCCGCGGACACGGATCGCCTCGCGGGAAAAATCCACATCGCCCAGATTGGCCCCTATGAGTTCCGAACGCCGCATCCCGGTCGAGTAGAGAAGGGAGACCACCAGACGTGAAAGCCTGCGGAAGACCAGTTCCCGGGAGACCTTGTCCTGACCGGTCACAAGGCTGACATTCTCGGCAGATGCCTCGGAGGCCGTGGCGTCGAAATATTCATTCATCGATTCGCTGCGGTAAAACTCCGGAAGACGCTTGCGCTCCCTGGGACGGTGAACCAGGCGCACTGGGTTCGACGCCAGGCTTCCCTGACGAACCAGATAGCGGCAGAAGCCCGAAAGGACCGACAGATGCAGGTTGACCGTGCGCGGGTCCAACTTTTCCGAGTCCATCAGCATGACCTCGTAGCTGCGCAGGATCTGCGGCGTGAGCGATTCCAGCAAGGTGCCGTCGTCGCGGGCCCCGGCAAAAGAGGTGAATTTTTCCAGGATTTCCGAATATACCGTCACGGTCCGGGGCGAGTACCGCCGGATTCCCTCCATGTAACGGATATATTCATTGACCAGCATCGCCAGGAGCATTAGATCTTTCCCACCGGACCAAGTTAGCAAAAAATTATCTACTTTTGCACACATTATCGAAATGACATCCGCTCACAAAGAACACGCCATGGGCTCGACAACACTAGCGCAATATCTCCGGAAACCTATCTTCAGGATTGTCTCGGAAGCCGCCCGCAACCTGGGGGTCCGGGCCTTCGTCATCGGAGGCTATGTCAGGGACTGCTTCCTGGGCAGGGAGAACGACGACATCGACATCGTAGTGGAAGGGAGCGGAATAGCTCTGGCCCAGGAAGTTGCACAGCTCATCGGGAATCAGACCGGGAGGCATTGCAACGTGTCCGTGTTCAAGAGCTTCGGCACGGCGATGCTGAGGTTCCAGGGGGCTGAGATCGAATTCGTCGGAGCCCGGAAAGAGTCCTACAACCGGGATTCCCGCAAGCCGGTCGTGGAAGACGGGACCCTGGAAGAGGACCAGATGAGACGGGACTTCACCATCAACGCTATGGCCTTCAGCCTGCAGGAAGAGGACTACGGAGCCCTGATCGATCCTTTCGGAGGCATCAGGGATCTCTCAGCGGGCATCATCCGCACCCCGCTGGAGCCGGAGCAGACCTACAGCGACGACCCCCTGAGGATGCTCAGGGCAATCCGTTTCGCCACCAAGCTCAGCACTCCGGAAATGACTTTCACCATCGTTCCCGAATCCCTGGATGCGATGAGGGCGATGAAGGAACGGATGAGCATCCTTTCCAAGGAGAGGATAGTCGACGAACTCGGAAAGATCCTCGTCACCTCACATCCTTCGATGGGCTTCTTCCTCATGGACAGGACAGGGTTGCTTGAATATATTCTCCCGGAACTGCTGAATCTCAAGGGAATCGAATCCGTCGACGGGAAAGGGCACAAGGAAATATTCTCTCACACCCTCCAGGTTGTCGACAACGTGGCCGCAGCCGAAGAGGCCGCCATCGCCGAAGGCACCCTGATGGACTACTCGCCAGGCGAAGACGGTGACGATTTCGTGCAGACAGTCAGGACCTCCCCTTGTGTCTGGCTCAGATGGGCCGCTCTCCTGCACGACATCGGAAAACCAGGCAGCAAGCGTTTCGACCCAAACGTCGGCTGGACTTTCCACGGCCACGAGGTGATCGGCGCCAAGATGGTTCCCAAGATATTCAGGAACCTGAAGATGCCTCTGAACGAAAAGATGAAGTACGTCCAGAAGCTGGTAGGGCTGCACCACCGCCCGATTGCCCTTGTCGACGACGAGGTGACCGATTCTGCAGTGCGCAGGCTGCTCTTCGATGCCGGCAATGACATCGATGACCTCATGCTGCTCTGCAATGCGGACATCACATCCAAGAATCCGGTCAAGGTCGCGAAGATCAGGGAAAACTTCGAGATGGTTTCCCGCAAGCTGGTCGAAGTGGAGGCGAAGGACGCAATCCGCAACTTCAAGAACCCGATCACAGGAGAACATGTGATGGAAGTCTACGGCATCCCGCCGGGCAGGGAGATCGGCATCATCAAGGAGTACATCAAGGAAGCGATCCTGGACGGGCGGATCGGCAACGATTTCAGGGAGGCAGACCTGCTGATGCGCCAGAAGGCGGCCGAGATGGGTCTGAAGCCCGTGGATGACCCATCCTAAGGGGTCTGTGCAGTCTGTCCCTGCATCTTTTCCCAGTCCGGGAAACTCTTCATTTGGCGGAAAGGAATCCCTGCTCCGTCCGGCGTCCCGGCCAAGGGTTCGCTTCCGGTCGGGACACGCTCGAAGCCGAAGGTGGAGCGGCCGTTGGTGACCACTATGTAGGGTACATCCAGGACCATGTTGTAGCGCAGAGCCTGCTCCAGAACCGAAGCATCAAGGGCGACCGACTCATTCTTGCATTCGACCACCATCAGAGGAGCTCCGCCCCGCCGGTAGACAAGGATGTCGGCACGGAAGGACTTGTCCCCAAGTTTCATGGGCACCTCGGACATCATCATGTGCACAGGCACCCCCAGGCTGTCACGCAGGACACCTATGAACCATTGGCGGACCCTTTCTTCGGGAGTCAGGGCGACTTCCTTTTTCCTCAGAGGGTCCCAAATCTTGGGAGAAGGCTTCATTTTTTTCGGATATGTCGTGCAAAGATACCATTTTTTGCTTACCTTGGCGGAAACCTGAATGAATGACGATGAAAACTTTTCTTACCGGCCTCGCCGTGCTCATCATCTGCGGCCTGGCGTCCTGCTCGAAAGATGAAGGAGATGTGAACGCTTCGGGGACCGTGACAATCGGCGTGATGCCGGTCGCGGTCAGGTCTGCCGGCATATTCAGAGACAGAGGCAATGGCGGAATAGGCTTTGTGTTCTGTTCGGAGGAAACGCCTTTGGACATGCCTCTTTCCGAGGTACCCTCCGGCACCGTGCTCTGCCTGGATGTCCCGGAAGCGATGATGGACGGGCTCGTGCGGGATCTTCCCGGCGAAACGGACGGTGGCTCGTGGGCTTTCTGCTACTGCGCCTATTCAGAAAATGCAGGGATGCAGATGGACGGACTCGGAGAATTCCACAGGCTTGAGGATGTGCGCCTGGGCACATTCAGAGGGAGCTTCGGAGTGGACGGGAGCGTGCACCTGGAGTTCTATGCGTACAGCGGCGACAGGTTCGCCGTGGGATGCACGTACGACGGCATTCCGGAGGAGAGCAATGAATATATCTGGGCATGGGATCAGTGAAGAAGAAAAAATTCATATATTTGCAGAATCGCTTTGGGGATGTACTGGTTTTGACAGCATCGATTCTGAGCGGTAAGCACGTCGGGCTCCCGGAGGGCCGGCCCGCCAAAACGGTCTTTCAACAATTTAGTTGCTGATAACAACTACGCACTCGCTGCCTAACCGACCAAGTCGCTTAGCTTAATCCCGGCCGCCAAGGCTGCGGTCAGGACGAGTATCCCGCGGACTTTAAGCCTTCTATGTTCCGGCCACGGGGTATCATTCAAGAAGGATGCGCCTGCGGACTCCCTTAAAGCAGGTCAAGACCCAGGGGATAAGCCTCGGACAGCCCGCCTTCCGGCATTCCGCGGCCGACAACCAAAGGCAGGATAAGCGTGTAGAAAGCCTCCCGGCACGTTGTTTGGACGGCGGTTCGACTCCGCCCATCTCCACAGATAAGAAAATGGCCTTCCAGCTATGCTGGGGGCCATTTTCTTATCTGTGGAGATACGCGCCTGCCCTGCAGGAGCGTTCTCTTTCCCAACCCTCTGTCGCCTTCCGCGACATCTCCCTTCCAGGGAGAATGCGGCCTGCTCCTATGGCTCCGGCCGGTGGCTGCGCTGCTTCAACTTCCTTGCGGAAGTCTCGCTGACGCTCCGCCACGGCGGCTGATGCCGCCTTCGGGCTTCGCCCTTAGAGAACCGTAGCCCATTCTGTTCCCAATTATTTACCTCATTCTGTACCCCATTATTTTGGGGAGATTCCGGACTCGAACTGTCTGTCAACATTTCCCGACAGCCCCTAGATAGCATCAGAGGATGATGCAGATAGGCAGCATCTACTGATACCGCTCTGCCCGAAGAGGAAATTCTGTGGACGTTGCCGATCTTTCGGCAATGGCTGCAGTCTTTCCTGGCGTTTCTTCGGAGCGCAGACACGAGAGTCTGCGCGAATTTCAGAAGGGAAGACGAGATTAACCTCAATAATTATTTTGCTTCTGCAATGACATAGAAACGTTCTTCGTTCATCTCGTCCTCTGGCTTATGGACAAGTGCTGCCCGAGTCGTATTATTCTCATAAGTTTCTACGATTTCAGCACCTTCCGGGAGCGTTTTGAATGAAGAAGCAGAGGATGAAGTTTTATTACCCAAATACTTATTCAACAGCCATTTCAATCCGCTTTCCTGCCCTTTGAGATAATCTGCATCTGAAAGTGATGCCGAGATGCGCAGCATAATCTTGACATATGGAGTATCATTGACTATTTGAGTATCAGTCAGGAGAAATTCATAACGCTTGTCAAGGATGTTGAAGATGCAATTGGTGGTGGGATTTGAAATGGCTATAGCCCCATTCTTCCAGTCAATTCCGATGAAATCGCGCTGGCGCATCACCTGGGTAATGGAATATTCGTATATGAGTTCCCCGTCCTTATAACCTTTGAGAAATAGAGGAAAATCTGTTATTTCCCAGAAATACGAGCCCCATTGTGATGTGAAACTGGAACTTGTTCCTTCGTCTTTATAAACGGTGAACGTGTCCGGAAGCCCCGGGGATGACATTTCTATCAAATCGTAGTATTTCAGATATTCAGGTTGTGAAGGAAATGAATAATCGTCATTATTGTCGGTTATCCGGAACAACAGGTAATCAAATGGAGCTGGAAACTGAGTGTCCAGATTCATAAATGGTAAAAGTTGTGCCATCTGGAGTTTGAACTTGGCTTCTTCGGGTAACTCCTGAGGTCTTGGATCAGCTTTTGGAATGTCGCTTATGATTTCCAGAAGTTTATAGGCAATGTTGGATGCGTCTGCTGGTGGATTTGCAAGTGTCGTTTTCTGTACTTTCAACTCATATTCGTGGCCTTGCTGATATTCAAATCCTTCGATGTCGCCATAGGGTAGTGGATGGAATTCGGATTCACCTTCTTCCTTGACGAGCATACACTCAAAGGAAGTCTCACTTCCCCAAGGCTGGTAATTGCCGGTTTCAGAGGACACGTACATCAGTATTGTTTCAACCTTATCTGCCGGGTTTTCTTTATTGCATCCAGATAGAAGGATGCCTGTCAAAGCCATTATTGCAATATATATGCGTTTCATATTTGTCCCTCAATTTGATAAATTTGGTCAACCATTAATTGCCGCAATTAATATGCCTATTGTACTTTTCAAGCAATAACCATACTACTTTGATATAAGATAATCCTTTTACATCTGCCGCAGCGCAGCTGCTGGGGAAAGCCGGTGCGGACGAGGTGGCGGAGCCACCGAGAACGATCTTGGCCGGGCGGGCGGGTTCTCCTGCGGCGAAGCCGCTTCTTTGACAGCATCCGTGAGGCGGGCTTTGGCAGGATCGAAGACCAAACAAAGACTGGCTGACGGATACCGCTCTGCCCATCAGGGCAAGTCGTTCATCGGCTTGCCGCTGAATGTCTTGCCGGGCAGAGCTCAATAGAGTGGAAGTCGCGCAGGCGCGATGTGCCGGAGCGGCTGGAACCAAGCCGACTGAACGGAGCGTAAGCGGAGAGAAGCGGGCTTGACCGCTTTGTTATTAACGTGGAGGGGCTAACAGCTAACGTGAGAGTGAGACTGCTTTGAGATAGCCCAAAATGTTATTTCCAAAGAGGTTCTAAATCCCAACCTTTCGGGAAACCCATTGCAGACAGATTTACCGACGGATATTTGGCAAAGAGAGATTTGAGTGACTGGCTGAAGCCGTTTCCCGGATGTATGGCATTCTCCATATAGAGGAGACAGCATAACTGCCAATAGATTTTGGTCGGAATCGGGTCAAAGTGTGTTATCCAGGCAAGAGGAAGAGTTTTTGGAAGTTGCGGCTTTACTGCGTAACGGCGGTTCCATACACGATTGTGATGGCAGCAGAGATTCCTCAGTACCGCTGTACATTGTACCCAGCTTTCGAAAATGACGTGTGTCGGCAACTGGAATTCATTTGCTATGGCTTTCTTGACGGCCTTCTCCTTTATGTTCTCGTATATCTTTGAGAGCGTTCCGAAAGATATAACCTCAAGAGTTTTCCATACCGGCGGAAAAATAGGCACGGAATACTTGCTGAAATATTCCTTGATGAAGTCCTCCTTCGATCTCTTGACCTCAGTTCCAATCTTAGTAAAGCAGTCAAAGAAAATATCCCGCTTAGTGAAGTATGACGAATCCATATACCAATGCGACCCATAATTGACAGACGCAATCTGTATCATTTTTGAACGGAGAGAAACCTCAACTGTCTGAATCGCATTGAAAATCAGAGAGCGCAGTTCCTTGTCAAAATAATACATGCTGATAGCATCTTCGATTTTGCTGCCAGGCTTGAAAGTGTGGTTCACGTGATCCGACTCCATTGGCTGGAGATAATCAGCCAAGCGGAAGTAACTGATATTTTTCAATTCGGACTCTGCCTTTGCGACATCGCTTATTATGAGTCCGTTGTTCTGAAGACGTGAAATCTGATCCTGAATGGTCAGCGGTCGATTGGTGTACTGCATAGCATCTATAAAAAAAAAGTTCCGCCCTGGTACGCTTGAATCAGAGGCGTGGCGGAAATTCTCGTACTCAGGAAACTCCTCCT
>SFMU01000070.1 GCA_004552965.1 Bacteroidales bacterium | reverse complement strand
CGGCCCGTGCCAGGTGAATTTCACGAAGCCCAATTCGGCTACTATCCGATACACCAACTCACAGTGGCTCCGCGAGGATGCCACTGAGGCACCTGTGGGCGAAGTGGCTGTGCCGAAGACCGGCCGGGGCATCGGCCAGAGACCGGTTTTAAACCTCTTTTCGACCGACTCGCCAGACGATGACGCCTGCCAGTGAAAAGGTTCTGAGGATTAAAGATTCGGAAAAAGCTTAAAGAAACGTAAATATCTGCGCCCGGAAGGGCTGCGGCTGTGGTTTTCCTGTAAATGTTGCGATATATTCGTGGAGGATAAAACCAAAACTATGAACAGGAAAACTTCACAGGGCGAAACGCCCGTATTCGTCAACCTGCTTTCCGATGCGGGCTTCAAGGCGGTATATGCCGATCCGGCGAACAAATCGCTGCTCATAAGCCTGCTCAATGCAGTGCTTCCCGACGATGTGCGTGTGAGTGACATTATTGAGTACCGCGACCGTGAGCAGCCTCCCGAGACGGTCTACAGCAAGAAGACCATCCTCGATCTGGTCTGCAGGGATGCGGAGGGGAATATTCTTGGGGTAGAGGTGCAGAAGAAGGTGGACAGCCGGCTGTTCAGCCGCTGTGTCTACTATGCTGCGGGTCAGTATCATTCGCAGCTGCTCGCCGGCGGGGACTATGCCTCGCTGCATCCAGTCTTCGAGATCGCGTTCCTGGCCCAGAACTATCCGCACGAGAGTCCGGAGCTGTGGGATGCGGACCACATCGTATCGCATTACACCTTTACAGAAAAGCGGACCGGGGAATGCCCATATTCGACGATTTTTATTATCTTGGCGGAAATCGGGCGCTTCGACAAGAGCGCGGAGGAATGCGTCACGGCGCGGGACAGGCTGTTCTACTGGTTCAGGCATGCCGCCGAGTTCACGCAGATGCCGGACTGGCTGGATGATCCGGAGTCGAAGGCTCTGCTGACCGCCACGGAGATTGCCGCTTTCACGCCCGAGAAGAAAGAAATCTATGATCAGGATATGAAGAACGAACACGATTTCGAATACGAGAAGAGCATCTGCTACCGCGAGGGGCTCGAGGAGGGACGTGCCGAAGGTCGTGAAAAAGGGCGAGCTGAAGGTCGTGCCGAGGGTCGTGAAGAAGGTCGTGCTGAGGGTCGCGTCGAAGGTGCTGCAGAGAAAGCGTTATCCGTTGCAAGGAGTTTTCTAGCCGAAGGTATACCGCCGGAGACTGTTGCAAGATGCATCGGACTTCCGGTCGAGGAGGTGAAAGCCTTGCAGAAGAAGGCCTGAAGCGAAGAAGCCAAGCGTTGAGCTCAAAGCCTTGAATGAGAAGATAATCCCAAAAAGGCTTCCACTCTCGGAAGTGAAAGCCTTGCAGAAGAAGGCCTGAAGCGAAGAACCAAGCGTTGAGCTCAAAGCCTTGAATGAGAAGATAATCCCAAATAAAGGCTTCCACTCTCGGAGGTGAAATCCTTGCAGAAGAAGGTCTGAATCGAATAACCCGATCTCGGAGCTCAAAGCCTTGCAAAAGAAGGTCTGAACCGAATAACCCGATCGAGGAGCTCAAATCCTTGCAGAAGAAGGTCTGAATCGAATAACCCGATCGAGGAGCTCAAATCCTTGCATGAGAAGGTCTGAAGCGAATAACCCGATCGAGGAAGTCAATGCCTTGAACACGAAGATCTGATCACTCGCTCCACCCATTCCCATCCGCTCTCTTCCGCTACCAGCCGATCTTCAGACCGGCGAAGAAACAGCGAGGCGCAGAAGGACCGTAGATGTAGCCCGAGTCACGGTCGGGTCCCTGGTCGAAATCCTTCTGCCAGGCATTCAGGAAGTTCTGGATTCCGGCATTGACCTGCAAGCCGATGTGGCCGTAGAGAGTGAAATCGTAAGAAACCTTGAAATTGAGGTCGAAGAAATCCGGTGTCGTCTCCGTCCGGTTATGATCGATGTAGCCTGCATGGTGCTCAACGAGCATCTTCCCGGTGTATGTGCCGCTCAGTGACAGGGTCAGCGGCTTCACAGGATTGACGGAAGTCACGAAATAGCCGTACAGGTCCGGAGTGCGGAACATCTGCCTGGTGGCCTCGACATCATCAGCCCAGGCATGAGCCTCCTTGTACAGAGAGCGTTGCCATGTCATCCCTGCCTGCAGTTGCCAAAGACTTCCGTAGGCAATCTTTCCCTCGAGGTCCATTCCACCGACCCGGGCTCCCGACTCGTTGCGCCTCTCCTTGATCAGGACTCCGTTCTCGACACCGATTTCAGTCAGGGCGAACACATCGGACAGATCGGTGAAGAAGCCCTCGACCAGCAGGTTTCCCTGCCACTGTCCCCACGAATGGTAAAGGTCGGCAGAGAGACTCAGACTCTGCGATTTCTCGACCCTGAGGTCGTCTGCCAGAGTGATCATCGAGACGATTCCTCCCACGTTGTCGATATGCAGGTCCTCGTCGAAAGCCTGAGGAGCGCGGAATCCGTACGAATAGCTCGCCCTGAGATTGACGTTGTCCACAGGATTGAAACGCAGATTGGCCCGCGGACTGAAAATCACCCCCTTGACAAGATTGTGCTTGTCAAGCCTGCCACCTAGAAGGAAACTCCACCTGTGGTTCTTCCACTCATTCTGAGCATAGAAGCTGCCGATCCGGACAAGCTGACTGGTCACACGGCCGTATCCCCACATATTGTCATTCAGCCTGTCCTCATTATATTCCAGGCCGAGGGTGAGGTCCGATGGCATGAATATGCACCTGTCGAACTTGCGGATGTACTGCGTCCCTGCCATCCACGTCAGATTTGCGGTTGCCCCATAGGCATCGGGATCCATCCCCGCCCCATAGTAGCTGGACCGGGAAATATGCTGGGCCGAAGCAAAGGCCGCCAACCGGTGGCTGTCGTCAGGCGAGAACCAGTCGAAACGCAGGCTGCCGGTGTTTATGCCATGCTCCACCTGTTCGGCGATCATCGCCTCGTGTGGCGGAAGATTCAGGTTGTCACCACCTCGGCGGAATTCGTGCAGATGGTGATATTCAGCAGTCAGCTTGCTGTACACTCCGGTTTTCAGATAGGAACGCATGCCGAGAGTCTGCGCCTTGAGAGCCGTCAGCTCCGTGAAACCGTCCCCGTCGCTGTCGAAGCCGTCCTTCTGGCGGACCTGGCCGAAGACTGCCATTCCCATCTTGTTGTCCTCGCTGACAAGGGACGCATTGAGGGAAGTGTTGTTGTCCAGGGCCGAAGTGCCATCGATGCTGCTCAGATTGTGGGACACGGTCGTCGAATTGCGCGAAGGCTCCCTGGTGATGATGTTGATCGTGCCGGCAATGGCGGAAGAGCCGAAAAGAGCCGAACCGCCACCCCTGCAGACCTCGACCCGATCCACCATATTCGCAGGAATCTGCTCAATGCCATAGACGCCTGCCAAGGCGCTGAATATCGGCCTCGAATCGATAAGTATCTGGGTATAAGGCCCGTCCAGCCCATTGATCCTCACCTGCTGGTAGCTGCAGTTCTGACAGTTGTTCTCCACACGGACTCCCGGCTGGAACACCAGACCCTGCGAAAGCGAAGTCGCATTGACCCGTTCGTAGGTCTCCATATTCACTACATTCACAAGAGTCGGAGCCAGCATCCTCGCTATCTCGCTGCGGCTCGCCGAGACCACCACGCCGTCGATCTGCACATTGTCTTCCTCAAGTTCGAAATTCACTTCCAAGGTGTTGCCCTCCTTGATGATGACCTGATGGCTGACTGTTTTCCAGCCAACTCCCGAAGCCTGCAGGGTGAATGTGCCCTCAGGAAGATGCTCGAGGTAATAGTGCCCACTGAGCGCGCTTGAAGTGGAGACCGTCGTCCCGACGAGATTTATGAATATGTAGGGAATATGTTCGCCTGTGTTCTTGTCGACCACATGGCCGTGGATGTTGGACTCCACTCTTCTGTCATTTGCCGCATCCATGCGGACGGAGCACAGCAGCCCCAATATGATAAGTATGGTTGTTCTGATTGTTTTCATCTGATTTTCAATTTCTTCGACAGCGCACAGATAAAGCCGGCGGGCTTTTGCAGGCGCCAATTTCTGAATATGTCGGGAGATATGACACGACCCGGCACAGCGGTTGCCGGTCAGTTCTCCGGCTGAGTCGTTACGGCTGAGTCGTTACGGCTGAGTCCTCGGGTGTGCTTTCGGGTGAGGTCTCGGGAGAGTTCTCGGATGAGATTTCGGGCGATTCCACCTGTGATCTCTCCGGTTGAACCCTCCGGTTGAATTCTCCGGCTGAACCCTTAGGTGAGTTCTCCGGTTGATCTCTCCGGTTTAATTCTCCGGTTGATCCCTCCGGGCAAGACTCTCAGCCTGTCCCGGAAGAATGGTCCGGAAAACGGCTAAGCCACAGGAGGTGCGCGAAGACCAGATGTCGAGAATAACCGGCAGACCGGCCAGGAGACATCCCTGATGCCGTCATATTCCGGTAACAAGATGACCGACAGCTCCGGAAGCGCCGGCATCGCGCCGGTCTCACAGGACTGGAACTGGGTCAGCAGATGAATGGTAATGAAACTTTCCTCCCCCTGATGTCCGGCATCCGGATTCGGGTGGGAGTGCACGATACTCGCTCCGTCGACAATATGGGTGTGAGGGAAAAGACTGATCCCGCCGATGTACCAGACGAACAGCAGCAACAGTAGTGAATATGGGAATATGCTCCTTCTCTTCTCCACGACCTATCGGAGTATCTTTCAGATTTCGAAAGTGCAAATTTAGAAATATTTCCCGAAATGCCATCCAACATTCCGCTGTGGACATTTGGAGTGGCCTTCCGGCTCCGGCTCGTGACTTTCACCGAGCAGGCTCACCGCGCCTACATGCCTCTCAGTGGCATCCTCGCGTGGCGAAGGGGTCTTCAGACCGGTCTTCGGCACGGCGACCCCTTCCACAAGCACCTCAGTGGCATCCTCGCGTGGCGAGGGGGTCTTCTGACCGGTCTTCGGCACGGTGACCCCTTCCACAAGCACCTCAGTGGCATCCTGGCGTGGCGAAGGGGACATCTATCTACCCTTTGGCACGGGGACCCTCAACAGAACCACTTCTGGGGCAGGGTCGCGTGGCAAGACTGTCTGGAACCGGTGTTAAACCGGTCTCTTGCAGATGCTTCGGCTGGATTTCGGCACGGCATCCCCGGCGCGAGGCCTCTCGGTGGCATCCCGGCGTGGCAAAGAGGGTTTTCTGACCGGTCTTTGGCACAGCCACCCTGCCCACAGGTACCTCAGTGGCATCCTCGTGTGGCGAGGGGGGCTTCTATCGACCCTTTGGCACGGGGACCCTCAACAGAACCACTTCTGGGGCAGGGTCACGTGGCAAGACTGTCTGGATCCGGTGTCAAACCGGTCTCTTGCCGATGCTTCGGCCGGACTTCGACACGGCATCCCCGACGAGAGGCCTCTCGGTGGCATCCCGGCGTGGCAAAGAGGACATCTATCGACCCTTTGGCACGGGGACCCCTTCCACAAGCACCTCGGTGGCATCCCCGCGTGGCGAAGGGGACATCTATCGACCCTTTGGCACGGGGACCCTCAACAGAACCACTTCTGGGGCATGGTCACGTGGCAAGACTGTCTGGATCCGGTGTCAAACCGGTCTCTTGCCGATGCTTCGGCCGGACTTCGCCACGGCATCCCCGGCTAGAGGCCTCTCGGTGGCATCCCGGCGTGGCGAGGCAGTCATCTATCGGCTCTTCGTCCATGAAATGCCGCTATTCCATGGACATTGAGGTGCGGATGGGGTGCTTGTCCATAAAATGCCGCTATTCCATGGATATTGAGGTCCGGATCGGGTTCTTGTCCATGAAATGCCGCTGTTTCATGGACGTTGAGGTCCAGATCGGGTGCTCGGCCAGATGCCCGGCATGCGGCAATTCCAGACTTTACAGTAATGTAGCCGATCTCGCTTCTCTGCCGTTTTTGCCGAACGAGGGAGCCTGTCCGAAATACACCCCTTCAGCTCGCATACATTGCATCCTTGAGCGCACGCTAGTGAGCCTGACCCCAAAGCACCCCTTCAGTCAATTCCACCCCTGTCAGAGTGTTTCAGAAGACCGTTTGTTCTACGAATATGACTTTTCGAACAAGTTGGGGGATATCTTTTCATGAATATTTGGTACCTTTCCTCTATAAATCAAATATTCCATCCATGCGAGAGATAAGTAAAAGCGGACATGGCATCACAGGTGCGTATGGCAAGCCTGCCACCTTGATGGAAGGCGGATAAGATAATTAAGAACTTTCCTCTTCGAACTCTATAGTTCAAACGGGCCTCCTAAGCCACATAGAGCGTTAGCCAATTTGTGAAACGGGGACGAACCACCACAAAGGTAGTGACCTTACAATATGTGGTATATATTGAGCCGACCGATTACTCAGTCGGTGCAATATCGGGGGTAAAGTCGCGGTAGGCGACACTGTCGTGCATCACATACCAGACGGCGGTAAGGACCTTTCTGGCGATGGCGACCTGCACTTTCATCTTGTTCTTCCGACGAACAACGACTTGGTGATAGCTGAATTTATTGAAGTAGCATCCTTGCGTCTTGGATGCGGCCCAGGCGCATTCTATGAGAGTTTTCCTCAAGTATTTGTTTCCATGTGTGATGCTCCTTGCCTTGATCTTGCCGGCGCTTTCCTCATTGCGAGGCTTCAGTCCGCACCAGGACACAAGGTGGGCTGCATCTTCGAACGATGACATATCTGTGCCCACTTCGGCGATTATGGCTGTAGCCGAACGTCCCTTGATTCCGGGTATGGTCTGAAGGTTCTTCAACTGTTCTGGAAAGTATTGCTGACAGATGGCATCCATTTTCGACTGGCATTCGTCCTTGTGCTTCTCGGCAAGAGCGACTTCTTCCCGTAGCTGGCGGATGACATCAATGTCCGTATTGGATATAACTCCGGTGAGCGATGCCAGAATAACATCTTTGCCGACACGATTGACTGTACGACCATGGATGACCTTCGTCAATTCCGCAGGATCACGAGTCCCTTCGGATATCAGGCGAACGACTTCCTTGTAGCTCTTGCTATCTGTCGTTGACACGTAGTTGCTGATACGGATGTTGCAGCGCTGCAGTGCCGCATCGAGCTTGCCCAGCTTGCGGACGCACTCTGCATTCAGGTCGGAGATGCGTCTGTCGTACTGGCGCAACTGCTGGATAAGGTCATCCGGCACGTAACTTCCCTTGATGAGGTCCTTGAGAAGGCAGGTGGCAATCCACTCCGCATCCTTCACGTCACTCTTCTTTCCTGGAAGTTGCTTGATGAAGTATGGATTGACCAGCTTCAAACTGACGTAGTTCTCCAGCACCCTCCACACTGGCATCCAGTAGATGCTCGTGCTTTCCATGCAGACTTCCTCCACATGGTACTCCAACATTTTTGCGAGCATCTGCTCGAGTTCCGGGGTCAGAACCCCATACTTTTCTTGAAAAACAACACCGTTTTCATTGAGAATACAGACGAACACACTATCTTTGTGCACGTCAAGACCGCATACTTGTTTCATAGGCATTCAAATTTTGGGACACCAAGCCCGTTTAACATTACACATGTGCGGCAGGCAGTGATGCCATGTCCGCTTTTGCCAACAAAGATAGGTATGGGGTCTTGATTTTTATTCAACCGGCCTAAAAACGCCGGTTTTTAGGGACACTTGCAAACTTCCGTGGCATAATGTGACATAAACATATACTTGAAGGTAGGTTTGTGTATCAAAAGACCTTACCTTTGAAGTATGGAAGACAA
>SFMU01000002.1 GCA_004552965.1 Bacteroidales bacterium | reverse complement strand
AGTTTCGCAAGTTGCAAGTACTTATCATTCAGTGGACTTTCCACCATACGCGAACTTTCGCTCACGTCATGATCTTTATCCACGCTACCCTATCCCTAAATCCCTGGCCGTCCCTCCGGGCTGTTCGCTGAAATAGTCCACTGGACTATTTCCTTACCGCTCTCGACCCCGGGAAAGGGACTTACCTATCGGCCTATCGGCCTCCAGATAAGGTTGTTTCGCAATTGCGAAACTTAAGTTCAAACAACATGCAGTCAATCTTCCATCATCGTGCCACAAGGGCAAATCTGACAAATTGTCTACAATCTCACAAAAATAAACAATTTGCACAAACTTACAAAGAGTGGAACCGCATAGGAGTGACATACTCCCGCAGTTTTTCATTCTTTTGGGTGACAAGGCATTGTGAATATGTGAATTCGGCGGCTTCCTAAGGGATGCGGAGGGATCAGCGGTATATTCCGAGATCGACCAGAAGGGACATCAGTCTCGCCTTCAGCTGGGCTTCACCGTTCAGAAGCCAGGAGTGTCCGCGGAGTTCCGGCACTGAAGTCTTCCATGCCTGACGGACGTCCGGCTGGTCGAGATAGTCCCTGAGAAGATAGAAGCGGTCCGAAATCTTGGCGGCCTGGATGCAGGCGGCATATTCGGGAAGCATACCTGCCCTGCGGAAAACCTCCTCGACGAGCCGGATGTTCCCGAGCGAAGTGAGGTACTTGCCTACGACATTGGCACGCCCCGTGTCCTTGGTTATGGATGCAGGGTTCGTGAAATAGTGATACAGAGGCTCGGGCACATGGCAAACCCTGGAACTGCGGACAGCCACCTGGGCGGTCAGGGCATAGTCCTCGCCGAGATTACCCTCCGGGAAAGTGAAGTGCTCCCAGTCGAACAGACTCCTCCGGACAAGCTTGTTCCACAAAGCAGGAAAGACCCGCTTGGCCACTACATCGCGACCGAAACAGGCACTTCCCGAGAAGCCGCATCCGAAGAAGGTGTCGGCAGTTCCGTCGCTCCTGAACATGTCGCAGATGACGATGTCAGCATCCTCTTCCTTAGCCTTTGAATACAGTTTTCCGTACATTGCAGGCTCAGGCCAGTCGTCACTGTCGCAATGGATTACATACTCCCCCGTGGCTTCCCTGATGCCAAGTGCCCTGACAGCGGCCTGGCCGGAATTATGCTCGGTACGGAGCAGTCTGACCTGAGGCTTCCTGGAAGGGAAGTCCGAAAGCGCATCTTCAATGACTGAGACGGACCTGTCGGGGCTGCAGTCATCTATGAATATGTACTCGATGCTTTCGAGAGTCTGGGAGAAGAGCCCCCTGCAGCAGCGCCCGATGTAGTCTTCGACCTTGTAGACAGGGATTATGACGGAAACTTCCGGTTTGTTCATATCATAGACTTGTTTTCAGGGTTCAGCGATGCCCTCAGGAATCCGATGGAAGACTCTTTCATGGAAGAAAGGACCTCGTCCACGTGCTCCCAGCAAATCGGAACGGATTGCCCCGCGGAGCCGGGAGATTCCGGTGTCACCAGCCTGTCCTGCAGGGAGAACAGTTCCAGAAGGGAGTCGAAACGGGCGTTCCCGCGACTGGAGTTCGTCAGGACATGGAAAGGCTTATGGAATATGATGGCGAAGACACAGGCGTGGAATGAGTCCACGATCACCTCTTCCGAATCCATGAAGGCGCGCAGGAAGACTGCCGGAGATGGATAGATGCAATCCTGCGGGTGTTCCCTGATGGCTTTGCGGGTAAGGTTCTCTACCTGATGGGGCGGCAGGATCGAAAAACTGGTGAGATTCCGGGAGGCGGCATATTCACGGACAAACCTAGACTTCTCCGGATCGGGATCAAGCAGATGGACGAACAGGTTGCCCGGAGAGGCCGGCACCTTCTCCGATGCCACGATGGAGGCATATTCATCGGGACCGAGGAGCATTGTCGGGTCCAGGACAAGCTCCGCCCGAACTCCGAAGTGACTGCGGCAAAGATCCACCGCACTTGTCTCCCGGACGCTTACCCCGTCGAAACGGGAGAGAAGGCGAGAGCAACGGGCGGTCAGGGCGTCGTCATATTCCCAGGCGGCCGTGCCGAAGGAAGCGGCATAGGCGATTCTTCTGACTTCCGGAGAGTCGGTGAAAGATAGGAACATCGAATCGATGAAGGGATTGTAGCGAAGTCGCCAGCACTGGTCGCTTCCGACAATCAGGGCATCCGGATCTTCCTCCTGAGCCCACCTGCGGAAGTCCTCTTCGGAGGTGAAACGCGGTGTCCGGACGATATGCCTCTCCATGAAAGCGTCGATCCCGGCGAACATCATATCCTTTTCCGCCTCTGTCGGGATGTGGGTGACCACCGGGAAGCTCTTTCTGTCAATGAGATGGCCGAGACGCTTCTTGATTTCCCACTTCAAAAGGGCGAAGGTGCCCTTGGAGGGAACACTGTAGTCGAGGGTACAGACTTCACTGTGGCCTTCCTTCCGGAGAACGGTCTGGAGTGCCATGTTCTGGAGGATGCCACCGTAGTTGTAGCGCAGGGGCTGTGTCAGTATTCCTATCTTCATCTGCCTGCAAGGGACTTGGGCACAATCCAAGGATGGATGTGACTGACACAAAGATATGAAAATATGCCGATTATTCTTTGACGGAGAACAGTCTTTCTTGCTATCTTTGCAAAACCATGAAGAGAATATCGCTGATAGTACCGATGTACAAAGTCGAAGCTTATCTGGACAGGTGCCTGCGCTCCTGTCTGAGTCAGGATATTCCCGAAGAGGACTATGAGATCCTCGCAGTGGACGACCAGTCCCCCGATTCCAGCGCGGCCATTGCTTCCTCCATTGCCGCCTCACATCCTTGCATCAGAGTTCTTCGCCAGGGACATGCCGGCCTTTCCGCAGCCAGGAACCTGGGTCTGAGGAATGCCTGCGGGCGCTATGTCTGGTTCATAGATTCTGACGACCGGATAGAGGAGAACTGCCTTGGAAAGATACTGGAAACAGCTGAAAAGCAGGACCTTGACATCCTCCGGATCAGTGCAGCCGACGTCAGAGGCGGCAAGTCCGTCCGCCGTTTCTCCATCCAGGGGACCGGAGTTGTGGCCGGCCGGACACTGGTCGATGAAGGTCGGATGCAGCTCTGTGCGCCTTTCTCCATATTCAGAAAAGACTTCCTGACCGCGGAAGCCCTTGAATTCATGGAAGGTATCTATCACGAGGATGCAGAGTTCAGTCCCCGCGCCTACTACCTCGCGGAAAGGGTCGGCTCTATCGACGAATGCCTGTATTTCGTCCGGCAGAACGAAGGATCCATCACCCGCTCATACAACCCGAAACGCTCGCTGGACTACCTCAACCGTGTCATTCCTTCATTGAGCGACTTTTCCTGCAAAGTCGGCAGAGAGTACCGCAAAGGTTTTGACAACCTCATCAGCTCCAACTTCAGCAACGCGCTGAAGAATTCCCTGACCTTCAAACCCGAGGACCTGAAGGAACTGAATGCCACAGCATACAGACAGCGGAGATACCTCAGACATCTCCGCCGTTCCGCAATTCTGAAATACAGGATCGAAGGTCTGGTCCTCAGCCTTTTCCCGCACCACATGTGCGCCGCCTACAAGGCGATGAAAAGGTTCGTCAGGAGCTAGTCCCATCTACCAGCTGTCTGTCCTGAAAGAAGGGACAGGAGCTCCCATCACACACTTCAGGTCGGCGTCCGAACAGTTTCTGAAGCCATAGCGCAAAGCAACCGGATCCGCGATTCCAGAGCAGTCGACTGTCACTTTGTTGTAAAGGGCTTTCGCCTTGACGGGATGGAAGACCTTGTCCGGGCCTGCGACCTCGAAACCGTGGACCGGGGCACCTTCGTTCTTAAGCTGGTCTGAAAAACCTCCCAGTCCGGAAGAGGCATTGGCAAAGACAATGGTGATCGTGCCGTCATCCGCAGAAGACCTGGCTATCTTCACGGCAAAGCCAGACTGGCGTATCTCACCTTCTTCAACCGTCGAGCAGGAAGGGAAAGTCACGCTCTCGGGATAAGGGAAGCCGCAGCCGAGTCCTGTAGTGAATGAATATGTCCGTTCAAGAGCCAGGAGACAAAGCTGCCTTGCAACTTCCTGTTTTCTGGCAGGATGGATGCAGGTACCCTCTCCGAGAGTCTCCGTGACGGCCGCACCTGAATTCGGAATCAGGTCAAGTGAATTCAGCTGGTTCTCGACAAACAGAGCCCTGGTGGGATCCGAAGGGTCCGAGTAGTTGAAAGGAGCGATGGAGACGAAATAGAACGGCAGTCTGTCTTCGGTGTCACCCCACATATCCCTCCAGCAACGTACCATCTGCTGCTGCAATCTGTCGTAGAAAGTGTAATTGTACATGTTGCCGCATCCCTGATACCAGAGAAAGCCTTTGATTGCGAATCCCTTGATAGGATACATTCTCGAATTGTACATGGACTCCATCTGGATCGGCGGCATCGAAGGATCGTCACGTCTGTCAAGAATGTCCTGATAGGCCTTCTCCGGAATCTTACCCTTCACACCCGCGTCGATATATTCCCTGGTCATCCATGGCTCTATGAGACAGCCTCCCCATGGATTGCAGATGATTCCGACAGGGACTCCAAGGCTTTCCGTGAGCTGTCTGGCAAAGAAATAGGCAACAGCCGACGTCCTTGCGGTCACAGGACCGTCCGGGAGTTCCCAATGGTTGTCGATGTCCTGCTGCGGCTCATTCTTCTTGTCGGCCTTGATGTTGAGGACACGTATCCTGTCCATGAATGACCCGGCGGACAGAATGGCCTCGACACCTCCCTCGACAGGCTGCGACGAGGCGCCGATGACCGGAAGTTCCATGTTCGACTGCCCTGAGCAAAGCCAGACCTCGCCGCTGAGAACGTCCTCGAGCACGATCCTGCCAGCTTTGGAAACAATTTTCACCGAATATGGTCCTCCGGCCTGAGGGGTCTGCACATAGACCTCCCAACGGCCCTGGGCGTCAGTGGTGGCAGTGTACTTCTTATTGTCCCAGGATGGGGTGACTGTCACTTTGGCGCCAGGTTCAGCCCAGCCCCAGACAGGTGCGAGGGTGTCGCGCTGGAAAACCATGTGGTCAGAGAAAACCGATGCCACCCTGAAATCAGGGGAATCCTGTGCGAAAGAGCAGAGCGAAGCAGCGGCGAACAGCAACGCTGCCATAAGGAACTTTTTCATAATCAAGGTTTTATCTTTGATTTAAAACAAATATGCAAGACCCACATGCAGCTGATTCCTGTTGATCTGGAGGGTGTTGCCGCCACGATTGAGCATACCGGCATCATAGCCGACGGTCAGACGTATCATGTCTTCGAAATCGAGGCCTATGCCTCCGCCGACAAGGACGTCAAAGCGGTTGTAGCCGAGCTTCTGGGCAATCAGACCGTCATACATGTCATTGTTGGTCCCGATGATCGACTCAGACAGATCCTTGTCTGCGATCGCTGACACTTTCACATCTGAAGTCAAGCCGGCACTGAATGACGGGCCAGCGAAGATGATGAACTTGAGGCCGTCAGTGACCGGCAGGGAGAGATTGAAATCGACCGGAACGGTGAGATAGGACTCGGAAATGTCTCCCTTGACGACATAGAGATTGGTTTCGGGCTTCATCATGTAGGAGACATAGAGTCCGGGAGCCACTCCCAAAGTGCCGGTACCGACCCGGGCAAATGGAATATTATAGGTCACTCCACCATAGAATCCATCCATCCTGGCCTTGGCCAGATTGAGTCCGAGAGCCTTGAAATTGGTCCTTGAATGTGAGTATCCCACAGAAACCGAGAACTGGGCAAAGGCATCCGTCCCGGCAAGAAGCATCGCCGCTGCGATGATAACGGTCATTAACTTTTTCATACTATCAAGTTTTTGTTCAAACCCTTGAGAGAGCCAGGCAAGCTTCATAAGACGTGCTTCGGATTACCGGGAAGCTGTTGCCATCAGGCTCCCGCACTTTCAGGTTTTTATCTTCGTTCCGATAAATATAAGGTTTATTTTGTTATTTTCGTGAACTTTGCTGCC
Source organism: Bacteroidales bacterium (assembly GCA_004552965.1). Lineage (GTDB taxonomy): Bacteria > Bacteroidota > Bacteroidia > Bacteroidales > UBA932 > Cryptobacteroides. The sequence continues at coordinate 79,128 of SFMU01000002.1, read as the reverse complement.
ACAGATGGACGGACTTACAAGAATATTCGCAAGAAACTGCTCCACACGGAGGATTTCCCGGGAGACTGCAGGGGCCTTCCTGCGCGAAAACCACAGGCTCGGAGACACCAGATGCCGCTACCTGTACGGGCTATTTGTATCCAGGGCTGGCCGTGACGGAATCCCGGTGGGAACCCTTGTCGCTGTGGCAGGTTTCTCCTCTGCCAGAAAATGGGAAAAGGACGGGAAGACGGTCAGGTCGTACGAATGGGTGAGATACGCGTCTCTTCGCGGGACGGGGATAAACGGAGGAATGGGCAAGATGCTGAAAACCTTCATCGGCGAAGTGCATCCTGACGATGTCATGAGCTATGCCGACGCATCCTGGTCGAGCGGGGACGTCTACAAGAAACTGGGCTTCCGCGAGGAAGAACCGAAAATCTTCCCCGACGGAAGCCGCAGCCTCAAATTCCGTCTGAAACTATCTGAATATTAGAGCTGTCTACCCATAACGGTAATGTGGTCCGGTGTAAAAATCCCCCCCCCTCTCTAGCGACAGGTTTCACGGGAACTGCATTGAACTGACATGCATTATAAATTCACACAAACCTTACCTTGTCTTGGACTCAGCTCCTTTACTTTGTCTCCGGAGGCGGTATGCTCCGTGACAGTGACCCTCAGCCCATTCCCTGAAGTGCGGAACACTTTGAGGTCGAAATCAGAGCCGAATGCCCGTATATGATGGAGAGACATCTCGTTCCAGCCGGATGGAAGATTCACATTCATCATGAAGCTGCGCAAGCCAGTAGGGCGGATGCCGAAAAGGCCTTCCGTTATGACCCTGCAATAAAGGCCGCTTTCTGCGGACAGATGTCTCTGGGAGCCCTCCGGCCATGCCTCCACTGCATAAGGGACATGATCCCCGAGAAGACGACGCTGAGAAAAACGATGAAGAATTCCGAGCGCCATGTCAGGATTGCCCGTATAGAAGATGCCCCTGAGCGCATATAGTGTAGCCCTGTCCCAGAACACGTCGCTCCCCTGCTCTGTGAGACAGCCGTTTTCGGTCATAAGTTCTGGTCCGGTCAATGCTGCCGAAGTCCCGGCTGCCCTGTCGGCTATTCCGGCGATGAGCGGCATACAAATCCACGAACGCAGCAATGTGTTTCCCTTATAGTAGCGATATGTCTCATAACCGGAGACCTGCCCGCCGAAATACTTTTCTATCGCTGAGGCCATTTCCTTGGACCTGCGCAGGTAATCTTTGGTTACAGAAGCACTTACGCCTATTTCCTTACCAAGATAAGAAGCAGAAAGCAGTGCGTCATAATAAAGTGTGGAGGTGCAGAGATTGGCATCACCCGACTCGAAACGGTTCTCAAGTTCATCCGTATCTGAAGCCACTACTCCTTCTTCGTTAATATTACGGCGGCAGTACTCCAGACACCACTGTATCAGCGGCCAGAGTTCCTTGGCCTCCGCCTTGTCACCCCTCGCCAATGCATATCGCGAAGCTCCATAGGCTATCATGGCGGCATCGCCACGGTCACCGCATCCGTCCCAGATGTCCTCGCCTTCCGCGATGATGGAACTCGGTATCGGCTTATAGTCGTGAGTCATGAAACGGGCGAAATGACGGAACGAATTAAGGGCGGACTCATTTCCATTGGCATTGCCCAGATAAGGGAAGAACGGGTCGATATATTCGGCCTGGTCGTTGGCCCAGATGGCCGCATAATAGCTTTCCCCGCCCGGGCCGTGCATCAAACCGCCTTTCGTACGGAAGATACTTTCAGTAGCGCGAATCTTGGACTGCCGGAACATTTCATTCAGGACAGAATCCGGGGTGTCGAGGACAAGATTGGAGCCCAGTCCGAGTACAAATGCCTGACGTGCAACAAATTCCGAATCCACATCAGGATGCAGCGGAGACTCCGCCGGAATATCCCTGGTCACAGGAGCTGCACCTGCAAGCAACGGAGAAGTAACCTTGCCGCCCTCACGATATGCCTGATAAACCACAGTAAACGTAAGTTCCTCGCCGGGAGCCATCCACGCTGTCACGTCACCGTCAATTTCCGCACGGACAAGATAAGTTCCGTCCACACCAGCATAATGGTCCGTAGATGCTGTCTGACAGAATTGCGGAACTGTCACCAGAAGATTGTCCCCTGTAACATTTTTCAACGTAAATCTCTCATAGACAGCAGGAAGCGTAGTGGAAGGGAATATGGTGCGGGTCATCCGGATACAAGCCGATTCCACAGCGCCCGGACCGATGCCGATAAAATCATTGGCCTTGGACCAAAGACTCGTAACCTCGACCATTCCGTTAATACGTACTGAATCCACTTTCTCACGTATCAGACTTCTTCCGTTCACAGCAAGAATCGACGGAATGTCAACGGCAATACGGAAATTCATCGATGCATGGGTATTGTTCGGAATCGTCCGCAGCATCGGGAACACAAGCGACTTTTCACAACGGAAAGCGTGGTCAGCAGTAACGCCCCAACGCAACACACAGGAAACTTTCTCGCCGGACATCTCGATATGGTCCTCATGTGGCAGTCCCACAGACGCATTCCAGAGAATGCCACGTCCTCCCCTTCCGATTTTCCAACGTGTTTCCGCAACATCCGTATCTGGCTGTATATCATACAGTTCGTTATCATTCCCAGTTTTATACGTCGGAAGAGAAGAATCGACGATTTCGGCATCCACACGTTCAGCTGAACCGCGCATCACGGTGTTTTCAATGAAATCCACCTGCTTTCCGACGGTCTGCGGCATATACCCGGCGACAGCGTGATTGATCCCGGGGAAACGATAGAACCGGCAGATTCCGCCAGCCGGCTCCAACGCTTTCTGAATCTGACAAGGTCCGCAGAAAGACACTTTGCCTGCCCGGATGACATCATACGGAACCAGTTCATCCTCAGTTCCGTGGAACATCATCACAGGGCATGGCGCAGACTTGTAGCCAAGAGGTCCGTCCACCAGTACAGCCCCTGCGAACGCCATGACACCCTTATAGTTGAAGCCTTCCGGAAGAGAGGCAGCCATCGGCGTGCTGTTGCAGATTTCCCACTCAGCCTGCTGCACGGTAATGGCCCCCGCCGACGATCCGGTGACGACAATATTGTTCGGGTCAATGCCCATGGACGCTCCGTTCTTCAAAAGATATTCCGTGGCCGAGAACAAATCTTCCACTGCGATATTGATCGCATTGTCCAGAAGACGGGCAAATTCCGACTGCGTCACACCGCGCACACCTTTGAGCCCCAGACGATAATCTATGGTAATCATCCGGTAGCCCTTCGCATTCATCTCCCTGAACCATGGACGAAGCCAGGTTTCCGCACGGGAACCCTCCTTGAAGCCGCCGCCGAACACATGGACAATGGTAGGACGCTGCTTGCCGTCCTCACACGTCACCTTCGACGCATCAGGCTCATAAATATCCATATACAATACGCAAGTGTCTCTGTCTGCGTATTTTACAGTAACATCAGGTTCAATCCCCTGTGCGAAAAGCGGTGCTGACGAAAGCACCGCCAGTACCGCAACTATCAATACCTTGAAAGAATATCGCATAACTTACCTTCTTTCAAAATAAGGATTCGGAGAATCTACGATCTTCAGTCCTGAATCATTCTTGACATGAATGCAATTATGCAGACTGACTGTCGCATCATCCTTCCATCCTGCAAAGTTGTTCCCCTCTATTTTCACATTCTCGCACGACTGAAGGTCTATCGCAGAAAGATTCGGGAAAAGCGGCCTATAATTACCGGAGTCAATGAATTCATTGTCAGACACTTCGATGGAGCGCACACTCCTGGCGTAAACCAGTTGGCTGTCGAAAGTGCTGATATGGTTCCCTGTAAATACAATTTTGTCATGATAGTAGAAATCATTTCCCAACACAGGAAGGACAGGATCGACAAGGAGCACAGGCATTGGTCCGTTCCCTCCTATTCCGAGGTCCTCGAAACGGTTGTTCCGGATCACGATATTCCGCGTCGGGCCTGACTCGAACCAGAAGTTCGCATCGCCGCTCACATTGATTCCGGACATCTGGGACTTGAAGTCGCAATTTTCGACAAGCACGTCTCCCAGAGTCGAAAGGAGCAGGCTGCGCGCACGGTTGTAACGTACCGTACATCCGCGGATCACAACCGACGCGTCGCAGGAAATATTCTCTATCGCGAGCCCGGACGGCGCATCGACTGCCGACGCATCGAATTCGGTTTCAATGACATAAGACTTTCTGTCGGTCCGGTCAATGCTGATGAGCTTTCCTTGCCCTACTGGTTTAAGTGTGGCCTTATCCACGAAGCGCATAATGTCTCCCGGCTCGGCGAAATGGTTGCCTTCCTGCTGGAAATGTCCGAAAGAAGCACGTAACATACTGGAACTCAACAGCGTATCCACGAGCATATAGATTCCGTGAACGTTCGTGGCGTCATCCAACATGCTCTCAAACCTGCAATCTTCCAATGTAATCACACCCTTGCAGTTCACAAAGTGGGTAGCATCGGCAGAAGATGTTATCATCCTCGTGGAGCCTTCATGGGCTGCGGTGGAGAAATTCCTCAACGTGACGTCTGCCGAATATTCAGCTATCAATGACATTCCTCCGCTGCGATAGACATGGACATTCTCCAATGTCACGTTTTTCGAACAAAGTACCGCGATTGCAGGGTAAAGGCGATTCAGTTTCGTAGGTCCCTTGTCGTCCCAGATACTGCCGACAGGCGGAACGTCACGTGCGCTCAATCTCGTGAACTCCACGACACCGGGCTCGATCTCCCGCGCGCCCATCTCGCCGGACCAATATCCATGGTCGTATGCAGCCGTATCAAACCAAGGCCGATGGGTAGACGGATCGAAGACAATGCTTTCACCCATCGGATATTCCCAGTCGTAGCCGCTGAAAAGCAAGCGATCACCGACAATCCTGTACTTGCTGTCAGAGAAGACCTTGACGACAAAACTTCTGTTTACAGGGTCGTTGGACAATACTGTTCCTTCGAAGGTCCATGGATAATCATAATCAATGGATATTCCGCTGATTTCCACATTCTCCGACCCTTTCACGGCGAACGGCGTCATGGAACCATGAAACATGAAATCCGTTTCATCACCTGCGATGCGGACATCTTTCATGTTTTTCAGAAGGAATGCCACACGCTTGTTTCCGCTGTCATTGTTCGAGACGTTAAGGAATTCCTCAGGAGCCTTCTCAGGATAGAAAGGATACACGCCCTTGCCGAAACGGAGGGTTATGTTTCCTTCAGGATGGTTCTCCAGGATTTCCCGCACGACGGGAGTATAGTCAGCGACAGAAGGATCGAAATGTACATCCACAGTCTGCCTGCATCCGGCAAGGGCGCAGACAAAAGCGAAGAAAACAGTTATTGTTCTGATATTATTAGTAAACATGTCAGTCAGTCAATTATTTCCTTGACGCATTCTATTCTATCTCTCCGTTCGAAGCGTCTATGACAGATTGAGGGACAGGGGAAATCAGAGCGTCCTGAGGCACTCGACGATGTTGGCCTCCATCTGCTCCGCGGTGTATTCCTTCCTTTCGAACTTGTCTCCCGTGATGTGCTCGAACAGTTCGATGTAGCGGTCGGTGATGCCCGCAACCACTTCTTCGGTCATCTCAGGGACCGTCTGTCCTTCCTGGCCCTGGAAACCGTTTGCCATCAGCCACTCGCGGACAAACTCCTTGGAAAGCTGCTTCTGACGCTCTCCCCTGGCCAGCCTTTCCTCATAGCCGTCTGCGTAGAAATACCTGGAGGAATCCGGTGTGTGCACCTCGTCCATCAGGTAGATCTTGCCGTCCTTCTTTCCGAACTCGTACTTGGTGTCCACCAGGATGAGGCCCTGGCGGGCTGCTATCTCGGTTCCGCGCTTGAAAATGGCCCTGGTATATTCCTCAAGCTTTTCATAATCCTCCCTGCTGACAAGACCGCTTGAGATGATCTCCTCCCTGGAGATGTCCTCGTCATGTCCTTCGGCCGCCTTGGAGGTAGGGGTGATGATCGGCTCCGGAAGTTTCTGGTTCTCGACCATGCCGTCAGGGAGAGGCACTCCGCAGAGGGTCCTCTTTCCAGCCTTGTACTCTCTCCAGGCGTGACCTGCAAGATAGCCTCTGATGACCATCTCGACCTTGAAAGGCTCGCATCTGTAGCCGATGGTCACGGCAGGATCCGGAACTGCGATCTTCCAGTTCGGGATAATGTCGGCCGTCGCATCCAGGAACTTCGATGCGATGAGATTCAGAACCTGACCTTTGAAAGGGATTCCGGCAGGAAGAACGACATCGAATGCCGAAATCCTGTCAGACACTACCATCACGAGATACTTCCCGTCGATGTCATAAACGTCACGTACCTTTCCGACATATTTTCCATCCTGTCCGGGAAGGTTGAAATCTGTTTTTGTGATTGCTGCCATACTGATGAAATAGATTATGATTCATTCCGTTGTGAAACCGGATGCAAATTTAGCAATCCTCAAAGAATAAATTGCAGCATCCGATGAAAATCTTTCCGTTCCATGGACCTCACTCACCGGAGCCGAAGGCATCCGGGTCCGTTTTCACAATGGAATCGACCACCGGGGAGAGGACATCATATTCATAGCCCCGCGACAGGCCGAACTTCAGAAGCTTGAAACGGCCCTGAGGATCGTCACGGAGGAACTTCCATTTGGCCAGGAGGACCGACTTCATCCGCCGGGAAGCATCAGCATCGTCGATTTCTCCGATAGCCTCCCGGACCGTGTCCCTGTCTATCCCCTTGGCAGCCAGGGCGAAGGAAATCTTCACAGGACCCCAGCCGGTCAGCCTGGACTTTTCCCTTGCAAAGGCAGCGGCATAGCGCAGATCGTCTACGAAGCGGTCCTTCCGAAGTTCCTCCAGAATCCGCCCCGCAGCCTCCGCATCACCTTCCATCGCCTTCAGGGCCTTCTGCATAATGTCCCTGCTGCAGTATTCCCTTTTGGAGCACTGCATCTGAAGGCGGGAAAGCACTTTCGAATATTCAGCCATCTCTTCCTAGAAATCAAAGCCTATACTCAGGAAAGCGCCCAAGCGGTTGGACTGGGTAGACCAGTGCAAGTCCGCGCTGATCGGGCCAAGGACCGAGTTGTAGGTGTATTTCAGGGCGGCTCCGCAGACAGTGGAGACATTCCCTTCGGAATCTGCAAAGTCCAGAAGCGAGTCGGCAGATGCCGCGTAGTTGAATATGGCGGTGATGTAGTTGTTCTGGCTGAGCCTGAACCGGAAGTCCCCTCGCAGAATAGCCAGATCCTTCCTCATCATGGCCACATTGTCTATTCCGTAGAATGCTATCTGCTGGTCCATGTACCTGCCGTTCATCGTTCCGCCGATGTAGTTCGAATAGATCAGAGGGACATCCTCTCCGATGAGGAATCTCATGTTCAAGGAAGGGATGAAGGAGAAGACTCCACCGCCGAAAACCTTCTTCGCATCGAAGGTCAGAGCATGGACATCCTTGATGTGGTTCGGAGACGAACCGAAGACCAGCTGATAGGAAAGTCCGACCGAACGGCCGCGGGAAGGGACATAAGGGTTGTCCAGATTGTCATTCCTGGCATCGAGGAAGGCGGAGAAATAGGAATTGCGTTTCTGGGCCTCATCATATTCCCCTATGAAAGAATCCGAGAACAGCGAACCCAGGACGTACCGGTCTGCCCTCAGGCCAGTCTTCAGGTAGAACTGGGACCATTTGATGTTCGACAGGTAAAGTTCCCCTCTCCAGTCGGACACGTTCAGGGTAAAGTTGTTGAATCCCAGATTGAATTTGTTCCGGTCTACGAATTTGTAGCTTGTTCCGAGATTGACTGTCAGTCCATTCGTCATGCAGTATGAATATTCAGCCAGGAAATACGGGTTCGCTCCCACCTTTCCGGTCAGTTCCACAGCCGAGCCGCGGATCTTCTGGACACCCAGACCGACATTCATCAGTACGGCCACAATCTCCTCCGTATCGAACCTGGCACCGATGCCGACATTGTTGATAGGTCCCTTCTTGCAGTTGAACACAAGGCGGTAAGGCTCTTCCGTGCCGGTCAGTTCATAGTTGACATAGTCGAAGGAGTCCGTGCCGAAAATCGTCGCGACCGCGTCCTCGATGTCAGAATTGTCCATCATGGTCCCGGCCTTCACCTTCAGCCGGTTCATCAGGTAGAGGCTCTCTTCGTCGGAGACACCCTGGATCTCCACTCCCGAGACAAGCACAGGAGTCGAACCGATGTCAGCTGCAGGTTCGGCATGATAGGTTGTACGGTCATCTCCGATCAGGCGCTTGAGGGAATCCAGCTGAGGGGCAACGGCTTTTGCGGCCTGATAGCCACGGTCGATGATGACATTGATGCTTCTGGAGTCGAAACTCATCATCGAATACTCGTGAAGGTCAGGTCTGATCGAGACATCCGGGATGTCCACGTTGGCCACAAAGGAATCACGGCCCATCAGGTCTATTCCGGAATCGATTATGTCTCCCAGATTGTTGATCTCCCCATAACCACGGTAGCCGGAATTGAGAGTGACACCGATAATGATGTCAGCTCCGATTTTCCTGGCAAGGTCGGTCGGATAGTTGTTGCGCATTCCTCCGTCGACAAGCACCATTCCATCCGTCTTGACAGGCGTGAAGAGTCCCGGAATCGACATCGTGGAGCGCAGCGCGGTGTTGATCTTGCCCTTCGTCCAGATCTTGGCCGTGCCGCTGACCAGGTCCGTCGCCACGCAAAGGAAAGGAATCGGGAAATCATAGAAATCACACTCGTCCTGATACCCGACAGTCAGAGAACTGAATATGTTGTTGACATTCTGGCCGTAGACCATTCCCGAAGGGAGGCTTCCCAGAATGTTTTCCTTGATCATCCTTGTGGCATCCATCCCGTCCGCTCCGAAATGCAGGTCACCGCTCCTGCGGGGATACTGCATCTGGTCCACAACCTGATGGATGAACTCATCTGTCTGATAGTAGAACGGGAAGGAAAGGGCATATCTGTTCTTGTACTGGATCTTTGAATATGACATGTACTCCCTCGGGAGATTGTCGTTCAGAGCCATTTCCCAGTTGATGCTTCGGATGATGGAGTCCAGCTGCCCGGGGCTGTAGCCCAAGGCATAGATTCCGCCCACAAGGCCTCCCATGCTGGTTCCCAGAACCACATCCACAGGGATGCCGAGCGAATCGAGGTAGCTGATCACTCCCACGTGAGCGGCGCCCTTGGCACCGCCTCCACTCAGGACGAGGGCGACCGTCGGACGCTTCCGTGTCTTCCTGACCTTGTCCAGCCTGGCGCGGATCTTTTCGACCCTGAGGTCTTCCGCCTCACGCTGGCGGTCCAGCTGTTCGTGCTGCGCATGCACCGGCGCAGGATGCGCCAGGCACAGCAGGACGAAGAATGCCGTCAATGCTTTCACAATATAGTTTTTCATATTCAAAAAGATAAAGGTCGATCATTGTCTCTTTCTGTGTTCGCCGGCAAGCATTCCGCAGGCGGCAAGTATGTCTTCTCCCCTGGAAGCTCTTATAGTACAGGTAATTCCCTGATTGGAGATCCTGTCCCTGAAGTTCTCCATGATGACTGCCGGAGAGGAATCGTAAGGGGCATCCGGGATCTTGTGGAAGCGGATCAGGTTCACCCTGCATTCCAGACCCCTGAGCAGGCGGACAAGGGCATCGGCGTGACGCTTGTCATCATTCAGGCCCTTGAACATGGTATATTCGAAGCTCACACGCCGCTGGCCCGTGAAATCGTACTGGCGCAGCAGTTCCACGACTTCCCTGATGTCCCAGGCCTTCTGGACCGGCATCATTTGGGCCCGCTCCTCACCAAATGGATTGTGGAGACTGACGGCCACATGGCAGCGGCAGCCGTCCAGGTACTTCTTCAAGGCCGGAATGACTCCGATGGTGGAAAGGGTGATACGCTTGGGACTCCAGGCGAAACCCCATTCCGCGGTCAGGACCTCGATCGCCTTCATCACGTTGTCGAAATTGTCCAGCGGCTCGCCCATCCCCATGAATACAGCATTGGTGAGCCCGGCTGATTCGTCGATGGCGATGAACTGCGAGAGGATGAGGGAGACGGAAAGGTTGCCGTGGAAACCCTGCCGTCCTGTCATGCAGAATCTGCAGCCCATCCTGCATCCTGCCTGGGAGGAGACGCACAGGGTCTTGCGGTCATCGTCCGGGATCATCACCGCCTCGACGGCATTGCCTTCCCCGACCGGGAAAAGATATTTCCTGGTCCCGTCGGATGATTCCTGACAGGCAGAAGGGAGGACGACTCCAAGGTCATACATTTCCTTGAGTTTCTCCCTGCCGGCTTTGGAAATGTTGGTCATCTCATCGAAACTCCTGACCCTGCGGGCATAAATCCATTGGGCTAGCTGTTTCCCGGCATATGATGGGAGGCCGGCTTTCAGAGCGGCTTCCTTAAGTTCAGAAGGTGTTTTCCCGAGCAGTATCTCACGCATATCCGATGGCTGTTGCTATTTTGCAAAAATACAGAAAAATTTACCTATTCGAAGGTCGATTGTCAGGTTATTTGAATATCTTTGTCCAAAGTTGACTGTAAAAAACCATTAAATTTCAGATTTCATTATGGCAAAAGAGGTAGAGGTAAAAGCCGCAGATGCGAATGCAGCAAGACTGAAGGCACTGCAGGCCACGATCGACAAGATTGAGAAGGATTTCGGGAAAGGGACGATCATGAAGCTGGGGGATCAGCCACAATGGGATGTTCAGGTCATTCCAAGCGGTTCAGTTGCGCTTGACCATGCTCTCGGCATCGGAGGATACCCGCGCGGAAGAATCATCGAAATCTACGGTCCGGAGTCCAGCGGAAAGACGACTCTCGCCATCCATGCGATAGCAGAAGCCCAGAAACAGGGAGGCATCGCTGCGATGATCGATGCGGAGCACGCTTTCGACAGGACCTATGCAAAGGCTCTCGGGGTCAACCTTGAGACATTGCTCATTTCCCAGCCGGACAACGGTGAGCAGGCTCTGGAAATCGCCGACAATCTGATCCGTTCGGGAGCTGTCGACATCGTGGTGATCGACTCGGTGGCAGCCCTTACTCCGAAGGCGGAAATAGAAGGCGAGATGGGTGACAACAAGGTCGGCCTCCAGGCAAGGCTCATGAGCCAGGCCCTCAGAAAGCTCACCGCCAACATTTCGAAGACCAACACCTGCTGCATCTTCATCAACCAGCTGCGTGAGAAGATCGGCGTGATGTTCGGCAATCCGGAGACCACGACCGGAGGAAATGCACTCAAGTTCTACGCTTCCGTCAGGATCGACGTCCGCAGGGTCACCCAGCTCAAGGACGGAGAAGAGGCTCTGGGAAACAGGACAAGGGTGAAGGTTGTCAAGAACAAGATGGCTCCGCCTTTCAAGAAGGCGGAATTCGACATCGTCTATGGCGAAGGAATATCGAAAGTCGGCGAAGTGATCGACCTGGGCGTGGAATACAACGTCATCAGCAAGAGCGGTTCCTGGTTCAGTTACAATGACCAGAAACTGGCTCAGGGACGCGAAGCCACCAAACAGCTTCTCAAAGACAATCCTGAACTCTGCGAGGAGATCGAGGCAAAGCTCAGGGACGCGCTCAAAGCGGCAAAGGACTAGGCTTTGGCCTTTTCGGCCGCAATGGCCTTGTTATAGCATTCACGGCACAGGGGCTCGTAGGCATCCTTCTCACCGAGGACCACGAGCTCCTCGCTGTCTGAAAGCCTGTGGGAATGGTTGGCCAGATTGCCGCAGCGGACACAGATGGCGTGCACCTTCCGGACCTCCTCGGCCACAGCCATCAGATAAGGCATCGGACCGAAAGGCTTGCCCTGATAGTCCGTGTCCAGACCGGCGATGATCACCCTCACTCCCCTGTCCGCGAGAGTCTGCGCAACCTCCACCAGCGAAAGGTCGTAGAACTGGGCTTCATCTATTCCGACCACCTGGACGTCATCCGCAATGTCAAGCATCTCCCGGGGATCCCTGACGGCATGGCAGGGAATCTTGTGGAAATCGTGGGAGACGACATCGTCAACGGCATAACGGGTGTCGATGGAAGGCTTGAATATCTCGATTTTGAGATTGGCGAATTTAGCTCTTCTGATCCTTCGGATAAGCTCCTCTGTCTTCCCGGAGAACATCGATCCGCATATTACCTCGATGCATCCGTTATTTTTTATGTTTTCTAAAAACATTTCGTTAGATTTGTTGAAATTTGCACTCTCACAAAGATAGAGATTTTTTATGGGAAACATCGACGGAAAATCGCTATTCGGCCTGCTGTCCAGAATAGAAAGCATAAAGGCGGAGATTTCCGCCCTCGAAAGTGAATTGAAAAGCCTTGTCCCTTCATCGGATCTGGATGAAGACTTCGGTACCCAGACTTCCGAGCCTATCGACATCACGATTCCGGACATCGACATGGGCATCGGCCTGGATGCTCCCGCGCTGTCTGTTCCGGCAATGGACGGAGAGGAGGCCGATCTGAAGGAAGAGGCCGTTGCGGCGGCAGAGGACATTCAGGAAGCATCTGCGGCAGAGCCTGAAGTCCAGGATATTCCGGAAGTGACGGAAGCGGAAGTCTTCACTGCAATGGAGGACATTCCTGCAATGGAGGACATACCTGAAGCCGAAGATGCAGGATTGCCTGCAATGGAGGACATTCCGGAAGAACCCGAAGCCACTGCGGAAGTCGAGGACATCCCTGCGGAGACCGGAGCTGAACCTGTAGCCGAAGACATGCCGGCAGAGATATCAGCCACTGCGGCAGTCGAGGACATCCCTGCGGAGACCGGAGCTGAACCTGTGGAGGTTGCCCCGGTCCGGGAAATGGCAGAACCGACGGAAGGAACCGCCCAGGCAGAGAAAACGGCACCTGCAGCGGAGACTGAAGAGGACGACCTTCCGTTTTTCGACGACGTCCCTGCCAAGCCGGCCAGGCCGGTCAAGAAGAAAACCTCTTCGGAAAGCGGCAGAAAGGCCATCGTGGACAGCATCACGGCCGATGCGGCCGTCATGGACGTGATGGCAGAACAGCAGGCATGGCGGACCGACAGGGCCGGCTCTCCTGTCAAGAATGTAATCAGCGCAATCTCCCTCAACGACAGAGTGCTCCTGATCAACATCCTGTTCAAGGAGGATCCGCTCCTCTTCCAGGACACAATCGCCGCATTCAACTCCATGTCAGGCTTCGAGGAGGCGGTGACATACGTCAAACAGCATTTCCCCGAATGGGACCTCAATTCCGATCCTGTCTACAGGCTCATGATGGCCGTAAGGAGAAAATTCAGCTAGTGCCGGCGCGATGGCAGGTATCCTATACATAGTTCCGACTCCGGTTGGAAATCTGGAAGACATGACATTCAGGGCTGTGAAGGTTCTGAAAGAGGCCGACTTGATCCTTGCCGAGGACACCAGGACCAGCAGTGTCCTGCTCCACAGGTACGACATCCACGGAAAACTCCAGTCTCACCACAAATTCAACGAGCATCAGACCGTCAGCATGGTCAGGGACAAGATTCTCGCCGGCCTCAACGTCGCCCTGATCAGTGACGCGGGCACTCCGGGAATATCCGACCCCGGCTTCCTGCTCGCCAGAACCTGTGCAGCGGAAGGAATCGAAGTGCAGACGCTTCCCGGAGCCACAGCATGCATCCCGGCTATCGTTTCATCAGGACTGCCTTGCGACAGATTCTGCTTCGAAGGCTTTCTTCCGGTGAAAAAGGGGCGGCAGACATTGCTGACAGAACTCGAAAAGGAGACCAGGACGATGGTTTTCTACGAATCTCCGTACCGGCTGGTGAAGACCCTCGAACAATTCGCCGAGCATTTCGGTCCGGAGCGCGAATGTTCCGTCGCAAGGGAGATTTCGAAAATCCACGAGGAGCACAGACGTGGAACACTCTCCGAAGTGGCATCCTGGTACAGGGAGCATGAGCCGAAGGGAGAGATCGTGATTGTCGTGGCTGGAGCGCCGTCTGAAAAGAAATCGAGAAAGAAAGACATGGAGAGCCAGGAGGACTGACCCAGAGGAAGTGCCCAGGCAACCGACTCCGATAATGCGACATGGGACTGACCCCTGCAGCATCCCGCAACCGGACACAAACTTAGTATTGAATAATACTTAATTAAATCAATTATGGAAAACTTCAAGAAGGACGGCCGAAAGCTGTCCGCATCCTTCGTCACAGGCGCAGTAGCCCTCGTGTTTCTCATCATCGGGTACCAGAGCGCCTTGTTCATCCACAAAGCCTCGGTCGCCAGAATCATCGCGGACAGGGACAATCCTGACACGGTCTTCATCGTAAGCAACGCTCTTGCGGAAATGGAAGACGGACCAGGAGGAGCATCCGGTGCGGCAGGCACGAACGGATCCGAAGGCGGCAACCTGTCCGGGAACCGCGTCGGCAAAGGCCGCAGGACAGAAGTCCGGAAAGGTCAGGCACCGGTCAATGACACTGTCAGGAAAGATGCCCTGCGGAGCGACGAGGCTGCGCAGGCTTACCGGTCAGTGAAATACAGGAAGAAGGAAAGTTTCAGATTCGACCCGAACACCGTAAGCATTGACGATCTGATGAGACTCGGATTCAGCCTGAAGCAAGCCCAGTCCATCGACAACTACAGAAAAAAAGGAGGCAGGTTCAGGAGAAAGGAAGACTTTGCCAAATCCTATGTGGTGGCCGATTCCGTGTACCGCCGTCTGGAACCATACATTTCGATTCCGCTCCTGGACATCAATGAAGCCGATTCGGCTGCCTTCGAGACTCTGCCGGGGATAGGCAAATATTTCGCAGCCAGGATGGTCAGCTACAGGGAAGAACTCGGAGGCTATTCCTACAAGGAACAGCTGATGGACATTCCGCATTTCGACGGGGAAAAGTTCGCCGGACTGGAAGACCTGATCGAAGTCGGAGAAGGACACTATGAGCCTTTCAGGCTATGGTCGGCAACCGAGAAAGAACTGGAAGCCCACCCCTACATTGACAGGTATGCTGCCCATTCGATAGTTCTGTTCAGGGAGAACAGCCCCAAAGAAGAGCTTACGGTAGAAAACCTTGTCAAGGCCGGAATATTCGGAGAAGAGCGGGGAAACATGCTCGCCAGATGCAGGATTGCCGAGCCTTGAGCCTCATCCCCGTTTCCTGGGGTGATGGTCGAGGACAGCAGCCTGCCAGGTGGAACGGTCCACGTGGGTGTAGATTTCGGTAGTGAGGATGTTCTCGTGGCCGAGCATCTCCTGGACCACCCTGAGGTCAGCCCCGTTCTCTATCAGATGGGTGGCAAACGAGTGCCTGAAGGTGTGGGGAGATATTTCCTTGTGGATTCCGGCAAGGATGGCCTGTCTCTTGACAATATTGAACATCGAGACACGGCTCAAAGGCTTGCCAAGGCGGCTCAGGAATAGGATGTCATCATATTCGGAAACCGCCGCCGAAGGCCTCTGCCCAAGGTAGTCCCTCACCGCATCGACAGCCGCTTCTCCGATAGGCACGAGCCTCTCCTTGTCACCTTTTCCTACCACTCTGACAAAGCCTTCGTCCAGGAAGAGACAGGAGATTCTGAGGCTGACGGCTTCCGAGACACGCAGGCCGCAGCCATAGAGGACTTCCAGGATAGCCCTGTCCCTTCTGCCCTGCCAGGAAGTCAGGTCGACCGAATCCAGGATCGCTTCCACTTCTCCGACGGAAAGGACTGACGGGAGATAGCGGCCAAGTTTCGGAAGGTCCACGGCATCGCAAGGATTGTCCTTTCTCTCCCCTTCCATCACAAGATAGTCGAAGAAGGAGCGGAGGGAACTCAAAGTCCGGGCCAGAGACCTCTTGGAAAGGTCCCGGCGTGAAGAGACATAGTCCCTGAGGTCATCCGTGGTGACGGCGGAGGGAGCTTTTCCAACTGCAAGGAAGAACTTCTCCACATCCGATGAATATGAAGACACGGTGTTCGGGGACATTGCCCTCTCTATCCTGAGATATGAGATGTAGTCGGCTACGAGTCTGTCCATATTCTCAAAAATACACAAAAAATATTAACTTTGTCAATTGTCAAAAGACAACGTGCCCTGACAGCACAAACGGAACATGACATGAAACGTCCGGAAACAACATCTTTCACCATCTGCGCCCTCATCATCGCCTGCGCTCTTGCCTGTGCCTGCACCCCAGACGAGAATTACACCAGACTGGATGAGGATGCATATTCACATAAGACAGACCTGGGAGACAGGAAGGAATTCATCGAGTCCAGGAGGGTCCTGCTCTTTTACGAAAGCGGGTACAACGACCTCGCCGGGTATCTGGATTCCGACATGAACCAGGAACTCGTGCAAGGCTTCATTCCTACGGCCCGAAGAAAAGACAACGTCCTGCTGGTCTTCAGCAAGCTGATGAACAAGGGCAATTACGTCCCTGTCAAATCCTATCTCAGGAGAGTCTACACCGACGGCGAAGGGAAGATGCGGTCCGACACCCTGCTCACCATGGGTGAGAGCACGGTCATCAACTCGACATCCACCATGCAGAAAGTGCTTTCATTCGTGAAGGAGACATTCCCGGCCAAGGGTTACGGGATGGTTTTCTCATCACATGGTTCAGGATGGCTGCCAGAAGGCTACTATTTCAGTCCAAGCAAATTCGAGAAAGAGCATGCCGATGAACTGGAGGGAGAGGAAACGGGAATATCGCAGATGGCTTTTGCGGCCGATGTCCCGCAGAACGACATCACCGAAGACCCGTTCTACGGCATGACCAGAAGCATCGGGATGGAGACCTACAGGCACAACGGGGTTTCATACAGCAAAGAACTGGACATCGATGAATTTGCAGAAGGAATACCTTTCCATCTCGACTTTCTCCTGTTCGACATGTGCTTCACGGCAGGGATAGAGCTGTTCTACGCCCTCAAGGACAAGGCGGACATCATCTGCGGTTCCGCGTGCGAGGTGCTTGCCAACGGAATGTTCGATTACACAAAGATTTCAGACTATCTCATCGGATCGGCAGAGCCGGATGTCACCGGGCTGCTCAAGGAGAGTTTCGACCTGTACGACAAGAGTTCCGGCGTGTACCGGTCGTCGACAGTGATGATTGCCCGGACCGACGGGCTCGACCATGTCGCCGACGTGTGCAGCAGGCTTTTCGAGAAATACCGCACTCAGATCAGCGGCATCGACACCTACTCGGTTCAGCCGTACCACCGGAATTCCACAGGAAGGAGGTACTTCTACGACATTGTCGACATATTCAGGCAATGCGGGGCTGAGGAAACCGATATCCTCGAGCTCAGCGAGGCCCTGGATGCCTGCACCGTCTTCAAGGCAAACACTCCCGAATTCATGAGCGAAATCACTTTCCGGACATATTCGGGAGTGAGCATGTTCCTTCCGAATTCGGGCACACCTCTTCTGAGACAGTATTACAGGAAGGAAAGCTGGAACAAGGCGACCGGCCTTCTGAAATGACCTGAAATCACGGCGCAAGCATTGGGTTTTCAGAAAAAAAGCGTATCTTTGCACGCCAATTTGGAAGCCTCTGTGCTTTTGGTGCAATGGGGTTCCGGAATATGCCGGAACTGAGTAACACAATTAACAAAAAATCAAATGAAGCATTTTGAATTGAGCGGCACTGTCCGCGAAGTCGGAAACAAGGCCGTCATCAAGGCTATCCGCAAAGAAGGTCTCGTACCATGCAATCTCTATGGCCTCGGAATGGAGAACGTACTTTTCACAGTCTCCGACAAGGATCTCAAGGGTCTTATCTGCACTCCTGCATCCTACATTGTCGACCTCGTTCTTGACAATGGCAAGAAGTACAGCTGCATCCTCCATGAGCTCCAGTTCCACCCTGTAAAGGACAACTGCCTCCACGTGGATTTCCTTGCCGTCAACGAGGAGAAGCCTATCACCATCAATGTTCCGCTTTCATTCACCGGACACCCTGTAGGAGTCCAGAAGGGTGGAAAGTTCGTAGTCAACGCAAGGTCTCTCAAGGTCAAGGCTGTCATGGCCAACCTTCCTGACGAGCTCACCATCGACACCACCGATCTCGACATCGAGAAGAGAATCGTTGCAGGTGACCTCGCTTTCGAGAACATCGAGGTAGTTTCTTCAAAGAACACTATCGTCTGCACAGTCAAGGCTACCCGCCAGGCTAAGCAGGCCGGAGCATAGTTCTGACTTAATCCATCGGGTATGAACTATCTCGTCGCAGGATTGGGAAACATCGGCGCAGAGTACGCTCGTACCAGACATAACATGGGATTTATGGTGTTGGATGCCTGGGCACAGGCATCCAATGCTGTTTTTTCAACTGAAAGATACGGCGACATCGCCCAGGTAAAGTTCAAAGGAAGGACCTTCACTCTGCTGAAGCCGTCCACCTACATGAATCTCAGTGGCAACGCTGTCAGATATTGGGTGAACAAGCTCGAAATTCCGTTGGAGAATCTCATTGTGATCTGTGACGATCTGAATCTTCCCTTCGGGACCTTGAGGATGAGGAAAAGCGGAAGCGACGGTGGCCACAACGGGCTCAAAGACATCCAGGCCCGGCTGGAAAGCACCTCATGGGCCAGAATCAGGGTAGGCATCGGCAACGACTTCGCCAGAGGCCAGCAAGTCGACTATGTGATCGGGGAACTCAGTGACGAGGAAATGCAGGCAATGCCCCAGATCTGCAAAAGGGTCATCGAAGGTTGCCGGAATTTCGCCACGATCGGCCCGGACAGGGCTATGAACTTCCTGAACGTCAAACCGAAAAAGGAAGAAACTCCGGAGTCCGGTATCTGAACTACCGCTCCGGAAAAAAATCAGATTTTTTTGTTTTTTAATTGATAAATTGTTTTATTAGGCCTGTCATAAGTGCACATTGGAGCGGTAATGCTTTGAAAATAAACCCAAGTTCAACTAATAATTCATAAAAAACAGTAAAATGGAAACACTCGTTGCCAAAATCAAGGCAGAACTCAATGACTTCGTCACCAATGCTGACGCACAGGTCGCAAAGGGAAACAAAGCTGCTGGCGCACGCGCACGCAAGGCCGCTCTCGAACTCATGAAAGATCTCAAGGAGTTCAGAAAGGAATCAGTTGCTGCAGCAAAGTAGTAATCCTTGCCAAAGACCAATCAAGAGTTTGACCCTGCCGGAAACAGCAGGGTCAAACTTTTTTTTCAGGCAACAGGAGGGATCAGGCTTCCGCCGCCAAGATCAATGACCGAATCGGAATAGATCGCTCCGTCGTGGATATCATGGGTCGAGAAAAGGACCGTGGTACCGGTTGCAGAAGCGATTTCCTTCAGGGTACTCAGAACCATGATCCTGTTTGCGACATCGAGGAATGCAGTCGGCTCATCCAGAAGCATCACAGAACAGTCGCGGGTGAATGCTGTCGCAATGCAAGCCTTCTGGAATTCTCCGTCGCTGACATGGCTGATGTCGCAATTCTGAATATGCCCAAGTCTCAACAGATCCACAGCCCTGTCCACAGCTTCGCGCACATCCGAGGCTCCGGCAATGCCGGTGCGGATGCTCGTCTGAATGAATTCGCGCACCGTGAATCCTTTGACCTTGCTGATCCGGGTGGGAACCATGACAGTCTTGCCACTGACACTGAATGAGCCACCCAGAGGCGGTATCAGGCCGGCAATCGTCTTCATCAGAGTAGTCTTGCCGCTTCCGTTGGAGCCGCAAAGCATGACACATTCTCCATCGGCGAATGAGCGGTCGAGCGGTCCAGCGGCCACTTTGCGATAGCCTACTGTAAGATTCCGAAGTTCAAGCATTTCTGTGAGATATGAGGATGTAGAGGACAATCGGTATACCAATCATCGCGATTGTGCTGCCGACTGGCAGCGGGGTCGGGAAAACCTGTGAGATGATGTCGGCGACAAGCGAGAGCGCGGCTCCGGCCAAGACAGTGCAAGGGATGATCCGCCGATGGACTGAAGTGCCGAGGTAGGCCCTTGACAGGTGGGGACCGACAATCCCGACAAAGCCGAGAGGGCCGCAGAAAGCGGTTACCGCTCCCGTCATCAGGCAACCGGCGCCAAGTGCGGCAATCCGGATTGCAGATGGTTTTTCGCCAACCAGGAGGGCATATTCATCGCCGAAAAGGATGATGTCCAGACGGCGGGAAAGCAGGGATGAAATGACGAGACCTGCGAGCAGGCATATTCCGAGAAAAACGACTTCGGTTGTCCTGCTTCCCGAGAAACTGCCTGCAGACCAGCTGTAATAGGTTTTCAGACTCTCCGCCGAGGCTGAATATTCAAGAATCGAAATCAGTGCGCTGAAAACGAATCCGAGCATGACTCCGAAGACCAGAAGGGTGGCGGAATCCCTGAATCTGGAGGCGGCGGCAGTGATCAGGAGGGCTGAAAGGATGGCTCCAAGAAAGGCCGATCCTGCTACGGTAAGGCTCGAGATGGTCAGCGGAAGGGCTGTCCCTGACACCAGTGTGGCAACTGCAGCCCCGACTCCGGCGCCCGAACTGACGCCCATGATGTGAGGGTCGGCAAGAGGATTTCTGAATATGCCCTGCATCAGAAGGCCGGACAGCGAAAGGGAGGCGCCGCAGAAGACGGCGGTCAGCATTCGCGGGAGACGGATTCTGTCGAACACGATTCCGGACGGCAGGGACAGTCCGCCTCCGCCCGTGCAGAGGTCGAAGAGAGCCAGGGCGATGGTCGCGATGAGAAGCAGAATAGTCTTTGTTTTCCAGGATTTCAGCATATTCAAAGATGCAAATTACTGACTTTTCTTCGTTTTTGCCTAAAGAAATGATTAATTTTGATGGAAACAGACCACAAACGATTCAATGAACATGAGAGGAAAAACCGCTTTCGCCACCATCATTCTCATGATGGCATCAGGCTTCCTTGCCAGTGGACAGACATCCAAAGGCGCTATCACTCAAGAGATTCTGAATGAAATCAGGACCGGCTACAAGGGCACCCCGTCCGACA
Organism: Bacteroidales bacterium; assembly: GCA_004552965.1. Classification (GTDB taxonomy): domain Bacteria; phylum Bacteroidota; class Bacteroidia; order Bacteroidales; family UBA932; genus Cryptobacteroides. The sequence continues at coordinate 58,119 of SFMU01000002.1, read as the reverse complement.
AGGCAATCAAGAATGCCCTGAACACGACTTCCATGTCCGTCCTTGCTGCCAACAGCGAGAATGCGGCCATGATAGACACGCATTTCTCAGACATGGTGACCACAAAGGGGAGGACCGACCAGAAGTCATCGGGACGCTGCTGGCTGTTCACCGGTCTGAATGTCCTCAGGGCCAAGGCAATCCAGGAGAAGAACATGGGCGAATTCACTTTCTCCCAGAACTATCTCTTTTTCTATGACCAGCTCGAGAAAGCCAATCTGTTCCTTCAGGGTGTGATCGACACGAAGGACCTGGGCTTCGATGACAGGAAGGTCGACTGGCTGTTCAGCAATCCGCTGAGCGATGGCGGGCAGTTTACGGGGGTTTCGAACCTGGTGATGAAGTACGGGCTCGTGCCTTCGGAAACGATGCCGGAGACCTACTGTTCGGAGAACACTTCGGCTATGAGAGTCCAGCTTTCCACGAAGCTGCGTGAATATGGGCTGAGACTTCGCGAGGCTAAGGCCAAGGATTGCCAGAACCTCAAGAAGGAGATGCTCAAGGAAATCTACAGGATTCTGGTGCTCTGCCTGGGTGAGCCTCCTGTCGAGTTCGAGTGGAGTTTCTACAATGCCAAGGATGAGCTGGTCAGCACGAAGAAATACACTCCTGCTTCATTCCGCGACGAGTTTGTGGGCAAGGATCTCAACAAGGGGTATGTGATGCTGATGAACGATCCGACGAGGGAGTATGGCAAGGTGTATGAGATAGACTTTGACAGGCATGTCTATGAAGGTGGCAACTGGCTGTATGTGAATCTTCCGATCGAGAGGATCAAGGAGATTGCAATTGCGTCCATCAAGGATGACACTGCGATGTATTTCTCTTGTGATGTCGGCAAGTTCGCCGACCGGAAGCGTGGAGTCCTGGATCTTGCCAATTATGATTATGAGTCTTTGCTTGGGACGTCTTTCGGGATGGACAAGAAGGAGAGGGTCATGACTCATGCGAGTGGTTCTTCGCATGCGATGACTCTGATTGCCGTGGACATCAAGGATGGTGTTCCTGTCAAGTGGATGGTAGAGAATAGCTGGGGCGCTTCTGCGGGGTACAAGGGCAACTACATCATGACTGACGAGTGGTTCGATGAATATATGTTCCGTCTGGTCGCAGAAGAGAAATATGTTCCTGCGGATGTTCTGAATATGCTGAAGCAGAAGCCGGAGTTGCTTCCTGCCTGGGATCCGATGTTTATGCCGGAGGAATAGCCAGTCCATGACAGCTCCGTGGCAGATGGTACCGGGAGGGCCTTCCCACTTCGTGGGTCCCTACCCTTTTCGGGAGCCAATGCCCATGCTGGAGAAATAGCTGGTTCATGATTGCTCCGTGGCAGATGGTGCCGGGAGGTCCTTCCCACTTCGTGGGTCCCTTCCCTTTTCGGGAGCCAATGCCTCCCGGCACCATCTGCCACGGAGCACAGCCGACAGCACCTTCACTTCAATCATTCTGATCCGTCTCTCAATCTGCTTCGGCACGGCGACCCGGGCTACAGATACAAATGAAAAAGCCGGCCGGAAAGTCGAATTGACTTTCCGGTCGGTCTTTTCTGCCGTTAAGGATGGAGCGGACTAGTAGCTCTGGGCAATGGCGATGAAATCGTCAGCCTTGAGTGCTGCGCCGCCGATGAGGCCACCGTCGATGTCCGGTTTTGCAAAGAGCTCCTTGGCATTGGAAGGCTTGCATGAACCTCCGTAGAGGATTGTGGTGTCCTCTGCGACCTGGGCGTCGAACTGCTCGGCGAGGACATTGCGGATGTAGGCGTGGATCTCCTCAGCCTGCTCTGCCGTTGCGGTCTTGCCGGTTCCGATTGCCCAGACAGGTTCATAGGCGATGATGATGTTCTTCATGTCCTGAGCGGTGAAGTTGGCAAGGACATTGACGGTCTGTGCCTTTACCACATCGAAATGCTTTCCGGCCTCGCGCTCTTCAAGGGTCTCTCCGACACAGAGGATGACACCGAGATTGTTGGCAAGGGCGAGCTTTGTCTTCTCGACGAGTTTTGCATCGGTCTCGCCATAGTACTGACGGCGCTCGGAGTGTCCGAGAATGGTGTATTCAGCACCTGTAGATGCAACCATTGCAGCGGAAATCTCACCGGTATAGGCACCTTTCTCCTTGTCGGCGCAGTTTTCGGCAGAGAGGCCGACTGCAGAACCCTTGACTACCTCTGCCACAGGGACGAGATGGGTTGCAGGAGTTGCGATGATGAGTTTGACGTCTGCAGGGACATCTGCTGACTTTGCTACGACTGCCTTGGCGAGTTCAACGCCCTCCGGAACGGTAGTGTTCATCTTCCAGTTTCCGGCTACGATCTTCTTTCTCATTTCAAAATATGCTTTTACAGTTTGTTTTCCGATAATACCATGATTATATTATCATGCAGACGGCAAAGTTAACTATTTTTTACCTAAATTTGCATATTTCAGAACATATTGGATTACAATAAATCGTCAAAAGATACAGATGAAGAATTTCGTAGAAGAACTCAAGTGGAGGGGAATGATCCATGACATCACCCCGGGAGCAGAAGAAGAATTGATGAAAGGACCGGCAGCCGCCTATGTAGGCATCGATCCGACAGGAGACTCACTTCACATAGGCCATCTGGTCAGTATCATGATTCTCAAGCATTTCCAGAACTGCGGGCACAAGCCGTACGCTCTTGTGGGTGGAGCAACCGGTATGATAGGAGACCCTTCGATGAAATCTGCGGAGCGCAACCTTCTCGACGAGGAGACCCTCGGTCACAATGTCGAATGCATCAAGGCACAGCTCGGCAGGTTCCTTGATTTCGATTCCGACTCTCCGAACGCCGCAAAACTTGTCAACAACTACGACTGGATGAAGGACTACACCTTCATCAACTTTGCCCGAGACATCGGCAAGCTCATCACTGTCAACTACATGATGAGCAAGGATTCCGTAAAGAAGCGTCTCAGCCGTGACTCCTCGGAGGGCATGTCCTTCACGGAGTTCAGCTACCAGCTTCTCCAGGGCTACGATTTCCTCTACCTGTACGAGCACGAGGGAGTGAGACTCCAGCTCGGAGGAGCAGACCAGTGGGGCAACATCACTACCGGAACCGAACTGATCCGCCGTACCCTCGGCGAACAGGCCTTTGCCCTCACCTGCCCTCTCATCACCAAGTCCGACGGCACAAAGTTCGGCAAGACCGAGAAGGGCAACATCTGGCTCGACCCGAAGAAGACCTCCCCTTATGAGTTCTACCAGTTCTGGCTCAATGTCGCCGACGACGATGCCGAAAAGTACATCAAGATATTCACAATGCTGGACAGGGAGACCATCGAGTCCGCGATAGAAGAGCATCGCCAGGATCCGGGACGCAGATCCCTCCAGCAGCTCCTCGCCAAGGAAGTAACCATCATGATCCACGGGGAGACTGAATATGCCAATGCGCTTGCCGCATCGAAGATGCTCTTCGGCAACTCCACTTCGGAGGAACTGCGCAAGCTTGACGAGAAGACCTTCCTGGCCGTCTTCAACGGTGTTCCGACCTTCGATGTTCCGAAGTCGGAGCTGCCTTGCAACATCCTTGACTTCCTCGCAGTCAGGACCGGAGTCTTCCCTTCAAAGGGCGAGGCCAGGAAGATGACTGCCGGAGGAGGTGTCAGCATCAACAAGGACAAGGTCACCGACATCAACTATGAGGTCAGCGAGAAGGACATTATGGACGGCAAGTACATCCTGGCCCAGAAAGGCAAGAAGAACTACTTCATCATCAACGTGATATAGTATGGACAAGCCAGCAAGCACAAGACAGCTCAAGGTCGCCAGGGAAATCCAGAAGGTCCTTGCAGAAATCATCCGCAGCAAGGGCATGGCAGCTTTCGGCGGAGCCATGGTCACCGTCAGCGAGGTCAGGGTTAGTCCCGACCTTTCGGTGGCGAAGACCTACGTCAGCATATTCCCGTCTGAAAAGGCGGAGGCAGTCATGAACATGCTCAATGAAGATGTGAAGGGGCTCAGGGGCGAACTCGGCCACAAGGTGGCAAAGCAGTTCCGCATCATCCCTGAGATTGTCTTCTACCTCGACTCGACCCTGGACTACGCCGAGCACATCGACGAACTTCTCAAGAAGTGACATATTCCTGAATATGAAGCCATTAGTCTTTCTTCTTGCCGCGGCGCTAAGAGTCGTTTTCATCGGCGACCCCCAGGCAGACAGCCCAGCTGAGGTTGAATATGCCAGGCAGGCAATCAGGGAAGTACGTGACCTCAAGGGCATCGACCTGGCAGTAGTGCTGGGCGATCTGGTAAATGACAAGCCCGGGCTCCTGGACAGCCTGAAGGCCAGTCTGGACTCGCTGCCTTTCAAGTGGATCTGCTGTCCCGGCAACCATGACAGGGACATCTATCACGAGAAAGGGAAGAAAAGGGACATGACCACTTTCAGAAAGGTCATGGGATACACCGACACCACCTTCATCCTCAAGGGGGTAAGGTTCATCTCCCTGGATGATGTCAGAGAGGGGCCGAACGGCTACGAAGGCGGTCTGAGAGAGGACCAGAAGGAATGGCTGGATTCCGTGATGGCGAAGACTCCCAAAGGCATGCGGACCGTGGTCACCTGCCACATACCGCTGTCGGAATTTCAGGCGAAAGACTCGCTGGCAACGGTTTTCAAGAACCACAGGAGGGTTCTGGCAGTCTGCGGGCACACCCACACGGTAGGAAGGAACACTCTGAAACTTTCGGACGACGTGGCTTTCGAGCAGGTTCTCGGAGGTGCCTTGTGCGGTTCATGGTGGCGCGGGCAGAAGGGTGAAGACGGGCTTCCGTATTCACTCATGAACTGCGGAGCGCCCAGGGGATGGTTTCTGGCGGAGTTTTCCGACCGCAGAGACTGGTACCGTCTGCAGTACAGATGTACCGGAAGGGACACTGACGACCAGATGAGCGTACGGCTGAGGGACGGGATGCTGATGGTCAACGTCTACGGGGGTTCCACAGAAGGCAGGATGTATCTGGTCAGCGGGAAGCGCAGAATCGAGATTCCCCGCCGCGCCCTGCCGGCTGCAGAAGCGATGGAAGTTCACGAGTGGAACACCGGCATAGGCAAGAACCTGCGCAAGACCCACAAAGAACTCTTCATACCGATCCTGAGGATGAAGTCGCCCCATGTCTGGGCGGCTGAAACAGACGGCGAGACCCTCGGAGGCATCCCACTCGAGGGGGCTGTCATCGAATATGCCGACAAGGCAATGACTGTCAGGCGCGAGATACGTCTCTGACGGTCCCGGAGAATCAAATGGCCAACACTTATTCATTTTGGGAAACAGATGCGGGAAAGAATATATTTCATCGACGGGCACGCCCTCATATTCAAAATGTACTATGCCTTCCTGCGAAGGCCTATGATCAATTCCAAGGGAGCCGACATGTCAATCCTGTACGGCTTCACAAAGTACATCCTCGAGCTGATCGCAAAGGAGAAACCGGATTACCTTGCCGTCGCCTTCGATCCACCGGGAGGAACTTTCAGGAATGAGATGTTCCCCGAATACAAGGCGAACCGGGCTGAGACTCCCCAGCTGGTCATCGATTCGCTGGAACCGCTGAGGGAAATCTGCAGCGCCCTCAACATCCCGACGCTGATGATCAAAGGCTTCGAGGCCGACGATGTCATCGGTTCGATGGCAAAAAGATGCGCATCGGAGGGTCTTGATGTCCTGATGGTCACGCCCGACAAGGACTACGGGCAACTGGTGGAAGAGCACATCCGCCAGTACAAGCCTGGCAAAGCCGGAGGAGACGACCAGATCCTCGGCGTCGGGGAAATCTGTTCAAGATACGGAATCAAGTCCCCTCTGCAGGTCATAGACATGCTTGCCATCTGCGGAGACACGGCCGACAATGTACCCGGAGTCAAGGGTGTCGGAGAAGTCGGAGCGGGAAAACTGATTGCCAGATACGGTTCCGTCCAGGGAATCTACGACCATCTGGACGAACTTTCCGCAAAGCAGAAAGCGATGTTCGAAGAGGCTTCAGGCCACATTTCCCTGAGCCGGGAGCTTGTCACGATAAAGACCGACATAGAAGTCCCGGTCGAGACTGCCAGCATGAAGGTCAACACCTCCTACGGTCCTCTGGCTGCCGACCTGTTCGAGAAATACGAGTTTACCTCCCTGAAGAAATATCTTGGAGAAGCCGTAGCATCAGAGTCCGGAAAGAAGGAACCTGTCCTGGACGTCTCCGCCGTCAGCGCTGCCGCTATCAGAAAGGAGGCGGCAAGGCTGGGGCGTTGTTCGATCATTGCAGACTACTGTGGCGAGGGAATATTCCAGCCGGCCGGCCGTGTCGTGATCGGTTGCGTGGCAGGAGAGGGCTTCCACTATTCCGTGGGCACTCCGAAGGATTTCGCCCAGACCATCTCGGATGCGGCAGTAACCAAATGCGGGGAAGACCTCAAGAAGATGACGAATGCCTTCGCAGCCTCGGGAATCGGGATGGAAGGAGAGCTCAGGGACATCAACCTGATGCACTACATCCTGGACCCGGAGAAGAGCCACAAACTGGACTCGCTCGCAGCCTCATTCCTGGGAATGACCCTGGGGAAGGACAAGTCCTCCTCCGAGGCTGCGACAGGTTCGCTGTTCGCCGGATATGAAGACACGACCCCGGAAGAGAGGGGCCGTGAAGCCGCGATCATCCTGCTGCTCGAGAGCAGGCTTTCGGAAACACTTGACAAGGAAGGGATGAACCGGATATATTCAGAAATGGAGGAACCGCTGACAAAGGTGCTTTCGAAGATGGAAAGGAACGGTGTCCGGATGGACATAGGTTCGCTGAAAGAATATACCGCCCACCTGCAGACAGAGATGGCTTCCCTCGAGGCCAAGGTCAGGGAACTGGCCGGAGAGCCGGAGCTGAATGTTTCCTCTCCGAAGCAGATCGGAGAAATGCTATTCGACAAGCTTGGACTGATGGACAAGCCGAAAAAGAATGCCAACGGGTCATATTCGACAGACGAGACCACCCTTGCAGAGATAGCGGATAAGCATCCGGTCGTCGGGGAGATACTGGAATTCCGCTCTGTCAAGAAACTGCTGTCCACCTACATAGAGCCTTTTCCACGGTTCATCGACCCTTCCGACGGCAAGATCCACACGACTTTCAACCAGGCTCTGACCGCGACCGGTAGACTGAGCTCCTCGAACCCGAACCTTCAGAACATTCCGATAAGGAGCGAAAGGGGCAGGGAGATCAGGAAGGCTTTCGTGCCGTCTTCCCCGGATGGACTCATCCTGTCTGCCGACTATTCGCAGATAGAACTCCGTATCATGGCTCACCTCAGCTGCGACAGACATCTGATCGAAGCCTTCAGGAACGGTGTCGATGTCCACAAGGCGACAGCCGCCAAAATCTTCGGCATCCCCGTCGGAGAGGTCACACCGGACCAGCGCAGAATCGCCAAGACCGCCAATTTCGGAATAATGTACGGCATCTCAGCCTTCGGTCTTGCACAGAGGCTGAAAATCGGCAGAGGCGAGGCTAGACGCATCATCGACGACTACTTTGCAGGCTTCCCGTCGATCCGGTCGTTCATCGACGGGACTCTGGAGGCGGCCCGCGAGACCGGCTATGTGGAAACCATATTCGGAAGAAGGCGGTATATTCCTGAAATCAATGCCAAAAACGGCACAATCCGCGCCCTGGCCGAGAGGAATGCAGTGAACGCGCCCATCCAGGGCACATCCGCCGACATCATAAAGATGGCGATGATCGCCGTGGACCGCAGGCTTGAGAAAGAGGGACTCCGCAGCAAGATGGTGCTCCAGATCCACGACGAACTTCTCTTCGACACTTTCCCGGACGAGGTCGGAACTCTCAGGGAAATCGTTGTCGGCGAGATGGAGAATGTCGCAAGATTATCGATACCGCTAACAGTAGAATGCAATTATGGAAACAACTGGCTTGAAGCCCATTGATGAGCTCACGATTCTGGCTACAGACGGCAACGGTCTGGCATTCACCGCATTGTGGGACAGACATATCAACCAGCTGACGGCTTTTCTGAAGAGTTCATTTCCAAGTCTCGACGAGTATAATGTCGATGACATCTGTTCGAGGACCTTCGAAAAGGCATTCCGCCAGATCAGCAGCTACGACCACACAAAAGGCAGCTTTCTGACCTGGCTTTGCACAATCGGGAAGAACACTGCGCTGGATTGTCTCAAGCACGAAAGCAAAATCCATCCGAAGAACCAGTATGTATCGATCGACGACGATTCAGTCTCCAGCAACATGAACAGCATCCCGGACCAGGAGGTGAATGCTCTGGAGAACCTCATCCACAATGAGAATGAGGAGGAGAAGACCGAATATATCAACCGTCTTCCGGGGCTCTACCGCGAGGTCGCGGGCAAGAGGATGCTGGAGGGGATGAAATACAATGAAATCGCCGAATGCATGGACATCAATCTGAACACGGTCAAGACAAGGATAAGCAGGGCGAAGGAACTGATAGACAAGATGAGGAAAGAAGACGAAAAGGAATCGCTATGAATTTCAATGATTTCAAGAATACTGTCAGAGAGGCCTTCCCGGAAGTGAGCGGAAAGCAGCTGGAACAGTTCGGGATGATGGAGGAGGTCTACAGGGACTGGAATGCCAAGATCAATGTCATCTCGAGAAAGGACCTGGACGGGATATATTCCCACCACGTCCTCCACTCCCTGGCGATCGCGAGATACCTGAGGGAGAGGAAGCTGACTGAATATTCAGAAATGACCCTCCCCGACAATGGGCTGAAGGTGCTGGATCTGGGGACCGGAGGCGGCTTTCCGGGCATCCCCCTCGCGGTGATGTTCCCGGAGGTCAGATTCGTCCTTTGCGACTCCATAAGGAAAAAGACCATAGTGGCCGAAGCGGTTGCAAAGCATCTGGGACTGGAAAACGTCGAAGTGGTCAATGCACGGGCCGAATCTCTTGGAATCAGATTCGATTATGTGGTTTCGCGTGCCGTGGCTTCCCTGACGGATTTCTACCCCTGGGTCAGGGGCTGTTTCGGCAGAAGTGTCCTCTATCTCAAGGGAGGGGACATTGCAGAGGAGATTGCAAAACTGATGGGAAAGGAGAGAATGCCTGCAGGCAGCGTTTCCACCTGGAAGGTCGACAGCTGGCTCGACGATGAGTATTTTGCCGGAAAATTCGTTGTCGACATAGCGGCCCGCAGATGAATATTCCTAGAAATCTGACACTTTCGCAGGGATATTTTGGATTTTTCACCGGAATTATTTTGCTATTTCAGGCAAAAAGCTTATTTTTGCATTCCCTTTTGGACAATCACTTTGGATAATTAAAAGATAACAGATATGAAAAGAACATTCCAACCTTCAAGACGCAAGCGTGTGAACAAGCACGGTTTCCGTGAGAGAATGGCTTCAGCCAACGGCCGTCGCGTACTCGCTTCCCGCCGCCGTCATGGCCGCAAGAAGTTGACCGTATCATCTGAGGACAGGTGGTAGTCAGCCAAATGACTCTTACGGCAGGTCTGCAGCGGCCTGCCTTTTTTTGTATCCTGACGACTCTATGGACATCGATGAAAAATACATGCTCGAGGCTCTGAAAGAGGCCAGAGCGGCCTTCAACGAGGATGAAATCCCGGTAGGAGCCGTTGTGGTCTGCAAGGGCAGGATCATCGGAAAGGGGCACAACATGACCGAGACGCTTCACGACCCCACCGCCCACGCCGAGATGATCGCCATCACGGCAGCGACAGAGGCACTTGGTGGCAAATACCTGACCGACTGCACACTGTATGTCACCGTGGAGCCTTGTCCCATGTGCGCCTCCGCCCTCAGCTGGGCGCAGGCCGGCAGGATTGTCTTCGGAGCGGCGGATCCGAAGAGAGGCTATTCCTTGTTCTCCCCCAGCCTGCTCCATCCCAGGACCGAGGTCCGCAGCGGTGTCCTCACCGAAGAGTGTTCGACGCTGATGAAGGATTTCTTTGCGGGCAAGAGAAACTGATGGCCCGGGTACGGAAAAAGCCGGCTCAAGGCCGGCTTGCAGAAAGTTGAGATAGGGGGATTCGAACCTCCACAGACAGAACCAAAATCTGTAGTGCTACCATTACACCATACCTCAGTCCAATATTGCAAAGTTATTATATTTCTGAATATTCTGCAAGTCATTTCATCTGTCAGGCTTGCACAAGACAACAAAAGAAGCTATGAAAGGAGTATTCATTTTTCTGGCCGAAGGCTTTGAGGAGACTGAAGCAATCGCCACATGGGATGTCCTCAGGAGAGGAGGGATCGATGCCGTACTGGTGTCGGTCGCCGGAGGAAGAGAAGTCACCGGTGCACACGGACTCACCGTGAAGGCCGATACGGACCGGGCAGGTTTCCTGAATCTCATCCGCAAGGAAGGTACTGACAGCAGGGACGTGATGGTCTTTCCGGGAGGCATGCCCGGCACCAGGAATCTGGCCGGTGACGAGGAACTCATGAACCTGATGAAAGAGCACTATACCGATGGAGGAACAGTTGCGGCCATCTGTGCGGCTCCCGGCTATGTTGCCTCCCAGCTTCCTGGCTTCGAAGGCAAGAAGTTCACCTGCTACGACGGCTGCGAAGGCCCGGCACTGGCCAATGGCGGGATTCTGGTCAGAGAAGCTGCCGTGATTGACGGCAATCTGATCACCGGAAGAGGTCCCGGCTGCGCTATAAGATTCGGATTAAGCATCCTGGCCCATGTCAAAGGCCCGGAGACGGCAGAAGAAGTAAGGGAAGGTCTGAAGATCTGACCCTTTCCGGTCATTTCTTTCTGACGATGACTCTTTCTATGCGGCGCGGTACCGATGTCATTATCTCATACGGTATCGTGCCGAGAATGTCTGCAATCTCGGTGACCGAAGGCTCTTCCCCGAAAATCGTGACAGTGTCCCCCACCCTGCAGTCTACGCCGGTGACGTCTACCATGCACATGTCCATGCAGATGTTCCCTATGGTCGGCACCCTGTGACCGTTGAGCAGGAAGCTGACTTTCCCACAGCCCAGACGTCTGTCTATTCCGTCAGCATAGCCGACAGGGATTGTGGCGATCCGGGTACCCTCCGGAGCAATCCGGCCGTGCTGACCGTAACCGATGGCCCCATCACCCGGATGCAGTTCCTTGACCTGAAGTATCTTGACCTTGAGGGAGGCAACGCTTTTGAGTTTCACATCAGGCAGGGCACTGATTCCGTATATTCCCACACCGAGACGGACCATGTCATGCTGCGCCCAGGTAAACCGCTCGATTCCGGCGGAATTGAGAATATGCAGTATCGGATGGTAGCCTATGGCGTCTTCGATCCTGGCGGCATTCTCCTCGAACATCCTGATCTGTCCGCGGGTGAAATCATCCATCGCCGGATCCTCGGCGACACACAGATGTGAATATACCGACTGCACCTTGACCAGATCCGTCGAACTCAGATGGGCGAGCAGGGCGTCGAGCTCATGTGTCATGAAGCCAAGACGGTGCATTCCGGTGTCAAGCTTTATGTGGACCGGATAGTCCTTCAATCCTCTTTCTGCGAGGACTTTCTCAAGGGCAAGGAGAGTAGGCAGGTTCGGGATGCCCGGTTCGAGACGGTTGTCCACTATCTCATCGAAGAAATCCATTCCTGCCGTAAGGACCAGAATCGGCAGACTGATGCCGGCCTGGCGCAATTCGACTCCCTCCAGCGGCAGAGCAACTGCCAGATAGTCAGCCCCCGCGTTCTGCATCATCGAGGCGAACTCCACTGCGCCATGCCCATAGGCATTGGCCTTGACGAGCACCAGCATCCGGGTGGAGCGTTCAAGCTTCGACCTGAAATACCTGTAGTTGTCAAGGCAATTGGGAAGATCCAGCTCGAGCCTTGAGAAATCTGTTTCGCGGTTTGACATTATCTTTTGCGACTATATTCGGAACAATTTACGAAATTTGAGTTTCGCAAGTTTGCAAACATTTTGCTTCAGCATTTGCAAATTTACAGTATTTCTCTGATATTCGGCTGACAATTTTTCAGGATTCGACTCCTTTATGCGTATGGTCCGCAAATTGATAATAAGAATGGCAAGAATCTAACATAATAGAAAAATGAGTACGAGAACAATCTGGCTCCTTCTGATAGGGGCAATGATACTGAGTCTTATCATCCAGCAGATGCTGAAGAGCAGATTCAACAGATATTCGAAAGTGGGGATCAATCTCAGCGGAGCTGAAATCGCCCGCAAGATGCTTGCAGACAATGGGATACACGACGTTGAAGTGACCTGCGTCCCGGGCACCCTGACCGACCACTACAATCCATCGACAAAGACGGTCAACCTGAGCGAAGCCGTTTACGGCCAGAGAAACATTGCCGCAGCTGCAGTCGCCGCACATGAATGCGGGCACGTCATCCAGCATGCGAAAGGTTATGCGCCGCTGAAAATGCGCTCTGCCCTTGTCCCGATCGTCAGTTTCGCCAGCAACACTGTGCAGTGGGTGCTTCTCCTCGGTGTTCTCCTCATCGCGATAACCCCTGCCCTGCTGTGGGCCGGTATCGCTCTGTTCGCCCTGACAACCCTGTTCAGCTTCATTACCCTGCCGGTTGAAATCAACGCGAGCCGGAGGGCTGTCGCCTGGCTTGAAAATGCAGGGATCACGACATACGAGACGAAGCCGATGGCCAGCGAAGCCCTGATGTGGGCAGCAGGCACGTACGTGATTGCTGCAATCAGTTCGCTCGGAACCCTTCTTTACTACATCTCGATAGCAATGTCTAGAAGAGACTAGGAGGACACTCGTCGAGCTGGGAGAGGATCCTCTCCATCGTCGCCTCACGGAAAATGGTGGAGACACATTTGACACCGAAACGGCTGCAGTATTCTTCGACTGCAGCTTTTTCTTTGTCATTCAGATAGATGACCTGCCTGTGTCTGCGGACCAGAGCTGACTTCTGCCTGGCGATGTAGTCGGCTGCAGGGGCTTGGGCACTCTTTTTTCTCTTTCTGGCCAAAATGGTTCGTTTTTGAGGTGTGAGTACGACTTCCATTGTGTCGCATTGGACAAAAATAGTTATTTTTGTGGTAAATACATCAGAAATAATGGATAACAAGGTTTTGATATTCTCCGCCCCCTCCGGCGCAGGGAAAAGCACGATAGTAGGCCACATTCTCGGAATCTGGAAAGACACGATGGAGTTCTCGATTTCGGCAACTTCCAGAGCCCCGCGAGGCACGGAGCAGAACGGCAGGGAGTACCATTTCGTCTCCCCTGACGAGTTCCGCAGACTCATCTCCGAGGACAGTTTCGTCGAATATGAAGAAGTCTACAAGGACCATTTCTACGGCACCCTGAAGTCGGAAGTGGAGAGGATCTGGGCGGCAGGGCACGTCATCATATTCGATGTGGATGTCAAGGGAGGTGTCAATCTCAAGAAATATTTCGGGGAGAAGGCCTTGTCCATATTCATAAAGGCTCCTTCCGTCGAGACTCTCCGGCAACGTCTCGTCAAAAGGGGTACAGACAGTCCTGAGGCGATTGCAGAGAGGGTCGAAAAAGCTTCGCAGGAGATGGAATATGCCCCGCAATTCGACTATGTCCTGATAAATGACGACCTCGCCACCGCTTTCGGAGAGGTCGAGAAAGTTGTCGAGGATTTTCTCGATGACGGCAGGCTGAACTATTCAACATTCATCTAGCATCCCGTGAAAGTCGCTGTCTATTCCGGATCCTTCAATCCTCTGCACATCGGTCACCTTGCCATCATGCGCCATCTGACGCAGAACGAGGATTTCGATTCCGTGTACCTGGTCGTGTCTCCAAAGAATCCGCTGAAGGATTCGATAGACGGAAGCTCGGCCCCGGAGCGGCTGGAAGCAGCCCGCAAGGCAGTTGCCCGCCACCCCGAACTGAGGGTAAGGATCGATGACATCGAGATGCACATGCCTCCTCCGCATTATTCGGTCAGGACTCTCGAGGCTCTGCGAGAAAGGGAGCCGGGCAACGAATTCAGCCTGGTGATCGGCGCGGACAACCTGGTCTGCTTCAGGGAATGGAAAGACTACGGAAGAATCCTTTCCGAATTCGGTGTCATCGTGTTTCCTCGGGAAGGATACGATGCTGAAGCCGCAAAGGAGAGCCTGGAAGCCGAAGGGCAGGGCCGCTACAGGATCACCCTGGCGGATGCTCCGATGGTCAATGTCTCATCCACTCTCATCCGCCAGGCCATGGAGGAAGGAAGTGACATCTCAAGTCTTCTGATGTAGCTGCCTGTGCAACTGCCAGGAATTGTAGAGATTGTGCCAGATGCTGTAGAAGCCGCCTGCGACTGACACGATAGGCTCCATAAAAGTGTACCCCATCCAGATTGCGAACACCGTGTTCTTCTGTCCGAGGGACTGCCCCATGGTGATTTCTTCTTCCTTTCCGTATCTGCGTCCGATCTTCCTGCCTGCCCAGAACTGGAAGATGCAGCTCAGAAGCGAGGCGGCCGCAATGGCGGCGAGAAGCCAAAGGCTTCCTCCGAAATGGTAAATCGCCCTGGTACTCATCATGATGGCAAGGGTCAGGGACACCGCCCAGATGTAGAATGCCAGGTCGGTAAGGCCTGTCAGGAAAGCATGGAACCGGGGCAGCAGAAATCTGACCAGCCAGGCTGCAAGACAGGGCAGTATCAGAAGCGGGAACACTTTGGCCATAATCGTGAGGAAGGCTGCCATGAATGAGATCCCGCCGTCCCTGTAAAGGAACGGAATCACTGCAGGCACCAGAATCGCGACCATGATGTTGATAAGGATGGTGTAGGTCACGCACTGAGCCATGTCACCTCCCAGCTTGCGCACGACCACGGCACAGGCGGTCGCAGTCGGGCATATCAGGCAGAGCATAGCTGCTTCAAGCGGAATCCTTGCCGATGTGATGAAGGAGGCGAATGCTCCGGAATGTGAGGCTGCCCAGACGACAGGCAGGGCAAGGAGGATGAAGGACAGCCCCTGGATAAGCAGGAGCAGGAACTGCCAACGGTGAAGGCGGAGATCCTTGGGAGCAATCCTGCAGAAGCTCAGGAAGAGCATGACGAAAATGAGTACCGGCTGAACGAACTTCACTGCCCGGAGGGCATCCTGGCCCAGATGATGAAGGACAGGAAGTTCATGATAGACCGCATACAGAAGGACGCCCGTCAACATGGCTATGACGAGCATCCATTCCTTGACAAAAGATATTATTCTGTTCAAAATCTATCTGCGTCTTTTCTTGCTTTTCTTTCTCTTGCCGGAGAGAACCTTCATCACCACGAACATGATGATGGCCAGGACGGCGACTCCGAGGATGACGTATGTCGAGAAACCCATGGCATCGCCCTTGACACGGGACCACATTGCAATCAGTCTCTCTGTGTCCTCCGGAGCCCAGTCATGTTCCATACAGCAACGGTCGATGACCTTCTTGTCAGCAAACATGACCGGATTGACACAGACCGAATCAGCGCCTTCACCGAAGAAATAGGTGAGGTCGATCGGAGGATAGCTTTCATCGATGATTGCCTCAAGCATCTCGGGAGAGCCGTTCGAGCTGCTGTAGCCTACCTCAAGAGAGTTGCGGATTGCATTCTCAGGCTTGCACATGAAGTTGATGAAATACCTCGCAGCCTTGACATTCTTTGCATATTTCGGGATCACCCAGCCGTCGAACCAGACAGTGGCGCCCTCTTCCGGAACAGCATAGTCGAGATCCACGCCTACTTCAGCCGCCTCATCGATTGCCCAGGCGGCATCACCGCTCCATGCAAGGTCGATCCAGGCCTTTTCCTGAGTCATGCTTTCCTTGCCGAAATCAGCCTCCCAGCCACCGACCAGGTCGCGGCCGGCACAGAGATAATCCTCTATCTGCTTCATAGAAGCCTCCGAACAGTCGTACATGAGGGAATCCATGGCCTCAAGGTTGAATGAACCGTCTTCGTTCCTGATCTCATCCTGATGGAAGTACAGCAGAAGCTGGCTGTAGACATCCCTCGGGGCATCCTTGATGAGGATCATCCCCGAATATTTTTCATTGTGCAGGACATCCCAGGTACGCAGATCCTCAGGATCGACCTTCGATGCATTGTAGAGGAAGCCGGTGAAGCCCCACATGTAGCCGACTGAATATTCAGTGGCATCCTTGCCCTTTCCGTCGGTGATGTGCCTGAACTGGTCGACGATGTATGGTGAAAGGCTTCCGTCGATGTAGTTAGGAGTCTCTCCGAAGTCCCTCTCGATCGGGAGAAGCAGATCGTTCTTGAGCATCCTTTCGATGATGTAGTCGGAAGGACAGACGACATCGAAATCCTCGTGACCTTTCTCGATCTTCGAGAGCATCGTCTCATTTATGTCGAACACCTGGTACACGACCTTTACCGGTTCTCCTGTCTGTTCTTCGTACCACTGCTCGAACTCTCCGATGAGGTCCTCGTCGATGTAGCTGGACCAGTTGTAGACCTTGAGAATCTGACTCCTGTCAGAAGAGCATGCCACCATCATCATGGCGGCGATGGCGAATCCAAGAAATTTCTTCATTTTCAAAATAAGGTAATGTAAAAGATTGTGAATATCCAGTTGATCATGACTTCTGCGCCGCGCGGTTGTTCCTCAGGTTTATGAACAGAAGTGAGACCAGGACAACCAGGAATATGATGGTCATCAGAGGTCTGAGCTCCGGTGTAAGGCCACCCTTGCGGGCATCGGCATAAATGTAAGTCGAGAGAGTCTCGAGTCCCACCGTTCCCCTTGTGAAGAAGGTGACCGCAAAGTCATCGAGGGACATCGTGAAGGCCAGGATGAAGCCAGAGAGCATTCCCGGACGCAGCTGAGGCACAAGCACCTTCCAGAATGCCTGCATCGGGGTAGCCCCCAGATCCAGGGCGGCTTCATAGATGTTCGGGTTCATCTGCGAAAGTTTCGGCATCACATTCAGCACGACGTACGGGGTGCAGAATGTGATGTGGGCCAGAACCACGGTCAGGAAGCCCTGGCTGATGTGCAGGAACACGAAGAGAAGGAAAAGCGAGACACCGGTTATGATGTCCGGATTCAGCATCGGGATATTGTTCAGAAACTGAATAGTCTGCTTCCTGCGTCCCTTGAGATTGAATATTCCGATAGCGGATACCGTCCCCAGAAGGGTGGAAACGGCAGCTGCCGCAAGAGCTATGAGGATAGTGTTCCGGCATGCATCCATCAGTGTGGCCCCTCCCGAGACATTTCCCGTGAACAGGGATCTGTACAGGTTCATGGAAAAACCGGTCCAGTTGCCGAGGGTCTTTGCCTCCGTGAAGGAGAATACGGCGATGAAGACCAGCGGGGAATAGAGGAGTATCAGGAGTATCCAGATGTAGATCTGTGAGATTATCTTTTTCATCGTCCCGGTTACACAGTGCCTCCTTCCACTTCTTTGTCACTTCCGGACAGGAATGTAGTCAAGCCGATGATGATCAGCATGAAGAACGACAGAGCCGCTCCGTAGTTCCACATCGAGGAGTTGATGTTCTCCTGGATGATTGTTCCGAAAAGCTTGATTTTGTTGTTGGTCAGGAATTCCGAGATGGCGAAGGTGCTGACGGTCGGCATGAAAACCATCATCACACCGCTCAGGATGCCAGGCATCGACAGCGGAAGGGTAACCTTCGTGAAGACCTGGACAGGAGTCGCGCCAAGGTCGGAGGCCGCTTCAGCATAAGAGTTGTCCATCTTCAGAAGGACATTGTAGATGGGATAGATCATGAACGGCAGATAGTCGTAAACCATACCGAACAGAAGAGTTCCCTTTCCGAGCCGGAAACCCAGCACTCCGAACAGGTCGGCTGTGGCAAGGGTTCTCATCAGAGCATTGATCCACATCGGAAGGATGAACAGTATCACCGTGACAGCCGACTTGTTCAGGTCCTTTCTCGAAAGGATGAAGGCAGCCGGATAGCCCAGCAGCAGGCAGATGAGGGTATTCTCAAGCGCGACTTCCAATGACACGACGAAGGTACTCATCGCATCGGTGTCCGTGAATATCCTCGCAATGTTCGCGAAGGTGAAATGTCCGTAATTGTCCTGGAAGGCATACATCGCTACCAGCAGGAGCGGAAGCGCCACGAACAGCACCAGGAATATGAAATACGGGATGGCCCAGTTACTCCTCTTTCCCATTTCTTGCAGTGACGATTAGATCCTGAGGCAATATGTTGATACCGACGATGTCACCTTTGTCCCAGACATCGTTGGTGTCCACATAGACAAACTCATCGCTGTCCGTACGGATTGTCAGGTGATAGTGGTCGCCCTTGTAGAGAATCATATAGACGGTTCCTCCTGTCACACCATCCTCGGCATGGTCCAGAAGGTCGATCCGGTCGAAAGCTGCCCTGACTTCCACCTCGGTTCCTTCATCGATGCCGGAGACCGGAGCGCATTCGAACTCTTCCCCGAGAATCGAGACATGGGTGCTGTCGACAAGTTCCCCGGCAAAGGTGTTTTCGACCCGTTCCTTCTTCATGACCTGAATGTCCTCGGGGCGGATGATCAGACCCACGGTGCTTCCGACCTCAAAGGCATTGTAGTCCTGGATCATAAGCTCATTGTGGGAGTCGGTGTCCACAAACATCTCATAATGGACACCCTTGAAGGTGCAGCTCTTCACGACTGCCGTGAACTGGGCTCCTTCGAGCTTGTTCATGATGTAGATGTCCTCCGGACGCACAACCACATCGACAGGCACATTCTCACCGAAGCCCTCGTCCACGCACTTGAAATCATGTCCGATGAAGGAAACCTCCCTGTCCGCGATCATCGTACCGTTGAGGATGTTGCTCTCCCCGATAAAGTCGGCGACAAACGAGTTCTGAGGCTCGTTGTAGATGTCCATTGGGGTACCGATCTGCTGGATCCTGCCCTCGGACATCACTACGATACGGTCGGAAAGGGTCAGGGCTTCCTCCTGGTCATGGGTAACGTAGATGAAAGTGATTCCGAGCTTGCGATGCATTTCCTTCAGTTCGATCTGCATGTCCTTCCTCATCTTCAGGTCGAGAGCGGCAAGAGGCTCGTCAAGAAGAAGCACCTTCGGATAGTTCACAAGGGCTCGGGCTATGGCGACACGCTGCTGCTGTCCTCCGGAAAGAGACTCCACATCGCGGTCTTCATAGTCGGTCATGCTCACGAGCTTCAGCATCTTCCGCACTCTCCTGTCGATTTCTTCGGAATCCACTCCCTTCAGTTTCAGGCCGAATGCGATGTTGTCATAGACATCCAGATGCGGGAAAAGGGCATATCTCTGAAAGACGGTGTTCAGCGGTCTGAGATGCGGAGGGAGCGCAGAAATGTCCTCGCCGTCCATTATGACCCTGCCTTCATCGGCTGCATTGAATCCGGCTATGGTACGGAGAGTCGTGGTCTTTCCGCATCCGGAAGGTCCGAGGAAGGTGACGAATTCTCCCCTTCTGATGTCAAGGTTGATGTCATCAAGGACTTTCTTCCCTGAAAAAGACTTGCTCAGATGCTCGAGACGGATGATTACATCATTCTCAAGCGGTTTGTTTTCACTCATTGCCATTCCGATACATTAAGTGACTAGAGAATCTTCGCTCCGAACTGATAGCAGACACCGAGGGTGACACTTGGAGACTTCGTGTAGTTGTTGCATCCGACGGCTGCATGGACACGCAGTCCTTCAAGAGGATAGCCATTGACAAACAGACCACCGAAGCAATAGTCGCGCATCGGGGAAAGGCCGAGAGGGACAATCCCGGAAAGCCCGTCTTCCTCAGTCTCCCATTCATCGGAATAGCCGAATATGTCGGGGCACAGCTCGCTGGTAGTGTCGTAACCGCCCTTGGCGCCAACTTCAAGGCAACCGTCACAGAATGAACATGCCAGCGAAGCGGTGACAGAGGAACGGAGCGCACCGAAATCCTGATTGCCCGGGGTCTTCAAGGTATAGTCGATGAAGGCGCAGATGCGGTCAGTCACGATCTGATTGCCGAAAGTGGCCATGTACATGGCAGGACACTCTTCGTAAGGTGTCTGGATGTAGTTGGCAGAAAAGATGCTTTCCCATATTCCCACTGTGTTGCGGGTCTGGAAGGAAGCGGCGATTTCATTGCCCTCGAGCAGAAGGTCGCGGAGCGGGGATGACGAGACCTGGACAGCGAAGAGATGCTCCTCCGATGGTGAATATGCCACCTTGCCGCCCCACTGGTAGACATTGATGAGCTGCCAGTCCTGAGAGCAAAGGTCAGTCAGCTGGTCGAAATCGTACATGTCGATCTCCCAGCCACCAAGCAGCATTATCTGCTTTCCGGCAGAAACGGACCAGTTGTCATTGAATGAATATGTGAAGTCGGCCCAGTTGAGCCAATTGGTCTCGACACAGCTTCCCGTGTTGGAATAGAGTGAGACAGGATCGCTGTTGAGAAAATTCATTGCGATGTCGTAAGATAGCTTCCCGGTGAAGGAACCGTCTGCAAGAACATACAGACTGGAATTACCCCAATTGATCCGGTTGTTGCCTGATGAAGTACTTTTCAAAGGCCAGGATTTGTTGCCATCGAGACGTGTGACAAGGTTGAGATTCAACTCCTGGGCAGCACAGGCCGCCAAAGCACCAAGTACCAGAGTAACTGAAGCTATGATTCTTCTCATCGCATAAAAAAATGATTTAGTTAAACCAATTGGATAATAAACATAACGTTGCGGCTGCAAAGGTATTACAATTACAGAAAAAAACACTATGACATTTTGAAAAAAGTATCAAAAACCGCAAAAAAAGACCGGCTGGAAGTCCGAAGACTCGAGCCGGTCTCTTATCTATCCGAAGGAAAGTCTTACTCAGCCTTTCCGTTTGAGCCAAGAACGTTGACGATCTTGTGGATGTAGAGCTTCTTCATGTTGTCACGGGCAGGGCCGAGATACTTGCGAGGGTCGAACTCTGCAGGCTTCTCAGCGAAGACCTGACGGATGGCTGCGGTCATTGCAAGACGTGAGTCGGAGTCGATGTTGATCTTGCAGACAGCGCTCTTTGCAGCCTCACGAAGCTGCTCCTCAGGGATACCTACGGCAGCCTTGAGGGCACCGCCGTACTTGTTGATGGTGTCAACCTCTTCCTGAGGGACTGAAGAAGAACCGTGGAGCACGATAGGGAATCCAGGGAGTTTCTTCTCGATCTCGTGAAGAACGTTGAATGCGAGTGGCGGAGGTACGAGACGGCCGGTCTTAGGATCGACTGTGCACTGCTCAGGAGTGAACTTGTAGGCACCGTGTGAAGTACCGATGGAGATGGCGAGTGAATCGCAGCCCGAACGGGTAGAGAAATCGATAACCTCCTCCGGCTTGGTATAGTGTGACTCGGCAGCGGAAACCTCATCCTCTACACCTGCGAGGACACCGAGTTCAGCCTCTACGGTGACATCGTGTGCATGGGCATAGTCAACGACCTGCTTGGTCAGGGCGATGTTCTCCTCGTAAGGAAGTGAAGAAGCATCGATCATGACGGAAGAGAAGCCGAAATCGACACAGCTCTTGCAGAGTTCGAAAGAGTTGCCGTGGTCAAGATGGAGACAGATCTGAGGATGCTCCCAGCCGAGTTCCTTGGCATACTCTACAGCGCCCTGTGCCATGTAACGCAGAAGGGTCTGGTTGGCATACTTGCGGGCTCCGCTGGAAACCTGAAGGATGACAGGAGACTTTGTCTCGGCAGCAGCCTGGATGATAGCCTGGAGCTGCTCCATGTTGTTGAAATTGAAGGCAGGGATGGCATAGCCGCCTGCAACAGCCTTGGCAAACATCTCTCTAGTGTTTACAAGGCCAAGTTCTTTGTATGAAACCATAATCTATAAAAAATTATTTAATCAAACTCTTGCAAGTGTCATACCTTACGGTACATCATGCAAATTTACTTTTATTTGTCAGAAAATACAAAATTATTAGCCAGCGAAACATACCTTCGAAGGACCTTCCCCCTTCTGCCGACTTCGATTATCATCGGCATTGACAGCAGATCGAAGGTGTCCAGAAGCCTTTCCTGCAATTCAGGATTCTGCTGACCGATTTCATCCACATCGACAGCCAGATAATCCAATCCGAGGCTGTCGGCGGCTGCCATCTCCTCCCTGCAGACCGGACAGCCGTGGGTGTGGAAAATCAGCAGCCCACCCTTGCGCCTGAGCTTTCCCCAGCCCTTGAGCGGCATCGAAGGCAGGCGGGAGCCAACCGGTGTGCGCGAGAGCAGTCCGGCATTCAGCCTGGCAAGTCCGACGACCCTGAGGGTATCGTCTTCGGTGTTCCATATTTCCGGACGCGAGAGGATATATTCATCAATGAATCCGGAAGTCCCCTCCCTGAGGGGTTCCTCCCGCTTCGAGGTCAGATAGTAGAGCAGGTCGCCGACAAGGTTCTTGTAGCCAAGGGTGTCTTTCGCCTGGAGAGTCCTTCCCGCAATCATTTCAGCCACTGCCGTGACATGGGCAGGACTGAGACTGTCCCCGTAGGAAAGGAATATGTTGTCAAGGAGGGCAACGGTCTCCGCTTTGCCATATTCATGGCATTCCCTGTCGACAGCAGCATCCAGAAGCGGTCTCAGGGCCTCCGTGTCCAGCCTGCGGCCGAGGATTGTCCCGTCACGCGAAACGAGGAGCATCTGCGGAGTGCTCAGTACGCCGTACTTCATCTGGTAGTCGGAAGAGACTTCGGGATCCCAAAGATTGACGACAGAGGTCCTGTCGGCATCAAGGGAGAAACGGGTTCCGCGCCAGGAAGCCCACGAATCGGGATCGCAGCCGGTGTAGATGGCATAGAGCCTGACAGGATAATTCTTTTCCTCGAGCAAAGCTTTGAGCATCATGGACTCCAGCTTGCATTTGGCGCAGTCGGTGTCGTAGAAGAAAAGCACGGAGAGGCTGTCGGACGGTCCACCGAGAGTCACGCTGTCTCCCTGGGGTCCGACAAAGGTCGCGACAGGAGCCTGCTTCCCTATCAGGGAGCTACGGTTGAAGTCTGCGAATATCCTGGCATTCATCAGGTCGGTCGCGCTGCCCATCCGGATCTTCCCGGAGATGAACCAACGGTCAGCGAGATGGACGGCCACAGCCTCATCCCCCATCAGTCTGGAGTCAAGATAATGCCAATATGCCTTCAGAGCTATGTGCCGTCGGACCGAAGAATCCTTAGCCGAACTGATCAGGGTGTCACATTCCTCGATCTTGACGCTGACATCCTGGTACTCCAGCAAGGCGAAATACTCCGCAAGCCGGCCGTCCAGGGCTGCCAGTTTTGCCGAATCCGTCTGGGCGAAGCCGGACAGTGCCTGAAGGAGAATCAGCGCTATTGCAAGAAACCTTTTCATCCTGATGCTGTTTCATTCGACATCCGGGAGAACCACGCCTCCCGGAATGAACATCGAGATGTCACCGTGATGGCTGATGACATCTCTCACGGCAGAAGAGGAGATGTGGGAATATTCCTGGGCGGTCGGGATGATGATCGTGTCCACTTCCGGATAGAAATGACGGTTGGCATCGGCGATCGCCTGCTCGTTGTCGAAATCCGTCATATTCCTGACACCCCTGACAATGTGTCTTATGCCAAGCTCGCGGCAGATGTCCACGGTAAGCCCGTCATAGCTGATGACTCTCACCCCCTCAAGACCCTTGCAGGCCTGCCGGATGATGTCCTTGCGCTGATCGATGGTGAAATAGCCCCTCTTGGCCTGGTTGATGCCGACTGCCACCACCACCTCGTCGAAGATGGTCAGGGCTCTGACAAGTATGTTCAGATGTCCGGCTGTGAACGGGTCGAACGAGCCGGGAAACAATGCTGTCCGTTTCATAATTTCCAATCTATCGGAGTCCTGCCCTCTGAAAGCAGGATGTTGTTCGTCATTGAGAAATGCCTGCATCCGAAAAAGGCTCCCCTCGCCAGAGGAGACGGATGGGCGGCTTCAAGGACATGATGCCTTGACGTGTCTATCAGATCTTTCTTGCTTCGGGCATAGTTCCCCCACAGAAGGAAGACGACTCCTTCCAGATTGTCGGAAATATACCTGATGACTGCGTCCGTGAACTGCTGCCAGCCGATTCCGCTGTGGGAGGCAGCCTCCCCTCCCCTGACAGTTAGGATGGAATTCAGGAGAAGAACTCCCTGTTCAGCCCACTTCTCAAGGTTCGGGCGGCCGCTCATCACGATTCCCAGGTCTGATTCGATTTCCTTGAATATGTTCTTCAGTGAAGGCGGTGCAGGCATGCCGTCGGGGACGGAGAAACTCAGTCCCATCGCCTGACCCGGCCCGTGATACGGATCCTGACCGAGGATCACGACCTTCACCTTGTCGACCGGTGTCAGTTCGAAGGCCTTGAATATCATTCTTCCCGGAGGATAGATCACTTTTCCTTCGGCCTTCTCGTCATGCAGGCGGCGCGCCAGCGAGGCGAAATACGGTTTGGCGAACTCGTCTGCAAGCGCGGCCTTCCAGCTTTCTTCAATCCTGACTTCCATGGCAGCGGGCGTGGTGTCAACTGAATATGAAGGACATCACGTCGTCAATTGTACGGACGTAATGGAAGGTCAAGCCCTCAACATAGACCGGCTTGATGTCTTCGATGTCCTTGCGGTTGTCCACCGAGATGACGATGTCGGTGACTCCGGCACGTTTTGCGGCCAGGATCTTCTCCTTGATGCCTCCGACAGGCAGCACCTTGCCGCGCAAGGTCATCTCGCCGGTCATCGCGACCTTGTGCCTGATGGCCTGGCCACGGAGAGCGGAAACCATGGAGCTGACCATCGTGATGCCCGCAGACGGACCGTCCTTCGGAACGGCTCCTTCCGGCACATGGACGTGGATGTCACGCTCTGCAAGTTCCTCGCTGGTGATTCCGGCCATCTCGGGATGGGCCTTGATGTACTGGTAGGCTATGGTGGCGGATTCCTTCATCACATCTCCCAGGTTGCCGGTCATGCTGATGGCGCCCTTTCCCTTCGAGACAGAACTCTCGACGAAAAGAATCTCTCCTCCTACCTGGGTCCAGGCCAGTCCGGTGACCACGCCGGGGCCTTCGTTGTCCTTCTGGCGGTCATGGAAGTTGGAAGGAAGTCCAAGATATTCCTTGAGATGCTCCTTCCTGATGACCTTGGGATATTCCTCGCCCAAAGCTATCTTCTTAGCTGTCACCCTGGCGATCTTGGCGATTCTCTTCTCGAGACCGCGCACTCCGGATTCGGAGGTATATTCATCGATGATCATGGCGAGGGCGGATTTGTCAATCCTGAGCGCCTTCCTGTCTATTCCATGCTCCTCGAGTTGCTTTGGAACGAGATAGTGCTTCGCAATCTCCATCTTCTCCTCGGCCAGGTAACCGGAGACGTTGATGAGCTCCATTCGGTCAAGAAGGGCCGGCTGGATGGTGGAGATGTTGTTCGCGGTAGTGATGAAGAGCACATTGGACAGATCGTAGTCGATGTCCAGATAGTTGTCGTGGAAGGCATTGTTCTGCTCCGGATCGAGAACCTCGAGCAGGGCCGAGGACGGATCGCCCTTGTAGCTGTTGCCGACCTTGTCGATCTCATCCAGGACGATGACCGGATTGGATGTGCCGGCCTTGTCGATGCCATTCAGGATTCTTCCCGGAAGCGCTCCGATGTAGGTCTTCCTGTGTCCCCTCAGTTCTGCCTCATCGTGCATGCCACCCAGAGCCACCCTGACATATTTCCTGC
The DNA here is from genome assembly GCA_004552965.1 of Bacteroidales bacterium. Taxonomy (GTDB): domain Bacteria; phylum Bacteroidota; class Bacteroidia; order Bacteroidales; family UBA932; genus Cryptobacteroides. Next base: position 32,377 of record SFMU01000002.1, on the reverse strand, counting down.
CCAAGGCCCTTGCCACGGACTTTCCGAGACTGGTCTTGCCGACTCCCGGAGGGCCGTACAGGCAGAGGATAGGCGATTTCATGTTGCCCTTCAGCTTGAGGACGGCAAGGTATTCGATAATCCTTTCCTTCACGTTATCAAGCCCGTAGTGGTCATTGTCGAGAACCTTCCTGGCATGCTTGAGGTCGAGATTGTCCTTGGACATATCCCCCCATGGAAGACTCAGCATGAATTCGATGTAGTTGTACTGGATGCTGTAGTCCGGAGAAGAAGGGTTGTATTTGGCAAGCTTGGACATCTCCTTTTCGAACTGCTTTGCCACAGACTCCGGCCATTTCTTTGTCCGGGCCTTTGCCCTGAGAGTCTCGAACTCGCTTTCATCATCCATTCCGAGCTCTTCCTGGATGGTCTTGAGCTGATTGTTCAGGTAGTATTCCCTCTGCTGCTGGTCAATCTCGCTCTTCACTTTCTGATTGATCTCCTGCTTGATCTTGAGCAGCTGGCCCTGGACATCGAGGGCGCTGAGCAGTTTCATGGCCCTGGTCTTGACATCATCGTAGCGGAGAAGGTCAACCTTGTCGTTGTAGTTCTCGATCTCGATGGTAGTGGCAATGAAATTGACAAGGAACGGGAAGCTGTCGATCGACTTGAGTGCATTGAAGGCCTCCTTCGGAGCCATGGAAGACGACCTGATGACAATGGAAGCCTTCTCCTTGAGGGACTCCGCAATCATCCTGGTGCTGTCATCCTCGGCCGGATTGATGTCTTCGAGATAGACGACATTGCCGGAGAGGAAGGGCTCCGAAGAGACAATCGACAGAAGATTGAATCTCACCATTCCCTGAAGGAGGGCGGTGATGGTGCCGTCAGGCATCTCCAGGACCTTCACGATCCTGCAGACCGTTCCGAAATCGAAAAGGTCGCTCCGGCCCGGGTCTTCGACCATGAGGTCGGTCTGGGGTACCGCTCCGATGAAGGAGTTGGTCTTCTCGGCATGACGGATGACATTGATGGACTTCTCACGTCCTATCGTAACCGGGAAAACCATTCCCGGGAAAACTACCGCGTTTCTCAAAGCGAGCAGAGGAATGACTTTAGGGAGGTCGGAAGTATTGACCTTGGTCATTTCCATTCCCTGCATGACAGGGATTATGTTCACTTCAGCCCCATTGGGGAAAAGAAGGTCTGTATTTATCTCTTTCTTCATATTTGTATATTGCGGTCCGCCAGAGGCGAACCATTTTCTTCTGCAAAACACATATTCCTTCGGACAAGTGACAAGGACGCGGGCGCCATCGCGAATCCGCTGATGGACAGGGACACGAACCAGACGTCTGCCAATTTGTCAGATTGTCTCGCCACATATTCGCGAGGGATATATTGTCAATCACCGTGCCAGAGGCATCTTGGAGGAAAAAATGTATTTATGATTTTGATTATTAAAAAAATAAGTCTATTTTTGCACTCCCTGTCCTTGAAAGAGGATAACATTGATGCAAATAGACAACAATTATTTTTGATTGAATATGACTAAGGCAGAAATCGTAAACAAGGTTTCAAGCAAAACCGGTATTGAGAAAATCGCTGTACAGAAGGTAGTTGAGGAGTTCATGGAGACCGTCAAGGAGTCCATCGAAATGAAGGAACCAGTCTATCTCCGTGGCTTCGGCAGCTTCATCGTAAAGCACAGAGCCCAGAAGGCAGCTCGCAACATCACCAAGAAGACCACAATGACAATCCCTGAGCATGACATCCCGGCTTTCAAGCCTGCAAAGGTATTTGTCAACGCAGTCAAGGAAAAGTAATTACTTAAATTAATATCACCATGCCTAGCGGTAAGAAAAGAAAAAGACATAAGATGTCGACGCACAAGCGTAAAAAGCGCTTGCGCAAGAATAGACACAAGAAGAAGTAATCTCGTGTCTGCCATTTTAGCAGTTTGCTGAAAGAAAGGGGCTGACCGGAAGACCGGACGGCCCTTTTTTCATATCAAAAACCATTGCAATTTCCTCATGGAGTCCGAAAAGTCTGAAAAGGATCTGATTGTCGACGTAACGCCGACAGAAGTTCACATCGCGCTGATGGAAAACCACCGGCTGATTGAACTGAACAAGGAGTCCAGCCAGGGGCACAGTTTTTCCGTAGGGGATGTATTCCTCGGGAAAGTGAAGAAACTTCTTCCTGCGCTCAACGCCGCCTTTGTGGACATCGGGGACAAGAAAGAGGCTTTTGTACATTATCTGGACCTCGGTCTGTATTTCAACGCATTCGACGAGTTCGTACGCAAGAGCAATGCGAACACCAGCCTGGATGCCTTGTATTCCAAAATCAAGATCGGACCGATTCTCGAGAAGGAGGGACGTATCGAAAACGTCCTCAGTCCCGGACAGATGTTAATCGTACAGATTGTCAAGGAGCCGATATCCACCAAAGGGTCACGACTCACTGCGGAGATTTCATTGGCAGGAAGGAACATCGTATTGCTTCCGTTTGCAGAAAAAGTAAGCGTTTCCCAGAAGATTTCCTCCAAAGAGGAGAAGAAAAGGCTTGAAACGCTGGTAAAGAGCATTCTTCCCAAGAACTACGGTGCCATCATACGCACAGCGGCAGAAGGCAAGAAAGCGGCCGTTCTGGTTGCCGAGGCCAAGTCGCTGATCGAGAAATGGGAAAGTTCGTGGAAGAAGATTGCCCGGAACAAATCGACCCAGCTGCTCTTCACCGAGTACAGCAAGACAACCACAATCCTCAGGGATCTGCTCAACGATTCGTTCAGCAACATCCATGTCAATGACAGGAACATCTTTGAGGAGACGAAGAAGTATATCTCCCTGATCTCTCCGGAGCAGGAGAAAATCGTAAAGCTGTACGAGGGAAAGGAACCGATCTTCGACCATTTCGAGGTCACGAGACAGATCAAGAGTTCTTTCGGAAAGGTGGTCCCGATGAAGCAGGGAGCCTATCTGGTCATCGAGACGACAGAGGCTCTGAATGTGATCGATGTCAACAGCGGAATACGCGCCAAGACATCGAACCAGGAGGACAACACCTTCGAGGTAAACAAGATCGCAGCTGAAGAGATTGCCCGACAGTTGAGGCTCAGGGACATGGGAGGAATCGTGATCGTGGATTTCATCGACATGGATTCCGGAGAGCATCGCAACGAGCTGCACCGCTACATGCAGCAGCTGATGGAAAGCGACCGCGCCAAGCACAATGTCCTGCCTCTTACCAAATTCGGTCTCATGCAGATAACAAGGCAGAGGATCCGCCCTGTAACGCAGATCAACACTGAGGAGGTGTGCCCTGTCTGTCATGGAACCGGCAAGATTGCCCCAAGTGCCGTCATCGACGAGCAGATCGAGAGAGACATCGCTTACTTCTCCGACAAGGGGCACAAGGAACTGACATTGAAGGTGAGTCCCATCCTGGGGGCCTATCTCAAGAGAGGGCAGTCGCTGATCGGAGACAAGTCGTTCATCGGCAAATGGAAAAAGAAGTACGGATGCAAACTGACCCTGGTCGAAATGACAGGGTTCTCGGTACTGCAGAATGAAATCTATGACATGAAAGGAGACAGGCTGGAAATCTAGCCTGTCTTTTTTTATGTAATCTTGTTTTATGTAATCTTGAGCGACCGGCTGATCTTATCGTCCAAGACCCGGACGAGTGACGCTCCGGACGAGCATTCCGAAAAAGAGCAGAAGGAACATCAGCACGGAAATTCTTCCGGCGATGTCTCCGTTCCGCACGAAAAAGGTCTCCTCGCTGCTGAGCCCGACCTTGGCAGTGAGCACGGCAGGCTCCCACCAGTCGGTTCTGGAGATGATCTTCCCGGAAGGATCGATCACGGCCGAGATTCCGGTGTTGGCGCAACGGGCAATCCAACGCCGCGTCTCAATGGCTCTGAGGGATGAATATGAAAGGTGCTGGCGATAGCCCGGCGTGTCCTTCCACCAGGCATCATTCGTGATTACGGCAAGAAGCCTGGCGCCCTTTCTGACATATTCGGTACAGTACTCGCCATAGACGGACTCGTAGCAGATCGGAGTTCCGACAGGGAAGCTGCCAGTCATCTGACCGGTGCTGTCGTACTGTGCGAAATTCAGATCGGTCACTTCTTCCTGGCCGATGTTGCGTCCCATCACTCCTCCCAGCAGGTCGTCGATCTTGCAGAACACCGCCGGATAAGGCGTCTTCTCGACAGCGACCACAAGTTTGCTCTTGTGGAATATGTCGGGAGTGCGGCCGGCACTTACCATGAGAGACGAATTGTGGCCTTCCATCCAGAGGCCGTTCGGACGGAGGCGGGCCGTGTGGGAAGGTCTGACAGCGGATTCCAGATATGTCCGTGAAGATGCTCCGAAGAGGATGTTCACACCGGGATGGGCATCGGCATATTCCTGGAAACGGTTCAGCGTCGGACTGAGATAAAGGTCATTGGTAATGATGTCATTGGTGAATGTCTCGGGGGCGATGCAGAGCACGTTCCCTGTCGGACAGCAATCTGACAGTTGGGAGAGAAGGAGATCGGTCTGCTGCTCCTGGCTCATCCCTCCGAACTTGTCGTAAGGATCGATGTTCGGCTGGAGTATCACGACATCGAGCGAGCCGTCAGGATCATCCGGCTTGATGAAAAGCGACAGAACGGGCGGCACGGCGAAGAGTGCAAGGGTACCGAGAGAAAAGAACAGCCGTGCGGCCAGAGTCCGGTTCCTCCAGTTGCCATAGGCCAGGGTCATCAGGACTCCGAAGACAGCCAGATTGGTTGTCCAGATCCAGAGCGAACCGCCAAGCGTACCGGCATATTCATACCACTGGATCCATCCCGTGGTCCTGGCGAAGGCATTGCCAAGGACGAGCCATGGCCAGCTGATTTCCGCCCAGGTCAGGTAGAAGCGCTCCCAGGCAATCCAGGCAAAGGCAAGGAATATGTAGGGAACCGCTCCGGAGACCTGCTTGCGGCTCCACCGGAACAGGCCGAAGATGAGCGACATCTGAAGGGCATTGGCAAGCACGGCGAATATCCCGCCTCCCAGAGTCGCATTGCAGACCCAGAAAGTGGTGAATGCATTCCATAGGACGAAACAGCCGTAATGCCACTTCCAGAAGCCCTTGATTCCTGCCAAGGTCGCGTACTGTTCGGCAATCAGCATAGGCACGAAGGCTATCAACGAAAGAAATCCCGTACCGGGTACGAGATAAGGGACACTCAGCAGGACTGCCGAGATGAAGGCCAGTAGACTTAGCTTGTATCTGTCTGACATTATCAGAAGGTTTGTCAGGTCACCTCACGTAGTCAATCTTCAGCTGTTGGATCTTGTAGCTTTGTCCGCACATGCTCACGAAAATCGTCACCATGAAGGACTCCCCGCCGGAACTCAGACTTCCCAGAGCATACTTGGAATTCTGTCCGGCAGCAGTGTGATTGATTGAGAAGGACCTCGGCTTGTGTTTCTCGAAAAAGAACTTCAGGATCTGGGTAGCCTGACTCTTGCTTGAATTGCTCGTGGAAGACAGCAGCGAAATCTCAAGATTGTCGGCAAACCACGCTGAAAGACTTTCCGCATCTCCGGCAGCTATGTACTTCGAAATGGGGATGAATACATCATAGCTGTCATCCGCAGCAAGAACAGATGGTGCGGAGAGCAACAGAAAGGCTGAAATCAATATATTTCTAATAATTCGCATCGCTTTTATTTACTTGCAAATACCGAGCCACTTTCTTACCTTTGTCAACAATGAAGATCAGTTTGATCACAGTCGGAAGGACTGATATTCCGTGGGTACGAGAAGGTCTGGACAATTATGCTTCCAGGCTGATTCATTATGTGCCTTTCAGTGTGGTGGAGATTCCGGAGCTGAAGAATGTCTCTGCCTTGAGCCAATCCCAGATCAAGGAAAAGGAAGGCAAGCTGATCCTCAAGTCTCTCAAGCCTGCCGACAGGGTCATCCTGCTGGACGAACACGGCAAGGAGTACCGCTCCATAGAGTTCGCCAGGCAGCTGCAGAACACCATGAGCGCCGGAGGGAAGGACATCATATTCATAATAGGAGGAGCCTATGGCTTTTCCGACGAGGTATATGCCCGTGCAGACGGGAAGATTTCCCTGTCGAAGATGACTTTCTCGCACCAGATGGTCAGAGCCATCTTCGCCGAGCAGCTGTACAGGGCATTCACAATAATAAAAGGAGAGCCGTATCACCACGAATGACGGAAAGGGAGGTATTATGATCAGAGGAAAGATCAAGACGGGCATGCTGATCGCGTGCATCCTGATTGCCGCTTCCGCAGTGATCGTCACCGATGCGCTGTCCAAAACCAGATCCGTGAAGGACACTGAACGTGCGGCGGCCAGAACCGGGAAAGCCCTTGCCGAAAGGATGGCTCTCCTGAAGGACTGGAGCGACAGGGCGCTGTCCGCAGGTCCTGACGAGTGGATCGGCAATCTCGACATACCGGAGGACATGGTCATCTACCGCTATGTGGACGACTCCCTCACATCCTGGTGCAACCGTTTCCCGCTGAAGAACGACAACATCAACGCCAGAGTCTTCTACCCGCGTCTGTCAAGACCGCAGGAGAGCATCATTTCCCCGCTTTCGGAAGTGACCGGCAAGCCGTCGTTCGTGAACTACGGGCACAAATGGTATCTTGTAAGATCCGAGATTCTCAACAACAGGAAAGTCATCTGCGGGCTCGAAGTCATGGACAGTCAGAAATCCGATTCCAAGGAGGGTGTCAACAGGAATCTGGTTTCCGGCAAGGCATTCACCATCGTTCCGCTGGCAGAAAGCGGCGGCTCTCCGGTAATGCTGGACGGTGTCCCTGTCTTCAAACTCGTCAGCAGCGGCATCACCAGCGCATCCCTGCTGGCGCATTCTGTTCTGATCTGGATTTCGATAGGGCTGATAGTCATTGCATTGTTCCTGCATCTGCGCAGCAAACGCCACCTGAAAAATCTGGCGGCAGTCCTTCCTCTCCTGTATGCGATCATCATCTGCACACATTTTTGGGGACAGACAATCAAAGACAGTTCGATCCTGTTCTCCCCTCTTGTCTATGCTGACGGCAAGATATTCAATTCCATCGGAGATGCTTTCATCTATTCGATGGCCATGTTCCTGACGATCTGCGCCGTGTTCATGACCAGGACGGACCTGTACAAGGTCATCCTGAAAGGGAAAAGGCCGAAAAAGGGTCTGTCGATCTATGCCGCTTCGGTATCCATCGCAATTGCCGGGCTGATCTTCTACTCGCACTGGCTAATCAAGAGCATCCTCTTCAACTCCAACATCACCCTTGAGCTGTACAAGATCAACGACCTGACGTACACAAGCATGTTCGTCTACTCGATGCTCATCTTGCTGATGATCGGATGCGCCTTGCTGTTCATCATGCTGTTCCCTGCCCTGAAGAAGATGCTGCATTTCAAAGGAAGTCCGCATTCCACAATAAACCGAGCCATCTTTTCCGCCCTTCTGGCGATATGGCTGGTCACCGATATCTCGGTCTTCGGCTTCCAGAAAGAGCAGAACAGTGTGGAGGTCTGGGCAAACAGACTTTCAATCGAAAGGGACATCAGGCTCGAGCTTGAGCTGAGGATGCAGGAGGAACTCATAGCATCCGACCAGTACCTGGCATCCTTTGCGGCAATGAGGAACAGCAAGTACTTCATCCGCAACAAGATCATCGACAATTATCTGGGCCGGATCTCACAGGACTACGACATAGGGGTCGACCTGTTCAGGGAGGACATGATGACCCAGCACACCATCTCCTATTTCACGAATCTGATGTCGCAAGGCATTCCGATCCATGAAAACTCACGCTTCAGGTACCTTTCGGACGAGAACGGCAACCACATGTACGTCGGAAACTTCGCCTACTACAACTCAGGCAACGGACTCACGATGATGTTCCTGACAATCTCGCCGAAATCCAACAGGGAGGACAAGGGTTATGGCAAGATCCTGGGCTACAGCAAGCCCGGAGAAGTGCTGATGCCGTCGAAATATTCCTATGCGAAGTATTCGGATGGCAACCTCACTTCATGCAAGGGAAGCTATGCCTATCCTATGAAACTGGAATATGAAGCATTCAGGGAATATGCAGATTCGCCGAATGAAGTGATCAGGATCAACGGATATGTCCATTTCATCAACAAGGTTTCAGACAGCATGATGATACTCATCTCAAGACCGGAGCTTGAGGCCTCATTCTACATCGTCACCTTCCTGCTGAATTCTCTTGTAATCTATCTGGTCATCACAATCCTGACCTACCCGCGGAGAAAGAGGTCTGAAAAAGAGAAGAACTACTACAAATCCAGGATCAACACGGCAATGATGGTCGCGCTGATCATGACCTTGATTTCGCTGGCTACAGTGAGCGTTGCCTTCGTAAACAAGAGGAACCGCGACAACATGAGGTCTTCCATGGCCGACAAGGTCACTTTCCTGCAGAGCTATCTCCAGTCGAAGCTAAGGTTCGCCGACAATCAGAACTTCCTTCTCACGGCAGAGTGTTCCGAAATTGTCGAAGAGGCCAGCAACACTCTGAAAGCGGACATCACACTCTACAACACAGGTGGAAGGGAGATACGTTCCACCACTCCTGAAGTGTTCGACAGAATGCTTATTCCTACGAGAATCAATCCGCTTGTCTACGAGAACATCATCTACAAGAACCGCAGGTATTTCATCAACCACGAATGGATCGGTGCCAAGAATGTCTATTTCCTCTATGCCCCGATCTTCAACGCGTCGGGCAAGATGATGGCTATAATGGCTTCACCATACACCGATGACAGCCTCGACTTCAAGATGGAGGCCCTGCTCCATGCGATTTCGATTGTCACAGTGTTCATGATCCTTCTCCTTCTTGCAAGATTCATCACCGCTTCCGCTGTCAACAAGATGTTCAAGCCTCTGACGGAGATGGGTAGAAAGATGAATGAGGCAAGCATCGAGAACCTTGAATATATCATCTACGACAGGGATGACGAGGTTTCGCAGCTGGTCCGTGCCTACAACCTGATGGTGCATGACCTTTACGACTCCACCACGCAGCTTACGATGAGCGAGAGGGACAAGGCCTGGGCAACCATGGCCAGACAGGTTGCGCATGAGATCAAGAATCCGCTGACCCCTATCAAGCTTCAGATTCAGAGGCTCATCCGACTGAAGAACAACGGCAATCCGGTCTGGATGGAGAGGTTCGACGCTGTCTCCCAGGATGTCCTGGCACAGATTGACATCCTGACAGAAACCGCCAATGATTTCTCAACCTTCGCGAAACTGTACATGGAGGAACCTGTGGAAATCAATCTGGACCAGCTCATTTCGGACGAAGTCTTCCTCTTCGACACAAAGGAGAACATCAGATTCACCTACATCGGTCTGAAGGATGCCCTGATCATAGGTCCTAAACCTCAGCTTACCCGTGTGCTTACCAATCTGCTTGGAAATGCGATCCAGGCCATCGAGCACAAGCAGCAGGCAGAGAAGGAGGAAGGTGTGCCGGTCTCGGATGGAAACATCTATATTTCTCTGAGATATTCATCGAAAGAAGGGTTCTATGACATTGTGATCGAAGACAACGGGCCGGGCGTGAGCGAGGAGAACAGGAGCAAGCTGTTCACTCCAAACTTCACGACCAAGAGCAACGGTACCGGCCTGGGGCTTTCAATATGCAGGAGCATAATCGAAAGATGCAACGGCGAGATCACATACTCCAGGTCCTACAATCTCAAAGGTGCCTGCTTCACGGTAAGATACCCGATTCCGAAACCCGGAACCTTGCCGGCCAGGAAATAGAAATGAAAGAGGCTGACCATCAGTATGTCGATGGCCAGCCTCTTCTTTGAAAGTAGCCCCTAGTGGAATCGAACCACTATTTAAGGTTTAGGAAACCTCCGTTCTATCCGTTGAACTAAGGGGCCGACAAGTTTATGTCTGCGATTACGCTTCCTTCTCGATGATCTGACGACCACGATAGTAGCCGCACTCAGGGCATACGTGATGATACATCACAGTTGCTCCGCAGTTAGGGCAGGTAGCGAGAGTAGGAACCGCAGCATGATCATGGGTTCTTCTCTTGTCTCTTCTCTGCTTTGAGACTTTGTGTTTCGGATGTGCCATAGTTAAATATTCTTAATATTATCATTTCTTTTCAAGCAGGCTCTTCAGTGCGGCAAACGGCAGCGAGGAGTCATCGTCATCGTCCTTCCCGGACAGTTCTTCGGAATTCAGGAATTTCAAGGCTTCGGGATTGCAACCGCCTTCTTCATGGACTCTCTGCACCGGGAGGGACAGACAGACATAATCATAGATTATCTGACTGAGGTCCAGGTCGGTGTCCGATTCGGAAAGACAGACTATCTCGCGCTCGTGCTCATCGGTCAGGCCTTCTTCAGAAGCCTCGGGGCCGAACTTTACACTGAGAGAGAAACCTGTCTGCACAGGCAGCTGCAACTCTTCGGAGCATCTGTCGCAGATCACGGTCACGGTACCGTTGATGTCGCTGTCGACGCCTATGAAATGGCCCGACTTCTCGACCCGGGTGATGACATCAAGACCAGCGTCCAGAATCTCTGAATTCTCAAAACCGTCAAAGAACTCTTTCCCAACGCGCCAGCGGAACTCCGTCCGACCCTGCGCCAATCCATTCAAAGGGACTATAAATTCATTGTTCATTGTTCCGATAAACAGATTTAGGGATGCAAAGATACAAATAATTTCAGTAATAAAAAATCTTTTGTCAAAGAGATTTTCTATTCGTCATCAGAAGAGTTGCCGGAACGCTTCCTGTCCATCGGATCGAGCAGGATCTTCCTGATTCTGGTGAAATGCGGGGTAACCTCGACCAGCTCATCCTCACGGATATATTCAAGCATCTCCTCAAGGGACATCCTGATTGCAGGAGGAAGGGCGACCTTCTCATCCGAACCGGCAGCGCGGACATTGGTCAACTTCTTGGTCTTGCAGATATTGATGTTCAGGTCCCTCTCCCTGGTGTGCTCGCCCACGACCTGGCCGCAATAGATGTCCTCGCCCGGCTCGACAAAGAACTTGCCCCTGTCAAGCAGCTTGTTCATCGAATATGCGACTGCGGTTCCTGTCTCAAGGGAAACCAGAGAACCGTTGACACGGTTGTCGATCTCGCCCTTGAACGGCTGGTAGTCCTTGAAGCGGTGAGCCATGATGGCCTCTCCCTGGGTCGCGGTCAGAAGATTGCTGCGAAGTCCCATCAGGCCTCTGGTCGGCATGTCGAAGGTCAGGAGAGTCCTGCCTCCTCTCGGTTCCATATGGAGCAGAGCCCCTTTGCGGCGGGTGGCAAGTTCGATGGCAGTGCCCACGAAATTGTCCGGCACCTCGATGGAAAGGTCTTCGATAGGTTCGCAACGCTGGCCGTTGATGGTCTTGTCAAGCACCTTCGGCTGACCGACCTGCAGTTCGAACCCTTCGCGGCGCATCTCCTCGATGAGGACGGAGAGATGGAGCACGCCCCTGCCGTAGACAATGAAGGAATCGGCATTCTGGCCCGGCTTGACCCGGAGGGCAAGATTCTTCTCGAGTTCCTTGTCCAGACGATCCTTGATGTGTCTCGAAGTCACGAACTTTCCGTCCTTTCCGAAGAAAGGCGAGTTGTTGATCGTGAAGAGCATGCTCATCGTCGGTTCGTCGATGGAGATCGGCGGGAGAGCTTCCGGATTCTCGATGTCGGCAATCGTGTCGCCGATCTCGAAACCGTCAATGCCGACAACAGCGCAGATGTCACCGCACTGGACACTGTCCACGTTGGCCTTTCCGAGACCGTCGAAGACCATCAGCTGTTTGATCTTGTGCTTTTCGATAACATCATAGCGTTTGCAGAGACTAACCTGCTGGCCTGTCCTGAGGACGCCGCGTGTCAGCTTTCCGACAGCGATACGGCCGACATAAGGTGAATATTCAAGCGAAGTGACCTGCATCTGAGGAGTGCCTTCCACTACCTTCGGAGCAGGGATTTCCTCAAGGATGGCGTCCAGGAGAGGGGTGATGTCCGAGGTCGGATTGCGCCAGTCTTCCGACATCCATCCCTGCTTTGCGCTTCCGAATATGGTCCTGAAATCAAGCTGCTCATCCGAAGCGTCAAGGGCGCACATCAGGTCGAAGACCTCTTCCTGAACCTCGTCAGGACGGCAGTTGGGCTTGTCGACCTTGTTGACCACGACAATCGGTTTCTTTCCCAGATCCAGAGCCTTGGAGAGCACGAAGCGGGTCTGAGGCATACAGCCCTCGAAGGCATCCACAAGCAGAAGCACTCCGTCCGCCATATTCAGAACCCTTTCGACCTCGCCTCCGAAATCGCTATGACCCGGGGTGTCGATGATGTTGATCTTGACATCCTTATAAATTACGGACACATTCTTGGCCAGAATGGTTATGCCTCTCTCCCTCTCGATGTCGTTGTTGTCGAGAATAAGCTGACCGAGATTCTCCGGCTGGCGGACAAGGTTGGCCTGATAGATCATCCTGTCGACCAGCGTAGTCTTGCCATGGTCGACATGGGCGATCAGCGCGATATTTCTAATTTCCTGCATAAAATGTAAATAAATCTTGCAAATTTAAGCAAAATCAGCAGAAAGGTGAATAGTCTGCCCCGATGATTTTAATCAACCAGTCCGGAAACAGCCTCGGAAACCTTCCTGAAGCCGAAACCTGCTAGAACTTTTTCTTTCCTGGCTGCGATTCTGTCATTGCAGAGATTGCCGATGGAGCCCTCGTGGGTGTGTTTCAGTTCGCCATGATACTCAAAGGTGCCCTCCCGGATGGAATCGGCCACCCGGCGATAGGCATCTCGGAACGGAACGCCCTCCCCGACCAGATGATTGACTTCTTCCACACTGAAGGCGAGCTTGTACTTAGGGTCAGACATCAGGTCTGAAGCGACCTCCATGCCCTTGACGGCATATTCGACAATGTCGAGGCAATCATCCAATTCCTTGAATATCGGGAAGAAGACTTCCTTGAGAAGCTGCATGTCACGGAAATATCCCGAAGGCAGATTGCCGCAGATCATGCGAATGGTCGCAGGTACGCCCTGGATCTTGTTGCAATGGGCGCGGACGAGCTCGAAGACGTCAGGATTCTTCTTGTGAGGCATGATGCTGGAGCCCGTGGTCAGCGAGTCCGGAAGATGGATGAAGCCGAAGTTCTGGCTCGAGAACATGCATCCGTCGACAGCCAGGCGTCCTACGGTCTCAGCGACAGACGAATATGCGAATGCGACCGTACGCTCCATCTTTCCGCGAGTCATCTGGGAATATACTGAATTGTAGTCGAGGTCATCGAAACCGAGCAGGCGTGTGGTCATCGTCCTGTCCAGAGGAGCTGACGAGCCATAACCGGCAGCAGAACCGAGAGGATTCAGGTTCACAACATCCCAGGCGGCCTTCATGACAGTCAGGTCATCCACAAGGCTCTCCGCATAGGCGCCGAACCAAAGGCCGAAGGAAGACGGCATCGCAACCTGCAGATGGGTGTAGCCAGGAATCAGGACATCCTTGTATTTCTCGCTGGCCTGCTGGAGTGTACGGAAGAGAGAGTCCACCCTCCCTACGGTTTCTTCTATCCTGGCACGGACGAAGAGTTTCAGATCCACAAGGACCTGGTCGTTGCGGGAACGGCCGGTGTGGACTTTCTTGCCGATGTCTCCGAGTTTTCGGGTGAGCATCAGTTCGACCTGGGAATGGACATCCTCGATTCCGTCCTCTATCACGAAATCGCCGGCCACAGCCTGACGGTAAAGTGACTTGAGTTCAGGAAGGAGGGCGGCCAGGTCTTCCCTGGAAAGCAGGCCCACGCTTTCCAGCATGGTGATGTGGGCAATCGTGCCCAAAATGTCAAATGGGGCCAGAGAAAGATCCAGCACGCGGTCATTTCCGACAGTGAACTCATCGATCTTCGCATCGACGGTGTAGCCTTTGTCCCAAAGTTTCATTGCAATGTCCAGTGTATTTTTCAGTGTTGATTATAATTCGAGTCCGTTCAGAAGTTCGGTCAGGATTCTGACGCCTTCCGAGATTTCGTCAAGGACGATGTATTCATCGGCCGAATGCGATCTGGAAGACTCTCCAGGGCCGATTTTCAGGGTTGGGAACGGGCAGACAGCCTGGTTGCTGGTTGTCGGCGAACCGAAAGGTTCCAGCCCGAGGGAGAGTCCGCGCACGACTGCCGGATGGTCCATCGGAAGGGATGAACTGTCTATTCTGGTGGAGCGTTCCTTCACCTCGCAATTGACGGAATCCTTGATCATGGCAAGGAGTTCCGGGTTGGTGTACATCCCGTTCGGACGAACGTCGACCACGAAGGTGCACCGGTCAGGCACGACATTGTGCTGGGTCCCGGCATCGATCTGGGTGACGGTCATCTTGACCGGTCCCAGAAAGTCATTGACCCTGTCGAAGACATGGTTTCTGAACCAGTCGATCGGTCCCAGAGCCTCATAGATAGCATTGACGCCCTCATTTCTGGCGGCATGGCCGCTTTTGCCGAAAGAGACACAGTCCAGCACCATCAGACCTTTTTCGGCGACAGCCATACGCATCCCGGTAGGCTCGCCGATGATTCCGAAATCCACCCTGCCGATTTCCGGCAGGAGCAGATCCAGCCCTCCCCTGCCGCTGACTTCTTCCTCAGCCGTAGCGGAGAGAATCAGCCGATAAGGCTGCGGGGTGTCCTTCAGAAGGGCATAAACCTGAATGAGAGCCGCCAGGGAGCCACCGTCGTCGTTGGTTCCGAGGCCATATAGACGACCGTCTTCCTCGGTTGCGCAGAAGGGGTCACGGGTGTAGCCCGATGCGGGTCTGACAGTGTCGATGTGGGCATTGAGCAGAATCACGGGCCGGTCGTCGGCAGGAGAGGATTCCACCCAGAGATTGTTCCCGATGCGGTGGACTTCCCCAAGGCCGGCTTCTTTCATCCAGCCTTCCAGAAAATCGCAGGCCGGGCCTTCTTCCCGGCTGAAGGAAGGTATCGAAACGAGTTTCTTGAGCAATCCGAGAGTGTCCATATCTTTCTGCATCTACCCGTTGTCCTGTTCCTGTCCCAGGATTTCGGTGCCGCCGGCGATGTCGGATGCGGATGTGATCACGACTCTGGTCACCCCTGCGCCGATTGCCTCGAAGGCGTTGTCAAGCTTGGGAATCATCCCGTCGGAGATGACCCCTTCGGCGACCAGTTTCCTGTAGACCTCAGGTGTGATCCGATGGATGAGGCTGTCCGGATCCGCGATGTCCGCCATAACTCCCGGTGTCGACGAGCAGAAGGTCAGGGTGACGTCAAAATATTCAGAAAGCGCCTTAGCCGCCGATGAGGCTATGGTGTCTCCGTTGGTGTTGAGGATCGTGCCATTCCCGTCGTGGGTAAGAGGGGCCAGCACAGGGACCGATCCCCTTGCGAGCAGGTCGCGCAGGGCTTCTGCATTCACCTTCCGGACGTCTCCCACGAAACCGAAATCAATCGGTTCGGCAGGCCTGCGCACGCTTCTTATGATGTCCAGGTCGGCTCCGGTCAGGCCTATGGCATCAAGGCCCATTGCCTGAAGACGAGCCACGAGATTCTTGTTGACAAGACCTCCGTAGACCATTGTGACGACCTCCAGCATCCTGGCGCTCGTGACTCTTCGGCCTCCTATCATCTGAGTCTCGATCCCGAGGCTGGCGGCAATCGAGGTAGCGATCTTGCCACCGCCGTGGACAAGGATCTTCAAACCGGGGAGGGCGGCGAAAGACTTGAGAAGAGGAGCCAGGGACTCCTCCTTCTCGACGATAGCACCGCCGACCTTGACTATGTTGAGTTTCTCTTTCATCAACCGGCTCATTTGAGGCTCTCAAGCATCCTTTTCATCACGACCTGAGCCGAGATCTCACGGTTGGCAGCCTCAGGGATCACGATGCTCTGCGGCGAATCGATGACCTCGTCGCTGACTATCACATTGCGCCTGACCGGCAGGCAGTGCATGAAAAAGGCATTGTCGGTGACAGCCATATGCTTTGCATCGATGGTCCAGGAAGGATCCTTGCTGAGGATCTTGCCATAGTCGTCAGGATTGTTGACTCCCGGACAGCTCCAGTTCTTGGCATAGACGAAATCAGCCCCTTCGAGAGCCTTCATCTGGTCGTGTTCGACGATGGCGTCACCGGCGAACTTCGGATCCAGGTCATAGCCTTCAGGATTGGTGATGACGAAATCCACATCGGCGGCATTCATCCATTCCGCGAATGAATTCGGGACAGCCTGGGGAAGAGCCTTCGGATGTGGAGCCCAGGAGAGGACGACCTTCGGACGGGCCTTTTTCTTGAACTCATCGATGGTGATCAGGTCGGCGAAAGCCTGGCAAGGATGGACAGTGGCCGATTCAAGGCTGATGACGGGCTTGCCGGAATATTCGATGAACTGGCTGAGGACAGTCTCCGAGTAATCATATTCACGATCCTTCAGGCCGGCGAAACTGCGCACTCCGATGATGTCGCAATAGCTTGCCATCACAGGGATAGCCTCGCGCAGATGCTCGCCCCTGTCGCCGTCCATGACGACGCCAAGCTCTGTCTCAAGCTTCCAGCTCTCCTGGCCGATGTTCAGCACAATCGGGTTCATGCCCAGGTTGGTAGCCGCTTTCTGACTGCTCAGGCGCGTCCTGAGGCTGCTGTTGAAGAAAACGAGCATTATGGTCCGGTTCTCCCCGAGGTGCTTCCAGGCGAACCTGTTCTTTTTCACCTCACGGGCCTCTTCAAGGGCGGCGGCGATGTCACCGATGTCACCCACGTTGAAAAATTTTCTCATGACAATACTTCTTTCAATGCTTTGATAAATGTGTCGGCATCCTCGGTTCCGATGCAGAGAGGAGCCAGCAGGCGGATCATCGTAGACCCGGCCACACCTGTGAATATGTGTTTTTCAAAAAGGAGTTCCTTCCTGAGGGGAGCCACGCTTTCGTTGAACTCGATGCCGATCATAAGACCCTTTCCCCTCACCTCCTTTATCCTGTCGGAGGCGGGAATATTAGCAAGAATATGCTCACCCACCTTCAGGGCATTCTCCACGAGATTCTCCTTCGCGATGACATCCAGGACCGAGATTGCAGCCGCCATCGCAAGATAGTTGCCGCCGAAAGTCGTGCCCAGCATCCCCTTGACCGCCTTGAACTCCGGAGAGATCAGGATTCCGCCACAAGGGAAGCCGTTCGCGATGCCTTTCCCCATCGTGATGATGTCCGGCCTGATGCCGTACCACTGATGGGCAAAGAACCTGCCGGTCCGGCCGTAGCCGCTCTGCACCTCATCGAGGATGAGCACGGTGCCGTACTTGCGGCAGAGGGCGGCGAGAGTCTGCATGAAGGAAGCGGTCGGGACATTGATGCCTCCGCAACCCTGGATTCCTTCGATGATCACACCTGCGACGTCGCCTTTCATGAGTTCAGCCTCTACTCCTGCCGCATCCTCAAGTTCGCAGAAAGAGACCTTGTGATGGGAATTGAAAGGAGAGACAATCTTGGGATTGTCAGTGACGGCGACTGCACCCGAAGTCCTGCCGTGAAAACTCTTGCGGAAAGCGACGATACGGTCCCTGCCGGTGTGGAAGGAAGCCAGTTTCATGGCATTCTCATTGGATTCGGCTCCGGAATTGTCCAGGAACAGGGAATAATCCTCATAACCGGAAGCCTCGCCCAGCTTACGGGCAAGTTCCTCCTGCAGAGGATTGACCACGCTGTTGGAATAGAAACCGATGCGGCCCAGCTGGTCGGTGATGGCAGCCACATAGTCGGGATGTGAATGGCCTATCGAGATCACGGCATGGCCACCGTAAAGGTCGAGGTATTCCTGTCCCTTGTCGTCCCAGACCCTGGCGCCACTGGCCTTCACAGGGACGACATCATAGAGTGAATATACGTCAAAAAGATTCATTGCAAAGGGATTGATACTAAGGTGTTCGGATGTCTCCTGGTCAGAATGCAGAGGCCTTCAGATTGAGGCCGGTCTTCTCAGGAAGTCCGAACATCAGGTTCATGTTCTGCACCGCCTGGCCGGAAGCCCCCTTCAGGAGATTGTCCACGACGGAATTGACAAGCAGCTTGGTTCCATGCTTTTCGATGGAAAGCACGGCCTTGTTGGTGTTCACGACCTGTTTGAGGTCTACATTGGAGTCCGAGACGAATGTGAAGGCCGCATCTTTGTAGAAGTCCCTGTACAGAGCCGTTGCCTCTTCTGCAGTCATGTCGGACTCGGTGTAGAGGGAAGCCAGGATGCCACGGGCGAAGTCTCCCCTGACCGGGATGAAGTTGATTTCCTTGTCGAAGCTGCCCTGAAGCTTGTGGACATTCATTCCTATCTCGATGAGGTGCTGATGTCCGAAAGCCTTGTACACTGAGACATTGTTGTTGCGCCAGCTGAAATGGGTTGTCGCTCCCGGTTTGACTCCGGCACCGGTGGAGCCGGTGATGGCAGTCACATTGACCTCCGCAGTCAGCTTCCCGGCTGCCGCAAGAGGAAGGAGAGCAAGCTGGATGCAGGTGGCGAAGCAGCCAGGATTGGCTACCAGCATGGCTCCTGCAATCCTCTCCCTGTTGATTTCAGGAAGCCCATAGACATAGCCCTCGGATTCGTCACGGTAGTCCTGCGCCAGATCGATGACCTTCAAGCCTTCCGGCCTGCTGTTCTCCGCCCAGAAGGCAGTGCTCTTTCCGTGACCGGAGCAGAGGAAGAGGACATCGACAGATGAGAGGTCGTAAGTGTCACTGAAGACCATGTCCGTGTCGCCGATGAGACCCGAGTGCACGCTGCAGAGCTTGTTCCCGGCATTGCTGGTGGAATGCACGAACCCTAGAGATACCGCAGGATGGTTGACCAGGATCCGGATGAGTTCACCGGCAGTGTATCCGGCTCCGCCGATGATGCCGGCCTTTATCTTTCCGTCAGATGTCATTACAGTTCATTTTCAATTTGTTCAGCCTCATCCTTGTGATTGAGGTAATATGCACGGAGCGCCGTCGAGGTCACCTTGATGAAACCCTTTGCATCATCCGAAGTCCAGCCCTTGGCGCCTTCGCCATATTCACCGAGCTTGTTCTTGACGAGGTCGTCAGGGGAATCGACTCCGACGGTCTGGAATGAATATGGACGGAGTTCCATCGTCACGACTCCGTTGACATGGCGCTGGCTGCTTTCGAGCATAGCCTCGATGTCTCTCATCACAGGCTCGAGATACTGGCTCTCGTGCAGGAACATTCCGTACCAGTTTGCGACCTGGTCCTTCCAGTACTGCTGCCACTTGCTCAGGGTGAACTTTTCGAGGAACTTGTGGGCGGCGATGATGAGCATAGGCGCTGCAGCCTCGAAGCCGACGCGACCCTTGATGCCGATGATGGTGTCTCCGACGTGCATATCCCTGCCGATTCCATAAGGAGCGGCGATTTCCTCAACCTTCTGGATGGCCTTGATGTGATCCGTGAATTCCTCTCCGTTGACTCCCACGAGCTGTCCCTTGCTGAACTTCAGGGCAATGACTTCGCTGCCGGTCTTTTCCACCTGCTTGAGGTAGGCAGATTCAGGAAGGCCCTGCCTGCTGTCGAGGATTTCGCCTCCGCAGATGGAGGTCCCCCAGATTCCCACATTGTAGGAATACTTGAGTTTCTTGAAATCGGCCGGGAAACCATTGGAATTGAGATAGTCTATCTCCTCCTGGCGGCTGAGATTGCTGTCACGGGTGAGGGTGATGATCTCCAGTCCCGGAGCCATCACGAGGAAGGTCATGTCGAAGCGGACCTGGTCGTTGCCGGCACCTGTCGAACCATGCGCAATGGCATCTGCGCCGATCTCCTTCGCATAACGGGCTATGGCCATACCCTGGAATATTCTCTCGGAAGATACCGAAATCGGGTAAGTGCCGTTGCGAAGGACGTTTCCGTAAATCATGTAGCGCAGGCTCTTGTCATAGTACTCCCTGGTCACATCCAGAGTCACATAAGACTTGGCGCCTAGCTTGTACGCATTCTCTTCATTGGTCTTCAGCTGTTCCGGGCTGAATCCTCCGGTGTTGGCGCAAGCCGCATAAACCTCATAGCCTTTCTCCTTTGCAAGGTACATCACCGTGTAGGAGGTGTCAAGACCGCCGCTGAACGCGACCACAACTTTCTTTTTATCCATAATATTCGTTTCGTTATCCGATAATGATTCATTTTTCTTCCGACTGGTGCTGCTCAGCATCGATCTTGCGGATCCGCTCCAGGACTTCCTGAGGTATCTTCGCAGGGAGATGTTCCTCCGGATCGAAGAGCATCCCGGTACAGATGCAGTACTTGCGGCCGGTACGCTTGAGGACATCCACGTTGATACAGCCCTCACAGCCCTTCCAGAAGGCCTCGTCGTCGGTCAGGTCGGCAAAAGTCACCGGCTTGTAACCCAGTTTGGTGTTCATCGCCATCACGGCCGCCCCGCTGGTCAGGGAGAATATCTTCGCTTTCGGCCATCTGATCCTTGCAAGGGTGAAGGTCATGTCCTTGATCATCTTGGCCACACCCATCCCCCGGAAATCGGGATGGACAATCAGACCCGAGGTGGTCACATACCGGTGATGCTCCCAAGTCTCGATGTAGCTGAACCCGGCGAACCTCTCGCCGCTCATCGCTATCACAGCCTTGGCCTGGTTGATTTTCTGAACAATGTATTCCGGTTTTCTCTTGGCGATGCCGGTCCCTCTGACCTTGGCAGCATCTTCTATCGTCCTGAGAATCTCATCCACAAACTTGAGGTGTTTCTCCGAAGCCACCTCCACTGTAAGTTCTGGGGTTGTCATGTCTGTTTGTCTGTTCTATGTCCATTAGCGTTTGTTCTCGGGCATTCCGAGCACGGAGAAGAAGGAAGACAGGAAGGTGTCGGTCCGGACAGAATCCCTGAGCGCAAGGAAGATGGTGTCGTCGCCGGCAATAGTGCCCATCACCTGGGGAAACTCAGCCTCATCAATGAGGGAAGCCACCATCGGAGCATGGCCGGCGCGGGTCTTGACCACCGCCATATTCCCGGATGTCTCAAGGCTGAGGATGCTTCCCGAAGTCTTGAATCCCGAATATGCCGTCTCGGGACGCTGGGTCTGCAGACGGTAACAGTAGCCATCTTCCCCGTGAGCCTTGGTGATGTGGAGCTCGCGGATGTCTCTGGAAAGGGTAGCCTGGGCGACACTGAGGCCATGGCGTTCCAGCAGGGAGGAAAGCTCCTCCTGGTTAGCCACTTTGTGCTCTTTCACTATCTGCCTGATCAGATTGTGCCTTTCTTGTTTTCCTTTCATTCTTCGAGTATAAATATTCAAAAGTAATGCAAATATATGGATATTTTTTCAAATAATATTCACTTTTCACCATTTTTTATCATAAACTTGACAGCCGGAAGAATTCCCGGAAAATTCTCGGACAGAATTCGTATCTTTGTCTCTCCTAACAACCATCACAAATGGCAGAAAAAATCATCATCCTTGATTTCGGTTCGCAGGTCACCCAGCTGATAGGCCGCCGCCTGCGCGAGCTGAATGTCTATTGCGAAATCTATCCGTTCAACAAAGTGCCGGCCCTCGATGCCGACGTCAAAGGTGTCATCCTCTCCGGAAGCCCCTGCTCGGTCAGGGACAGCAATGCCCCTCAGATCGACCTGAGCGGCATCAAGGGAGTCTTTCCGCTTCTGGGAATATGCTACGGCGCCCAGTATCTCGCCTACAGGTTCGGCGGCGATGTGGAAGGGTCCCTCTCAAGGGAGTACGGACGCGCCACCATGCAGGTCGTCAGGGAGGATTCCCCTCTCCTGTCCGGAGTGCCTGCAGCCTCACAGGTCTGGATGTCGCACGGAGACACCATCTCCAGGCTGCCGGAAGGGGCGGAGGTCATCGCATCGACGGAGAACGTGACCAACGCAGCCTTCAGTTTCAAGGGAGAGAAAACCTACGCCGTCCAGTTCCACCCGGAGGTCTTCCACACGACGGAAGGAAGCAGGATTCTCGGCAATTTCGCTCTGGGAATATGCGGATGCAAGGGCGACTGGACTCCGGATTCGTTCATAGAGACCACGGTGGAGGCGATCAGGAAGCAGGTCGGGGACGACAAAGTCATCCTCGGGCTCAGCGGAGGCGTGGACTCGACAGTGGCCGCCGCCCTGCTCAACAAGGCCATAGGGCATAACCTCACCTGCATATTCGTAAACAACGGCCTGCTCAGGAAGAATGAATATGAAGATGTCCTCGAATCCTACAAGAGCATGGACCTCAACGTGATCGGAGCTGACGCATCGAAGGAGTTCCTCGCGGAGCTTGCCGGAGTCAGCGATCCGGAAACCAAAAGGAAGATCATCGGAAGGCTCTTCGTCGAGACTTTCGACAAATACGCCAGGACTGTCGGCAATGCCCGCTGGCTGGCTCAGGGAACCATCTACCCTGACGTCATCGAATCGGCCGGCATAGAGGGAATCGCCTCGAAAATCAAGTCCCACCACAATGTGGGCGGGCTGCCGGAGAAGATGAATCTGAAGATCGTGGAGCCGCTGAGGATGCTGTTCAAGGACGAGGTCCGCAGAGTGGGCCGCGCTCTGGGCATCAAGGATGAGCTGGTCGGAAGACATCCGTTCCCGGGTCCTTCTCTCGCTATCAGAATCATCGGCGAGATCACCGAGGAAAAGCTCAGGGTTCTGCGCGAGGCCGACGACATCTACATCAGGGGCTTGCGCAACTATGACTGTTCCTCACTCCATCTGCCTTCAGCCTCAGATCCGCGTGTAGAGGCAAAGACGCTCTACGATGCAATCTGGCAGGCAGGTGTCATCCTCCTGCCGATCAAGAGTGTCGGTGTGATGGGTGATGAGAGGACCTACGAGAATCCGGTTGCGCTGAGAGCGGTGGTGTCCACCGACGCGATGACCGCAGACTGGTTCCACTTCCCTTACGATTTCCTTGCCAATGTCTCCAACGAAATCATCAACAAGGTCAAGGGCGTGAACAGGGTAGTCTACGACATTTCCTCCAAACCGCCGGCAACAATCGAGTGGGAGTAGCCAATTTATTCAAAAGATAACAGACAGACAATGAACAACAAGCTCAAGACCGCTTCCCTGTGCGTGCAGGGAGGCTATAAAGCCGGTAACGGCGAGCCTATCGAACTGCCTATCATCCAGAGCACCACTTTCAAGTACGACAACAGTGAAGAGATGGCTCTCCTTTTCGACCTGAAGAAGGACGGCTATTTCTACACCAGGCTTGCCAACCCCACCAACGATGCGGTTGCGGCAAAGATTGCCCAGCTTGAGGGAGGCGTGGGGGCAGTGCTGACTTCCAGCGGACAGGCTGCAAACTTCTACGCCGTATTCAACATCTGCGAGGCCGGAGGACATATCATCGCTTCGAATGAAATCTACGGAGGGACTTTCAACCTGTTCGGAGTAACAATGAAGAAGCTCGGAATCGACTGCACTTTCGTCAGTCCGGACGCTTCGGAAGAGGAACTCCAGGCCGCCTTCAGGCCGAACACGCGTGCCATGTTCGGGGAGACCATATCCAATCCGGGATGCCAGATTCTCGACATAGAGAAATTCGCCTCAGTAGCGCACCGGAACGGTGTTCCCCTCATCGTGGACAACACGTTTGCAACTCCTGTCAACTGCAGGCCTTTCGAATGGGGTGCGGACATCGTCACCCATTCCACGACAAAGTACATGGACGGCCTCGCGACCCAGGTAGGAGGTGCAGTGGTGGACAGCGGCAACTTCGACTGGATGGCCAATGCGGAGAAATTCCCCGGACTCTGCACTCCGGACGAATCTTACCATGGCCTGACCTATGTCAAGGATTTCGGAAGGATGGGCTACACCACAAAACTCGTTTCCCAGCTGATGCGCGACCTCGGATCAATACCGGCACCCCAGAATTCGTTCCTGCTCCACCTCGGGCTCCAGACCCTTCACCTGAGGATGGCCCAGCACTGCCGCAACGCCCAGGCCGTGGCAGAATTCCTCCAGGCGAACCCGAAGGTTGCATGGGTACACTATTGCGGCCTGCCGGACGACCCGAACCACGAAAAGGCTCTCAAATACCTCCCGAACGGCTCTTGCGGGGTTCTCGCATTCGGGCTGAAGGGCGACAGGGAGACCGCGATAAAGTGGATGGACTCGCTCGAAATAATCAACATCGTGACCCACGTAGCCGATGCCAGGACCTGCGTCCTGCACCCGGCCAGCCACACCCATCGGCAGTTATCCGAGGAACAATTGAAAGAGGCCGGTGTTGCTCCCGACCTCATCCGCCTCTCTGTCGGCATCGAGGACATCGATGACATCCTCGCCGACATCAGCCAGGCACTTGACAGAATCTAGTCCAGGTTGATTTCCTGGCCCAGATGAATATTCCGGGTGCTGCTACCTGCTTCAATCAGGTAGCGGCACTTGTCATATTTCCAATCCCCGAGAGTCACATCGTAGAATGAAAAAGCGTCGCGGCCGAGAATGAATTTCACTTCACGGCTTTCCCCGCTTTTCAGCCAGACCTTCTCGAAGGCCTTGAGTTCGTGTACAGGACGGTTGACCGAAGGATTCAGGGGCTTGACATAGATCTGGACGACTTCCGCACCGTCACGCTTGCCGGTGTTGGCCAGTTTGAGAGTACATTCAACACTGCCATCGCCGACCGGCCTGACAGACATGTCGCTGTAGGAGAAAGTGGTGTAGCTCAGTCCATGGCCGAAAGGATACAATTCTCCTTCAGGATTGCGGTCAAAGTAGCGGTAACCGACATTGAGGCTGTCGGTATAGAGGACGTGGTCCTGATCCTGCCAGGCTTTGCGGCAAGGATAGTCTTCGAGAGTCTTTGCCCATGTAAAAGGAAGACGGCCGGAAGGATCGGTTTTGCCGGTGATGATGTCGGCGACCGCATTTCCTCCCTCAAGACCCGGATACCATGCTTCCAGGATGGATGAAGCATATGGCTCGACAGAACCCAGTTCCAGAGGGGAGCCATTGAGAAGGACCAGACTGACATTGCTGTTGCAGCGTGAGAGGTTCTCGACAAGGGTTGCCTGGGCTTGTGGCAGGTCAAGGCTCTGGCGGTCACGTCCCTCGGTGTCGATGCTGTGGTCTATTCCTCCTACCACAATCACGGCATCCGCCTTCTTTGCTGCTTTGCGCAGACGTGCGAGCTGCCTTTCGGAAGCATCGCTTTCCGGGGTTTCGATTTCGATTCTCAAAGCAGCATCACCGACTCCCCTTGTGTACATTACGCAGAGGTGGAAAGGATTGTCCTTCCGGATTTCCACGTTGGCCGTCACCACTCCTCCCTGGTTCGAGGACAGAAGGGCAATCGGAGCTCCTGCCCACTCATTGTTGTAGGCAAGGAGAGAGCCTCCTCCGACAATGAACTTGACAGTGTACCTTCCATCTTCCTTTGCATGGAGCCAGGTGTCGAAACGTGCTTCCCTGAATTCATCAACCTTGATAGCCGGATCAGGAGACTTCATCTCCCACATGTAGTCCACCCTTTCGACGACCTTCGAAACGACAGGCTCGCCCGATCCATGCCGGTAGAAACGGGCGTTCACTCCCTGCCTTTCCCCGTCTGCCATCATCATTTCATCCGGGATGAGGGAGAAACCTCCGAGTTCATCAGATGGAATGTAGGTAACCTTGTTGTCGCCGAAAGCCTTCCGCAGCCCGTCAAGAACGGTTATCTCATAAGGAGCCTGGACCCAGGAACTGCCGCCCATCGCGAGAACACAGAGCTTCTTGTCGGCATTGGGGCCGGTCACAAGAATGTTCCGGACCTTTTTGGGATTGAGAGGCAGGGAATTGTTCTCGTTCTTGAGGAGGACCATTCCTTCTGCCGCTGTCTCCCTGGACACGCTGCAATGTTCCTCTGTGGCAATCTCCGGCTCCGGAAGGGCATCGTGGCTGCCATCGAGAAGGCCCAGCGCATCATAGACCCGAAGCACCCTGCGGACCTTGTCATCGATCTCTGATTCGGCAACACTTCCTTCACGCACAGCCTTGAGCAGAGGCTCACCGAATCCGCACTGGTCACCGCCCGGCATGGAAACGTCCAATCCGGCCCAGGCGGCCTTGTGGGTGGATCGGGTGCCAAGCCAGTCGGTCATCACAAAACCCTGGAAGCCCCATCTGTGCTTGAGAACATCTGTAAGCAAAGTCCGGTCATCGCTCACATAGTTGTAATTGATTCCGTTGGCAGCAGTCATCACAGTCATCACTCCCGCATCCACAGCTGCCTTGAATCCGGGAAGATAGATTTCGTGGAGGGTGCGCTCGTCTACCACCGAAAAATAGAAGTTCCTGTTTTCCTCGCGGTTGTTGCAGGCGAAATGCTTGATGCAGGCAGCGACGCCCTGGCTCTGGATACCACGGACATGGGCGGCTGCGATGCTGCTGTTGAGCATCGGATCTTCGGTATAATATTCAAAGAAACGTCCGCCGAGAGGATCGCGCAGGATGTTGCAAGCCGGGCCGAGAAGCACTCCCCTTCCGCAGGCACGTGTTTCCTCGCCCATCACCTCACCGGCCTTTTCGACAAGGGCTGGATTCCAGGTCGCACCGAGGGCAACCCCGCTCGGGAAGGCTGTCGTACCGATTTTGGCATTCGGCCCTCTCGGCCCGTCACAGCAAGGGACCACAGGGATGTCCAGACGGTCGAGTCCGGCAAAACCCATGTCGCAGCCATAGCAGAAGCGGACCTTCTCTTCAAGGGTCATTTGTTCAATCAATGAATTGATTCTCTCCTCATCGGCATTTTTCAGAGGCCCGGAGGCAGAAACTCTGCCAGCCATCAATGCCAGGCAGAGCAGTACGGTCAGAATTCGATAGTTCATATTCAAATGAAAAATTTGTCAGCATGCGGTTGTACGCGGCACGTTATGCAAAACGCGTTATGCAAAAATAGAAAAATTATATTCAAGAATATTATGGTATATTTGTATGACAACACTGAAAACATAATAAATCAATATCATATCATGAAAAGAATCCTTGCCGTACTGGCATGCATCGTCACGGCCGTCTGCGCTGACGCGGCGGTAGCGGTCAATCTCCGTTGCGAGTATCTCACATCCCCTCTTGGCATCGACAACGCCCACCCCCTGCTCAGCTGGCAGATGAAGAGCAATTCAAGGAATGCCATGCAGACCGCCTGGCAGGTGATGGTTGCCAGCACACCGGAACTGCTCGCGTCCGACAAGCCGGACCTCTGGGACAGCGGCCGCCGGGAGGGCTCTGGAATAGCCGTTGAATATGCCGGAGAAAGACTTGAGTCTTTCAGCAGATGCTACTGGAAAGTCCGCATCTGGGACGAAAAAGGCAAGGCTTCTGCATGGAGCCGGACCGCAGAGTGGGCGATGGGAGCAATCTCGGCAGAGGACTGGGCTCCGGCACGCTGGATTTCTGCAAAGCCAGACGGCCTGTGGTGTGAAGAATGGCAGCAGCGGAAAGCCGCAGAGAAGGCCGTGGAGAAACTTGACTGGCCCCTGTACAACGGCATGGGCATGACAATCTGGGACATCGCGGAGATGACCAAGCCCGCCTACGACCCGTCCCCGCTGATGAGGAAGGATTTCGAGGTCAAGGCCGAAGCGGTCAGGGCGATGCTCTATGTCACCGGCCTGGGCTACTACGAAGCCTTCATCAACGGCGAGCGCGTAGGCGACCAGGTACTCGACCCGGGATGGACCTACTACAACAAGCACACCTCCTACGAAGCCTTCGACGTACTCCCGATGCTCAAATCGGGGAAGAATGCAATCGGGATGATGATAGGCCGCGGCCAGTACAATCCTCTCAGCAATGACATCTGGAGGCTATGCAAGAGCGAATGGGTGGGCCAGCCGAAGGCAATTGCCCTTCTCCGCATTGAATATTCCGACGGCAGCGTGAGCACGGTGGGCACGGACGGAAGCTGGCGCACGACAGGCGGGCCGATTATTTATGATGACACCCGCCTCGGCGAGATCTACGACGCAAGACTGGAGCACGAAGGATGGGCTACTGCGGACTACGACGATTCTGCATGGAAGCCGGTAGCCGAAGTGGACTGGAAGACCAGCCTCAAGTTCCAGTGCCAGCCTCCGGTCCGCTGTTTCGAAGGGTTGAAACCTGTGAAGAGCCTGAGACGCAGCCCGACCGAGACCGTGTACGACATGGGCCGGAACCTGGCCGGATGGGCACGAGTGAAAGTCAAGGGCAAGGCCGGACAGCGCGTGCTTGTGGAATATTGCGAAATCGTGAACGACACTCTCCTTGTCCCGTGGTTGCCGGAATACCGCCGGAACTGCGCAAGGCCTGCCGATGAATATGCCTCATTCTACGACAGCCAAATCCGTGTCAGGCAGCAGAACGGCTACATCCTGAAGGGAGACTCCGAGGGGGAATGTTTCGAGTGCCATTTCTCTTACAAAGGTTTCCAGTACGTCCGGGTCACTGCCGACGCAGACGTGGAAGTGCTCGGTGTGGAGAGCATTCCAGTACACAGCGACCTCCGGAGCACCGGTTCCTTCGAATGCAGCGATCCTTCCATCAACCTTCTGCAGAGGAACAGCATAAACTCGATGCTGAGCAACTATATGAGCATCCCGACCGACTGCCCTCACCGCGAGAAGCAGGGATGGACGGCGGATGCCTTCATCGCATCCGAGGCGGCGATGTACAATTTCGACATGGCCAACTTCTACTCCAACTGGCTGCGCTGCCTTGTTGACTCCGAGAGCCCGGACGGTTCATTGCCGACCGTGGCGCCGAGCAC
The DNA here is from genome assembly GCA_004552965.1 of Bacteroidales bacterium. Taxonomy (GTDB): domain Bacteria; phylum Bacteroidota; class Bacteroidia; order Bacteroidales; family UBA932; genus Cryptobacteroides. Next base: position 3,577 of record SFMU01000002.1, on the reverse strand, counting down.
CAACTACGACATCAACAGTTCCACCACCTGGCCGTCCGCCCTCGTCCGGGTCGCCGGAGACCTCTACCGCCACTATTCCGAGGCCCGACCTTCAAAGGACTATCTGGATTGCATGAAGCGCTTCATATTCAACAGCTCGCGCCGTACGGCAAAGGGCAATCCGTACATCATCAACGATGTGCTCGGGGACTGGGTTTCTCCATATTACGACACGCTCGCATTCTCGATGGTGCCGCCGGAGGGCACTGCATATTACGGCACGGCGACCCACGCATATTGCCTGTCGGCAATCGCTGAAATCGCACGTCTGGCAGGTGACGATGCCGCTGCAGACAGCCTGCTCCTCTGCGCCGAGGATTTCAGGAAGGGCTTCAACCGCGAGTTTTACAATGAGGAGTCAGCCGCCTACCGGGGGACCGTTCCAACTCCGGACTACCGTCAGGCCGCCAGCGCAGTGGCCCTCGAGTACGGACTTGTAGCGGAAGGTCAGGAAGAAAGGGTCAGGGAAGGCCTCGTAGCCGACCTCAAGGCCCACGACTACCGCATCGGCACCGGTTTCCTGGGGACTCCGGCAATAATGAACTACCTGCCTCTGCACGACCCGGAGACAGCTTTCAAGGTGGCCACACAGACTGAATATCCAGGATTCACCTATATGCTCAGGGATGGTTCCACCACGATATGGGAAAACTGGAGCGGCCAGGATTCCCGAAACCATCTCCCTTTCGTCCTGATCAGCGCCTACTACTATAAGTTCCTGGCCGGAATCCGCGCAGAAGAACCGGGATTCGCCTCCTTCACCGTGGCCCCTACAGCCGTGGAGCATCTCGACTGGGTGAAAGCTCACCACGATTCGGTGTACGGCAGGATTGCCAGCGAATGGAGGCGCAACGGCAACCATTTCACCCTGACGGTGACAGTCCCGGCCAACACCCGGTGCACCGTGGTCCTTCCTTCGCGCAACGGGGATGAGGTACACCACGTAGGCTCCGGCAGATACACCTTCCATTCCGAGCTTTAGGAACCAAAAGTTTTGCTGACGGCAACATCAATATTCAAAACACACCAAGATGACTATTCATATTTCCTCATATCGACCATTGCTGGTTTCCCTCTGCCTCATTTCGTGTTTGCCGATGACGGCTCAGCATAGAATCGCGCCATCGATCAAGGAGACACACAAATCCTTCTCTTCAAGGGACAAAGAGAAATTCAACAAGCCCGACGAGCTGTACTACCCTGAGACCTGGTTCCACTTTGTAGACGGCAATGTCGGCAAGGATGGAATACGCAAGGATCTCGAAGCCATCTCCGAGGCAGGAATCCGTGGAGTCCAGTTCTTCCATGGAGGCAATTTCGGAGGCAGCTGGCCGGGTGTCGACAATCCTATCTATTGTCTGAGCGAACAGTGGACAGACCTTCTGAGCTACACGGCCAAAGTTGCCGACAGTCTCGGACTCCGATTCACGATGCAGGTTTGCCCCGGCTGGTCGATGGCGGGAGGGCCTTGGATCGAGAAGGAGAATGCCATGCGAGGCATAGTGAGGACCAGGATGGATGTGTCCGGCGGACAGAGGATAGTCCACGATTTCGTGTTGCCGGAGAACCTGTCGTCAGAGGGGAAGGACTACCGCGACATCTGCGTCCTGGCATTTCCAAGGCCGGCAGGAGATTGCGGAGAAGATGCCTTCCTCTACGAACTCGACACGCCGGTCCACAATCCTGCCGGACAGTCGCCATGGACAATGGACGTGGAGTTCGACGCTCCGACTGCGGTCAGAAGCCTGGAAATGAGCAATGCCCGCGATTTGTCACACGATTATGCCTACGAACCGGCCTGCGAAGTCAAGGTAGAGGCATGGCTTCCTGACGGGAGTGTCAAAACCTTACTGGATGCCCCGGTTCCCATGTCCGCATGGCAGGTTCCCACACAGACGATGACCCTGGCATTGGAAGAGGCTGAGGCATCGAAAGTCCGGATCACGGTTTCCCACAGGCGCCAGCTTGACCTGGGGACACTCAGGCTTTCCGGCGCAGCCAGGAAAAACGGCTGGGAGATGCAGGCCGGCCAGGTCCTGTACGGCATCCCGCACTCTTCAGAATTCAGCGTTCAGAGTCCGGACTCTTACATCGGCAAAGGAGAGGTCATCGACCTGTCCGACTGCATGGACGGGAAAGGCCATTTCGAATGGGATGCGCCGGACGGAGAGTGGTGCATCCTGAGGGTGGGCAACGTCAACACCTGCATGAAAAACGGTCCCGCACCGGCAGAAGCGGTCGGCTGGGAATGCGACAAACTGACGCCCGAAGGAGCGGACGCTGTCTTCGACGGCTACATAGGGAAATACGAAAAGGAAGCCGTGCACGGTCTTCTGAACGGCCTTCTGCTGGACAGCTGGGAGTGCAAGACCCAGACCTGGCACCGTGGCATGGAAGAGGCGTTCAGGGAATATGCCGGCTACGACCTTAGGCCATGGATTCCGGCCCTCTTCGGCTATGTGGTTGAAGACCAGAGGCAGACTGCGAAGTTCCTTCGCGACTGGAGAGGCTTGATAAACAGGGAACTGGTCGAAAACTTCTACGGAAGGATGGCAGCCAGGGCACACGGACGCGGTCTCACCGTCCAGTACGAGACCAGCGGCGGGGACGTTTACCCTTGCGACCCGATGGAGTATTTCAAATATGCCGACGTCCCAATGGCAGAATTCTGGCATCACTCCAACTCCGAGAGTTCTGTCGGCTCTATCAATTTCAAACCGGTCAGGCCTACAGCCTCAGCCGGCCACATCTACGGCAAGACAAGAGTCTCGGCAGAAGCCTTCACCTCCTTCTGGCTCACCTGGGATGAGAATTTCCGGCAGCTGAAGGAGAATGCCAACAGACATATGGCCCAGGGCATAACTCACGAAGTCTTCCACACCTACACCCATAATCCGAATGCCGACACCATGGTGCCGGGCACTTCTTTCGGATCCAGTATAGGAACTCCATTCCTCAGAGGACAGACCTGGTGGAAATACATGCCCCAGTTCACTGAATATCTCGCCCGCTGCACCTACATGCTCGAGCGTGGAGTGCCGTCCATGGATGTCCTGTGGTATCTGGGAGACGACATGGACCACAAACCTGACCAGCGCCCGGACTACATGCCCGGTTTCAACTATGACTACTGCAACCAGGATGCCCTCCTCTCAAGGCTCGATGTGCGGAGAGGCAAGGTCGTGACACCCGAAGGTCTTGCCTACGGAGTAATCTGGTGGCCATCAGCCGACGTGGTCTCCCCTGAGACTCTGGAGAAGATGCTTTCCATGGTCCGGAAAGGAGCCATTCTCGTCACCACCCGCCCTCGGGACGTCTCGACGCTCCGCCGATACGACACTGCCAAGTTCAATGCGTCCTTCGCGGAACTCTACGGGGACGGTTCATCCGATGTCATCGAAGTCGGCAAAGGCCGGGTCTATCTCGACACTCCGATTGTGGAAGTCCTCCACCGTGAAGGCTATGAAGAAGATGTCCGCAGAGGAGAGGAAACCGACTGGCTTCATCGCAGGACCAGGGGCGCGGACTGGTATTTCGT
>SFMU01000069.1 GCA_004552965.1 Bacteroidales bacterium | reverse complement strand
TGTCTTCCATACTTCAAAGGTAAGGTCTTTTGATACACAAACCTACCTTCAAGTATATGTTTATGTCACATTATGCCACGGAAGTTTGCAAGTGTCCCAAATGAATGCCAAAGTTCAACCGAAACTGCAAAGTTTTTCAAAACCAGGATCATCCTTGCTCAGATGTCGGGGCAGGCCGCGCAGACGGTCACCGGCCCGACGACCCGATGGCGGAGAAATATTCGCTTGATCCGCAATAAAAAACCCTGAACCAATCTGTCTGAATGGTCCAGGGTGATTTTCAAAAGTGATGTCCCCGAGAGATTAAAGCTCGAAGCACCATCCGTGGGTGTCTTCCTCGAGACCATCCTGGATGCCGCGTATGCGGTCATACAGCTTGCGGCTGACCTTTCCACACTCGTCTCCTGAAGGAATGTGGTAGGTCCTGGTGACCTCGGTGCTCTCAAGGGTCGGCTTGTCGTCGATCGAGCAGACAGGTGTGATCACAACAGCCGTTCCGCAGGCGTTCACCTCGTCGAACTCGGCTATCTCCTCAACCGGAACCGCTCTCTTTTCGACCGTCATTCCGAAATCGGTGGCAACGGTCTGGAGGGTCTTGTTGGTAATCGAAGGAAGGACGGAGTCAGAAAGCGGAGTTACATAGGTGTTGCCCTTGATCGCCAGGAAGTTGGATGAACCGAACTCATCGATTCTGGTCTTTGTGGCAGGATCGAGGAAAAGGAGCTCCCTGTAGCCCTGCCTGTGGGCAAGGTTGTAAGGATGGAGAGAGGTTGCGTAGTTGGCGGCAATCTTGAAGGCTCCGGTTCCGTTCGGTGCGGCGCGGTCGTAGTTCCTAGCAAGGACAGCCGTGCCCGGAGTCAGAATCTTTGCTCCTGAATATGTGCCCACGGGAGCGCACATCACAGCGAACAGCACCTCGGTCGAAGAGGCGATTCCCAACTGCGGATTGATTCCGATGAGGACCGGACGGAGGTACATTGAAGCGCCGTAGCCGTAAGGAGGGAGATATTCGATGTTCTCCCTGACACACATCATGCAGGCTTCGATGAACATTTCCTCTGAAGGAACCGCCATGTCGAGGTGACCGCCGCTGCGGCGTATTCTTTTCGCATTTTCGTCGGGACGGAAGAGACGGATCTTGCCGTCCGCGCCGCGGAAGGCCTTCAGGCCCTCGAAACAGGCGTTAGCATAGTGGAACACTCCGGCAAATGCGCTGAAGTGAAAATCAAAATCCTTGGTGGCTTCCAAAGGGGACCACTGTCCGTCCTTGTAGTAGCTGACGATGATTGCTTCAGTCTTCCTGTACTGGAAAGAGAGATTCGACCAATCCAATTCTGCCATTTTCTTATTGTTGTTTTGCGTTGATTTCAATGTTTTCAATCAGATTGAGCATCTTGATGGTGGCTTTGATTGCCGCCTCATTCTGATCCGAATCGATTCCCCGGGTCTTGAGCAGCTGTCCGTTGTTGTTCCAGGAGATGGTGGCGGCAACGAGAGCATCGGTCTTTCCTCCGGGAGGAATCGTGATCTGGTAGTCCACAAGGCGGGGATGACTCTTACCGAGCCTGTCGTAGATCTTCCACAAAGCCTTCATGAAGGCGTCATAGACACCGTCTCCGGATGCGGTTTCCTGGTAGTCCTGCCCGTGGATGTTGATCTTCAGGGAGGCTACCGGACGCATTCCGTAGGCCAGGGAAAGATTGTAGTTGACAACATGGATGTTGTCCCTTGTGGTCGAGACTCCGCTTTTGAGGACATCCGCGATGATGAACGGAAGGTCTTCCGGAGTCACCTGCTCCTTCTTGTCTCCGAGTTCTACAACGCGGGCGGTGACCTTCTTCATCTGGTCCGGCGTCAGATGGATGCCGAACTTCTCGAGATTCTTCAGGACACTGGCCTTCCCGCTGTTCTTGCCGAGGGCATATTCACGGACCCTTCCGAAACGCTCCGGGATGAGAGCATTCTCGTAGAGACCCGCCTTCTTGTCGCCGTCGGCATGGATGCCCGCCGTCTGGGTGAAGACATTAGCTCCGATGACCGGCTTGTTGGCAGGAATCCTTATTCCGGAGATGGTCTCCACATAGTGGCTGACACGGGTCAGAGAGGCTTCGTCCAGCGAATTCGGAACGCGGAGCTGGTCGTTGAGGATGGCAAGGGCGCTGGAGACAGGAATATTCCCGGCCCGCTCTCCCAGCCCGTTGACTGTCGTGTGGATGCCGCTGATTCCGGAGCTCACCGCCTCGAAGACATTGGCTGTCGCGAGATCATAGTCATTGTGGGCGTGGAAGTCGAAGCTGCAGCCTGGATATTTCTCCACCATCCTTGTGCAGAACTCGCGAGTCTGGGTCGGATTGAGGATGCCGAGGGTGTCCGGGAGCATGAACCTTTCTATTCCGGAATCCTTGAGACTGTCCATCATGAAGAAGACATAGTCCGGAGAAGAAATCATTCCGTTGGACCAGTCCTCAAGGTAGAGGTTGATTCTCATCCCCTTGGCCTGAGCCTTGGAGATACAGTCCCGGATTTCCGTCACATGCTGCTCAGGAGTCTTTCCGAGCTGCCCTTCAAGATGCCTCAGGGAACCTTTGGCAAGGAGATTCACCACTTTGCCGCCGGCAGAGGAGATCCAGTCGATGGACAAGCCTCCGTCGACAAAGCCCAAGGCCTCGACCCGGTCGATGTAACCTCTGGTTCCGGCCCAGGAGCAAAGTCGTGAAAGCATGTGGAACTCACCTTCCGAGACTCTGGCGGAACAGACCTCGATGCGGTTGACCTTCAGTTCCTCCAGCAGAATCTTGGCAAGAGTCAGTTTCTCGTCGGCATTGAAGGAGACCCCGGCGGTCTGTTCACCGTCCCGGAGGGTGGTGTCAAGTATGAGAACCTTTTCAGGAGTCATTATTTGTCGTCGTTCTCAGGGCGGAGTTTTCTGACTGTGACTGCTGTCTGCCACATCTCGCTTTCGCGGAGAGCCTTGAGTTCTGCCTCGAGGCCGACGCGGTAGTCAGGCTTGCTGTTGGCATCGATGCTGATCTGAGCCTCGTGTCCGCTCTTTACCGAGTCATAGAGCTTCTGCATGACCGGCTTGATGGCATCGTGGAAAGGTCCCATCCAGTCGAGGGCACCTCGCTGGGCAGTGGTGGAGCAGTTGGCGTACATCCAGTCCATACCCTTCTGGGCGAACAGAGGCATAAGGGACTGGGTAAGCTCCTCGACTGTCTCGTTGAAGGCCTCGGATGGAGAGTGTCCGTTCTCGCGGAGAACCTCATACTGTGCCAGGAGAAGGCCCTGGATTGCGCCCATCAGGGAACCGCGCTCACCGGTAAGGTCAGAGGTTGCCTCACGCTGGAAAGTGGTCTCGAAGAGGTAGCCGGAACCGATACCGATACCGAGGGCGATTGTGCGGTCGTAGGCCTTTCCGGTCACATCCTGATAGATTGCATAGGAAGAGTTGAGGCCACGTCCCTCGAGGAACATCGTACGGAGAGAAGTTCCCGAACCCTTCGGAGCGACCATGATGACATCGATGTCGGATGGAGGAACACAGCCTGTACGGTCATTCCAGGTGATGGCGAAACCATGTGAGAAATAGAGAGCCTTGCCCGGAGTGAGGTACTTCTTGATGGTCGGCCAGACGCTCATCACAGCAGCATCCGAAAGGAGGCACATGATGATGGAAGCCTTCTGGCAGGCCTCTTCGATTCCGAAGAGAGTCTCGCCCGGAACCCAGCCGTCTGCGATAGCCTTCTCGAAGGTCTTTCCCTGACGCTGTCCGACGATGACATTGAAGCCGTTGTCCTTGAGGTTGAGTGACTGGCCAGGGCCCTGGACACCGTAGCCGATGACAGCGATGGTTTCGTCCTTGAGGACCTCACGAGCATGATCGAGTGTGAATTCTTCACGTGTTACGACGGTCTCTTCTACGCCGCCGAAATTGAGCTTTGCCATAATATCAGTAATTTTTAATTTGTTAGTTTCATTGTCATTCTGCGCCAAGCTTGTTCTTTCCGATGCTGGCGACAAGGTCTTCGTCGCAATAATAGAAGGAACGCATGACCTCGATTTTCTTTTCAATCTGCTTCACCGCAAGGCGGATCCTTGCCTCGTCTCCCCTGGTCTCTATGGTAAGCTTGTGGCATCCCCTGATCTCGGAAGGAGAAGCGAACAGGCTCCAGATGTCAAGATTGTGGCGAGTGAATATGTTGGTGAACTGCTGGAGCAGACCTGTCTGGTTCTGCGTGTAGATCACCACCGTGTAGAGCTTTATGTCCTTATTTTCCATTCTCGTACCATTCATTTCTGTTCAACATGATCTGGTCGATGCCCTTTCCCGGAGGGACCATAGGCATCACCATCTCTTCCTCGATCACGCGGACCTCGAGCAGGAAAGGCTTGTCGTCCGAGAACATATCCCTGACGGCATCCTCCAGATCCTTGCGGTCCTCCACGATGCGTGACCGGATGCCATAGGCGGCGGCGATGGCCTCGTAGTCAGGATTGAGCATCCTTGTCTGCGAATATCTCTCATTGAAGAACATCTCCTGCCACTGGCGCACATTGCCGAGCCAGTTGTTGTTCATCAGCACGATCTTCACCCCGAGATGCTCCTGCATGATGGTACCGAATTCCTGTATGTTCATCTGCAGACCGCCGTCTCCGACGAAAAGACACACCTGCTTTCCAGGGTCGGCCACCTTGGCTCCGATGGCGGCAGGGAGACCGAATCCCATAGTACCCAGTCCACCGGAAGTAAGAAGGCTCCTGGTCCTGGTGTATTTCGAATATCTGGCACCGATCATCTGGTTCTGACCGACATCGGTAATGATGGTGGCATCGCCTCCTGAGACCTCAGCCACGGTGCGGACTACCTCACCCATGTTGATGAAGCCCTCGCCCGGATCGGTTTCCGGCTTGATGACTTTCTCATATTCAATTCTGTAAGGCTCCTCGAAACTGGCCTCCCACTGGTCGTGGGATGCAGGCTTCATCTTCCTGACGATGGCCTCGAGCACCTTCTTCGCATTGCCGCGGATGCCCACCTCGACCGGGATGATCTTGCCGATCTCGGCAGCATCGATGTCAATGTGGATGACCTTGGCCTGACGGGCATAGGTCTCGACCGTGCCGGTGACCCTGTCGTCGAAACGCATTCCTACTGCGATCAGCACATCACATTCGTTGGTCTTGACGTTCGGGGCAACGTTGCCGTGCATTCCGATCATACCCTTGAAATGAGGGTTGTCCGAAGGCAGGGCGCTCAGACCGAGAAGTGTGGAACCTGCAGGGATACCTCCCTTGTCGAGGAAGGCCGCGAGTTCCTTTTCCGCATTGCCGAGGATGACTCCCTGGCCGAAGACAACGAAAGGCTTTTCGGCAGAGTCGATGAGTCTGACCGCCGCATCGATCTTGGCATCAGCGAATGACGGCTCGGGGTTGTAGCTGTCAATGGAAGTGCAGATCTTGAAAGCGGATTCGGTCAGACCGACCTGGGAGTTCTTTGTGAAGTCCAGGACCACAGGGCCCGGCCTTCCGGTGGAGGCAATGTAGAAGGCCCTTGAAACCGCCCACTCGACATCCTCCGGACGGCGGATCTGGTAGTTCCATTTTGTGATGGCCATCGTAAGACCGATCAGGTCGGTCTCCTGGAAGGCATCGGTACCGAGTGCGGAAGCGGCTACCTGGCCGGCAATCACCACGACAGGTGTCGAATCCATCATCGCATCGGTGATGCCGGTGATGACATTCGTGGCTCCCGGACCGGAAGTCACGAGGACGACACCCGGCTTTCCGGTCGTCCTGGCATAGCCCTGGGCGGCATGGATAGCTCCCTGCTCGTGGCGGACAAGAATATGATGGAGCCGGTCCGAATAGTCATACAGCTTGTCATAGACGGGCATGATCGCCCCGCCAGGATAACCGAATATGGTGTCGACACCTTCGGCGACCAGGGCATCCAGAAGAGCTTGTGAGCCTGTGATCTTCTTTGAAGAATCGTTCATTTCTTTTGTTCTATCTGTTAATGGTGTTCATTCTGATCGGATGAAATGAATCCCTGTTACTTGAGGATCCTGACAGCCCCCTTGTCGGCCGAGCTGACCATCGAAGCATAGGCCCGGAGACTCTGGGAAACCTGACGGTCGCGCTCCGGGGTGAAGGCCTTGCTGCCCCTGGCCAGTTCCTCCTTTCTCCTGCCCTCGAGTTCGGCATCGGAAAGACGGACATTGATGGAACGGGAAGGGATGTCGATTTCGATGATGTCCCCGTCGCGTACCAGACCGATGTTGCCGCCGGCTGCAGCCTCCGGAGAAATGTGTCCGATGCTCAGACCGGAAGTACCTCCGCTGAAACGTCCGTCGGTGATCAGCGCGCATTCCTTGCCCAGATGCCTGGACTTGATGTAGGAAGTAGGATAGAGCATCTCCTGCATTCCCGGTCCACCCTTCGGACCCTCATAGGCGATGACCACCACGTCTCCGCTCTTCACGCTTCCGTCAAGGATGCCGTCGCAGGCAGCCTCCTGGGAGTGGAAGACCTTTGCCGGTCCGGAGAACTTCCAGAGGGACTCATCCACTCCGGCGGTCTTGATGACACAGCCGTCCTTGGCGATGTTGCCCTTCAGGACTGACAGGCCGCCGTCTTTGGTGTAGGCATGGGCGATGTCCCTGATGCAGCCGTTCTGCCTGTCGGTGTCGAACTCGGTGTAGCTGCAAGACTGGCTGCCCAGCTTCGTGGTGCGGATGCCGGCAGGGGCGCTTGAATATATTCTTTTGGCCTTGTCAAGACAGGCCTCGCTTTCAAGGGCATAGTTGCGGATCGCTCTCCTCAGGGTCATTCCGTCGACCCTCTTTGCGGAAACATCTATCAGGGACGCGTCGGCAAGCTGCTTGAGTATCGAGATGATGCCTCCTGCACGGTTCACATCCTGGATGTGGTATCTGGCAGTGTTAGGGGAAACCTTGCAGATGCATGGAACCTTTCTGGAAAGCGCGTCGATGTCGGACATCCTGAAATCCACACCGGCCTCGTGCGCGACTGCCAGCAGATGGAGAACGGTGTTGGTGGAACCGCCCATCGCAATGTCCAGAGTCATGGCATTGAGGAAGGCCTTGCGGGTTGCGATGCTGCGAGGAAGCACGCTGCTGTCGCCATCCTCATAGTAGGCGAAGGCATTCTTGACAATCAGGCGGGCGGCTTCGGTCAGGAGAGCCTTGCGGTTCCTGTGAGTGGCAACGACTGTTCCGTTGCCGGGGAGAGACAGTCCGATGGCCTCGGTCAGGCAGTTCATCGAATTTGCGGTGAACATCCCGGAACAGCTTCCGCAGGTAGGGCAGGCGGCTGCCTCGATCCTTGCGACATCCTCGTCGCTGACGGAAGAATCGGCGGAACGGACCATCGCATCGATGAGGTCAAGCTTTTCCTTCCCGGAGACGCCTGCCTCCATAGGACCTCCGGACACGAAGACTGCAGGAATATTCAGACGCATCGCTGCCATCAGCATCCCGGGAGTGATCTTGTCGCAGTTGCTGATGCAGACCATCGCATCGGCCTTGTGGGCATTGACCATGTACTCCACACTGTCGGCGATGACATCTCTTGAAGGAAGGGAATAGAGCATGCCGTCGTGTCCCATGGCAATGCCGTCATCCACCGCAATCGTGTTGAACTCGGCGGCGTAGCAGCCGAGTTTCTCGATTTCTTTCTTGACCAGCTGACCGGCCTCATGCAGATGGGTGTGACCGGGAACGAACTGGGTAAAGGAGTTGACAATGGCGATCACGGGCTTTCCGACCATTTCCGGCTTCATCCCGTTGGCCATCCAGAGCGCTCTGGCCCCGGCCATTCTCCTGCCTTCGAATGTCACTGAACTGCGAAGTTTGTTCTTCATATCTGTGATTGTTGTTATTGTTTCAAAC
>SFMU01000068.1 GCA_004552965.1 Bacteroidales bacterium | reverse complement strand
TAATCATCACTGTCCACAAAAGACACCCATTCTCCCCTCGCATTGTCCAGTCCTACATTTCGCGCCGAACTCACTCCGCCGTTCTCCTTGTGAAACACTTTCACGCGGCTGTCCTTTCGGGCATATTCATCACAAATCTCACCGGAACGGTCCTTGCTGCCGTCGTTGATGAGGAGCAACTCAAAGTTCCTGTATGTTTGACCAAGTATGCTGTCGATGCAGCGGTGCAGGGTCTGCTCGGAATTATAAACCGGAACTATTACAGAAATCAAACTATCTGACATATAGCAAGTTACCTTTAAGGGATACAAAACTGTTCAAAAATTTATATTCTATTCAGCCCCTGTTTCAGAAACTCCAGTGAAGATTCGGCCTTTGGCATAAGGACATTGTCGATGAGCTTCCAGTCAATAGACCTGTCCAGATCAACCGGAGCATCGGTTATACACCTGTCCATCAAGCCCAACGGCCGCAACAAAGACTCTATCCTCGAAAGTCCCCTTTCTAGATTTACGAAAACCCCGAAAGGCTTGTGAAACAGAATGCTGAATACACAGGCGTGGAAAGAGTCTGTCAGGACAAACTCTGCATCGGCAAAGCCTTTGAGCCAGGTTTCGAGCGGAGGCTGTAGGCGCTCTGCCGCAGGAATGTCAACATCCCAAGTCTCAACCTTGGAATTGGCATAAAAAGGAACCAGTCCACGTTTTTCTGCAAATTCGGCGATAAAGGCATCCTTTTCTTCCGTCCGGTCGAGCACATATACCATCAGATTTCCAGGAGATTGCGGTGCAGTCGAGGCAAAACGCTGATAATCCTCCCTGCGGAGTAGCATTGTCGGGTCCAGCACCTGGCAAGCCTGGGCATCGAACAGTTCCTTACACATCCTGATGCCGGATTCTTCCCTGACTGAGATGGCTGAAAACAACTTGAGGTATTCCCTGCCGCAAGCTATCTGCTCTTTAGAAAACTCATTTACATCCACTCCAAAGGAGGCCGCGTACGCAATTCTGCGAATATCCGAATGCCCCAGAAAGGCGGTAAAGAATCTCGTAATGTCCGGGGTATAAATTGGTCGCCAGACCTGGTCGCTTCCCACCACAAATGCATCATACTCCTTAGCAAGACCATCGTTCCATTCCTCCGGTGCCAGGAAACGGCAATTGAGGTTGTTCGAGATGAACCTGTCAGTGTTTTTCCTTGCCCACTTGTAAGGATTCTCAAAAACCGGCAACTCGCTATCCCCCTGAAAATACTTCCTATACAGCCTCTTACACCACACAAGAGGCATGACGACCGGATTGTGGAGAGGAGGATACTCGACCTTTGCCTGAAGATGCGTCACCTCGTGTCCCATCCGCTCAAGTACGGTCTGGAGAGCATAGGCCTGCAATATCCCTCCAAAGTTAGTCTGGAGGTCAAGTGTAAGAATGGCAATTTTCATGTCAGCTCAGAACTTTTTTAATACGATGATAAACGCCGGATGCCAGCCTTCTCAACCGTTGTACAAATTTCGGCCTCATAGATTTGGAAAGCAGTTTTGACACTCTTTTCTTCTCAAGGTTAGCGAAGAACCATTCTCTCTTCGCAGGTTCTGCCGAGGACTGGAAGCAGGAAGGATTCAAAGGCCTCAGAAGACCGTAGGAAGTTTCCTTGCAGTCGAACTTTGAATAGTCCAAAGCATCTTCTCCCTTGGCCGAATGGATGATCAGAAGGCTGGTTCCCTTGTCATCATCCATTTCCGGGAAGATTGTCCGGATCCCCCAGAAATCAGCCAGAGTGAGATCACTCCTGCTGCTGCAGTCCTTCGCTTTACACGCATAACACGAAGGTCTCAAGGTAACGTCTCCGACAAACGCCTTCATGTACAAATCCTTCCAGTACTCGGTACGTTCAGTGCGCAGACTGTTCCCGTCATCAAGAGTGAAAGAGATGTTGTAGTCTTTCCAACTACAGGACTTATCCCGGAAAACGACATCGCGAATCACCTTTCCTCCCTTTCTCTTCTCCTCCAGATAGAGGCCCCACACCTTCGGACTCGGAGTACCGTGGCAGACAATGTCGACGGTCAGGAGATTGGCATATTCCCTGCGGAGGAACTGATGCAGACCAGCAATCTGGCAAGGAGTACCCGAGAAAAGGACTTTCCGTCCTTCCGAAAGGAAGCGTTTAGCATCTTTGTAAGAGTCCGCAATGCGAGCCTGAACATATTTGCTACCCATGAAGGCCTTCACGCCCTCCATGGTGTCGGTATAATCGATAAGGACCTGCCAGTCGCTGTCGAATCTGGCTCCGAAGACAACTCCCCCCTCCTCTATCGTTCGCTGCGCAAGCAGATGGAAAAGGCCTCCGGAAGAAGATTTCATCCGCACGGCCTCATCCCTGTTCACTGCGGCAAGCACCTTCAGCGGTTCGATTCTGCCAAAAGGATGGAGTTCGTTGCAGACCTTTTCGCACAAGCCGCAATCGATGCAAGTCCGCTCATCGGCTTCAGGGTAAAGGAAACCCTCGCTGTCTGCCTTCATGGAGATACATCCACGGGGACAGACAGAAGCGCATGCGCTGCAGCCGCAGCAATTATGTTTATCGGCAATATGTATCATTTCCTCAGCCTGATAACCCGGAGAGCCTTGTCCCTGATAAAAAACCTCTCATTTTTCGTCATTCCGATGAAGAATGCACAAAGTCCCACGGAAGCCACACAGGTGAAACCCACGGCAATGAACCTCAGCCAGCCTTCTTCCATCTGAAGATGGACTATAAGCGGAAGGACAACCGACACGACGACTGTACCCGCAACAGGAAGGTAAATGTTCCTGAAATACTGCCAGACCGGAAGGTCGATCAGTTTCCTGAGCATGAACATCCTGAAGAACTGGGCAACGGCTTCCACGCAAAAGTGAACGATGAAGACTGAATATGCCGGAGCGCCAAGTTTCAGAACCACATACGAGATCGGAAGGATGGAAAGCAGGATGCTTCCGACGACAATCTGGTACACCTTGACCCTACCAGTTGCCTGGTTTGCAATCACACAAGGATTTGCCGTTGTGTAGATCAGGGAGATGCAGATCATTATCTGCGTGAAAATTACTGCATTGTCCGGAACCTCTTTAAGCCAGACGTCCAGAAGGAAATCTGTTTCCAGAAGGACGGGCAATGACAGGAAGAAGAGCAACAGAAAGGAAAAGCGCGCGCTTCTGAACATCAGGTTATGCATCTGATGCAGATCGCCGACGGCAAAATTTTTCGTGATCTGAGGATTGAGCGCAGTCTGGAAACCTCCGACGAACTGCTGGACGGCGGACTGCACTTGAACGGCAATTCCCCGGGCGGCATTGACAATGGGGCCGAAGAATATGTTGAGCATCATATTGAGGCCCTGCGTGTAAAGAATGGCAGCCAGGTTTCCGAAAAAACTCCAGCCTGCAAAACTGGACATCTCTTTCAGCAAAGGCTTGTCGACCTTCATGTCCAGATGGGACTCCTCGAAATGCTTATGGCAGTACTTAGTATAGATGAACCGGATCAGCAACTGGACGGCAAGGAAAAGAAGTGCATAGGTTATCAGCCTGTCGATAGGAGAAATGACGAGGAGAAAGACTATGACAAGTTTCAAACAGACTTCGAGAATCGAGATGTAGGCAAAGGCAGACATCCTCTCGTGGGCTATGATAACGGCATTGTACGGAACAGAGATTAGCCCGACTGCACAAGTCAGAACCGAACATTGGTAGACCCACATTGCGGCAGTCATCCTCGACTCCGGGATAACCAGCTTCTCCATCAGGAACCAGAGACCGACAGTTTCTCCCAACACAATGATCAGCAGCGCAATGAGGCAATGGATCTGAAGGGCTGTGCTGAATACGCTCCTAAGTTTCTGTTCATCTCCTCTGGCCAATTCATAATTGAGGTATCGCTGCGTGGAAGAAGCCATGGAGTTGTTGATGAAGGTGAACATCGTGATGATGCCACCGACAACATTGAATATTCCGTAATCCTCCACTCCGAGAGTCTGCAGCACAACCCTCGAAGTATACAGCGAAACGACCATGCTGAAAAGCATCCTGACGTAAAGCATCAGGGTGTTCTTCGCTATGCGTTTGTTGTTTTCGGACTGGCTGCTCATCGGAACTGTTTTCGGAATATCCTCCTCCTCCCCTCCCTCTAGAACTTCTTACCAAAGGCGATGCTGCAGAAGGTCATGAAGAGGATCTTCGCATCGAACAGGATAGAGCGGTGGCGGAGATAGTAAAGATCGTATTTGAGTCTCCTGACCATCTTCTCGATGGTGTCGGTGTAGCCGTTGAAGAGAGTGGCATAGGAGGTGACGCCGGGACGGATCTGGAAAAGGTAGTAGTAGCGCGGGTCCACTTCGACGATCTGCTCGATGAAGTACTGCCTCTCGGGGCGGGGGCCGATGAAGGCCATGTCACCCTTGAAGACATTGAACAGCTGAGGCAACTCGTCGAGATGATGCTCCCTGATGAACTTTCCGACCTTTGTGAGCCGAGGATCATTCTCGCCGGAGAAGAGCGCAGGACCGTCTTTTTCGGCATCGGTACGCATCGACCTGAACTTGTAGATCCTGAAAGGCCTTCCGAACCGTCCGATTCTCTCCTGACTGTAGATGGCCGGACCGCCGTCTTCAATCTTGATGGCAAGATAGACTATCAGGAAGAGAGGGGAAAAAACAACCAGGCAGATGGACGAGATGACAAAGTCGACACACCTCTTGAAGACACGGCCGAACTTGCCCATGCCGTCAGCGATATATTCACTCTCGCCGGTCAGTTCCCTCACCGCCTGCTGCTTCATGTTGCCGAACTTCACGTCTTCGATCTTCGGGGCCACCAGGATGTGGATCCCGAGCTCGAGCCAGAGCTCGCTCAGGTCGTGGTTCTGGATCGCGTCCTTGTCCTCGTTGGCGTAGAGTATGCATTCGATGCCCTGCTGCTCCTTGAGGATCGCAAGCTCGGCTTTGTCCTTGTAGGCGAAGACTCGCCGACCGTTGATGATCTGTCCATCAGTTGCAGGATTGTCAGAGAGGAAGCCGATGATGTCGTAGTGAGGCGACTCGTCGAGACGGTCCACCATCGCGATCGCCTTCACGCTTGTGCCGTAGACAATCACCCGGAGCCTTTCGACGCTTTCCTCGATACTCATCGAGTTCGTCTTGAGAATCTTGATCATCACGACCCTCACGATGACGAGGACGAAGACCGTAAAGAGGGCATCCAACACCAGGGTCAGAATGTCGAGCCTAACGTGGCCGCTGCCCACGAGATTGAACAGGATGCATGCCCCCATGAGCAGCTCCTTGATGAGAGTCGCCTTGACGAGGGCCGAAGTGTCATTGAAATTGAAGTACCTGATGACGATCTTGTAAGTCTTGGTCAGGTAGAATCCGATGACGGAACCGAGTACAGAGAACATCAGCCAGATCAGGGTGAACCTCTGGAATCCGAAGAAAGGTTCGGACATCCATCTCATCAGCAGGATCGCGACGAGGGAGGCTATCCCTGACAGGCCGACGTCCAGCAACATTATCATCCAGTTGCTGGCAAAGTCTCCTTTGTTTCTTTTGGTCAGTTTCATGCAGTTAGATTTTTTATTTCAGCGATATCCGCTAATATACGAAATAGTTTGAATATTCCGGGACATAAGGATCAAGAAATCCTAGAACGTCGTCTCGTTGACCGCAAAGACGTTCTCTGCCGAAGCCTGGTTGATGAGGGTGTTCATGCCGTCAAGGCGAGCCAGATAGCATTCGATAAAGTTCTGGATCACAGCCTCGTAGCTCGTCAGGTTCTCGTCTCCGGCGAAATCAGAGAATCCGCTCGGATAGCCGGCGTTGAGCGCCGACGCGGTTCCCGGCCACATCGTGCTCTCATATTCCCAGGAAAGGGCATTCTCGGCGGCATATTCGCGGATGTAATCCACCACGCCAAGAAGGTAAGGATAAATTGCCTCCCAGCGAGCCTTGACCATGGTCACGAATTCAGGGTCGTTCATCAGCAGCGGGTACCACAGGCACGGCTGCTGGTTCTCCTTGTAGCCGCCGGACTTGCTGACCTTCGAAGAAGCACTAAGGAATGCATCATAGGACTTGACTCTGCTTGAGCCCATCTTCTGCGCCTCGGTCGGATTCTGGAACGTTCCGCGGTCGAAGTCCCACACCGGACCGGCGTGGAGCTTGTCATTTCCGCCGTCATAGTAAGAATAGAGCGACCTCGGCTCGGTATATTCCCTGTTCATCGCAAGCTCGACTACGAACCACTGGTCGATGAACGAAGGAATGTCGATAAGCTGTGAATATGCAGCGAAATCGCCACTCTTGATTGCGTCCTCGATAGCCTGGATCTTCTTACTGATCTGCGTTGAATATGAGTCCGGAAGTACATCGTCCTTCAGCTGCCAGGTGATGCCGCGGTTAGTGACTCCCTTGTAGTTCTCGTCCTGCATGACGTCGAACTCGACCAGATAGCCACAGTCCTCAAAGTTGGAGCTCTTGCCGTCGGCTAGCAGGTCTTCGTAAGGATCGTTGATATTCAGTCGCTTGCTGCCGATCTTTATCTGTTCGCAGAGCAGGTAGTTGCCCACGTGGCGGCCGTCAATCACAAGCTCTACGCTCTTGCCGGAAGGATTCCAGATCATGCCCTCGTCGATGCCGCCTGCCTTCCAGGCCCTTGTAGTGGCCTTTGCAGCCTCGAATCCGACAAGATTGCGAATCATCGAGCGGTCCAGCCAGTTGGCCAGCAGGCACCAGCGCTTGTGGGTCGGCATTCCGAGAATCGGCTGCTTGGCGGTCAGCTTGACTGCGAACGGCTTCTTCGGAAGTTTCTGTGTAGAGTTGCCACGGAGTCTGACGCCGCAGTTGGTGGTCACCATATTCACGCTTCCGTCAGCGTTGTAGACGGTCATCTTGTCGTCCTCGACCCAGTCGGTGTCCTTGCCGCGGACCATGAAGTCCACGAACTGGTTCAGCAGTGTGCCGCCGATGTTAGAGTTTCCGATGTTCAATCCGCCATTGTATTTCTCGCTGAAATCCCCGCTGCCGCTCTGCTGTATCACCACAACAGGCAGTCCGGTGTTACGGATGGCAACGTCGTAAGTCCTTGTAAGTCCGTCCTTTGTGACTGTGAGAGAGGACGCGTGCGACCAATCCACCTCGGTCTTTCCGCTTTCCAGCGTCGTGCCGTCAACAGCCACTTCAGCACCTTCGGTTGCCGTGAACTGAGGCACAAGATTGAAGTTGTACAGGTAAGGGATGACAAGGCTGACGTTGGTGCCATCGATTGTGGCAATGTGCTCGGTAACAGTCTTGAATGAAGATGAGTAACTTGATGATGAAGTGGTCGTAACAAGCTGCTTGTCAAGGAGTTTACCTTTATTGTCAGCGACGGTGAACTTCAGTGCGGAAAGTGTAGGCAATGAGGTGACCGTCGGGGTCTCGCCGAACTGTTCCGCCATCTTCGCTGCCAGGGAGGTGAAGGACATAGGGAAATCGTAAATGAATCCCTGCTGCAGCTCGCGCTGGAACTTCACCTTGAACTGCACTGAACAATCCGACAGGTTGAATGTCAGGACAAGGGTATCGCCCGCCTTGACATCAGGAATCAAGGTAATGAAAGCAGTGTACGTACGCCCTGCAGAGAGCGCCGGAGAGCCCTCCATCTCAAGCGTTATCACATTGTCGGTTCCGTCCTGCGCGTCACCGGTCATAGTGTAGCTGCCAGTCGTCGCATCGAACGTGAACTGGCCGTTGATCCTTCTCACAGAGCCATCAGCTGCCACAACCTGCATCTTGACGCTGTGCAGGTTCTGCCCGGCATATTCAGAACCGTCGGCGGAAAAGCTGATCTTGCCCATGGAGAACAGCTGCTTCATTGCGAAACGGTAGCCTTCGTCCGAACTGTAGTCCGATTTCCTGCTGCCGTACTTCCAATCGTAGCTGAGCACTTTCGTGGCGATGTCATATTTCTGCACGCTGCCGACGCTACCCTTG